>DATGRZ010000425.1:0-26400 GCA_035303065.1 Ruania sp.
TGCACTGCGCACTCGAAGCTGTCGAAGGTGCCCGTCCGGCCACCCTGGGTGACGGTCAGCGGCTTGTCGTAGTCGTTACCGCAGGTGTCGCAGGTTGCCATCGTCCTCAGTCCTTCCGTCGGTAGGGCAACTTTCAGGATGACCGACAGCACCAGAGTGCGCGACCGGGGTGGGCCAGGCTGCGCCACGAGGGCAGCGACCCGGGAGGACGGCGACACTCGCTGCGTGGGGGCGATACCGCAGAGCACGACCTCGCGGAGCAAGTATCGCTTGAATCGATTCAGCCGGGAGGGGGTGCGCGGACAGGTGGGTGGGAGGGGGGGGTTATTCGAACGGGGCGGGGTCGCCGGCACCGTACCGGGCGATCTCCGCGTAGCCGGCGGACAGGTCCACCACAGTGGTGGGCACGTCGCCGCACTCCCCCGCGTCGATCACGGCGTCCAGCTGGTGGTCCAGAGTCTCCTTGATCTGCCAGCCGTCGGTCATCGGGCCCTCCTCCCCCGGCAGCAGCAGTGTGCTGGACAGGATCGGCTCGCCGAGCTCGGCCAGCAACGACCGCACCACCGGGTGGTCCGGGATGCGCACCCCGACCGTCTTCTTCTTCGGGTGCAGCAGCCGGCGCGGCACCTCCTTGGTCGCCGGCAGGATGAACGTGTACGACCCCGGGGTGGCAGCCTTCACCGCGCGGAAGACGGCGTTGTCCACGTGCACGAACTGCCCGAGCTGGGCGAAGTCGGCGCAGATCAGCGTGAAGTCGTGCCGTTCGTCCAGGCCGCGCAGGCGCAGGATACGGTCCTTGGCGTCCTGGTTGCCGAGCTGGGCTCCGAGCGCGTAGCAGGAGTCCGTCGGGTAGGCGACCAGTCCGCCGTCACGGATGATGTCCGCGACCTGGTGGATCGACCGAGGCTGAGGATTGACCGGGTGAACGTCGAAGTAGCGTGCCATGTCCCCATCCTCCCCTCAGCCGACCACGAGCACCAGGTCTCCGCCGTCCACCGGCCGGGCCGTGGCCGAGACCACCCGACGCACTGTGCCGGCCACCGGTGAGGTGATCGCGGCCTCCATCTTCATCGCCTCGATCGTGGCCACAGTCTGCCCGGCCGTCACCGCCTCCCCCTCGGCGACCACCGGGGTCACTGCTCCAGCGAACGGGGCGGCGACGTGCCCCGGCACTGAGGGATCGGCCCGTTCGGCCTCCTCCACGGTGACCCGGGCGGAGGAGTCGCGGACCTGCACCGGGCGAAGGTGGTTGTTCAGCGTCGTCATCACCGTGCGTACGCCGCGTTCGTCCGGTTCGGAGACCGCCTCCAGGCCGATGAGCAACCGCACGCCGCGCTCCAGGACCACGGTGACCTCCTTGCCCGGCTGCAGCCCGTAGAGGTAGTCCAGGGTGTCGATCACGGAGATGTCGCCATACTCTCGACGAAGCTCGCTGAACTCCTTGGCCGGTCCGGGGAAGAGCAGCGCGTTCAAGTGCTCGCGCCGCCGCTGCGGGCCGCCGTCCAGCTCACCTCGGTCCTTATCGGTCAGCGGCGTCATCTCCCGGCGGGGTCCGCGCCCGGCCAGCGCCTTGCTGCGGAACGGTTCCGGCCACCCGCCGGGCGGGTCGCCGAGCTCACCGTGCAGGAATGCCACGACGGAGTCCGGCAGGTCGAAGCCGGCAGGGTCCGCCTCGAACTCGGCCGGGTCGGCACCGGTGGCCACCAGCTGCAGGGCCAGGTCGCCGACCACTTTCGAGGACGGGGTGACCTTCACCAGGTGGCCGAGCATCCGGTCCGCGGCGGCGTACATCGCCTCGATCTGCTCGAACTTCTCCCCCAGCCCGAGGGCGATCGCCTGCTGGCGCAGGTTGGACAGCTGACCGCCGGGGATCTCGTGGTGGTAGACCCGCCCGGTGGGGGCGCGCAGCCCGGTCTCGAACGGGCCGTACAGGGTACGTACCGCCTCCCAGTACGGTTCCAGGTCCGCCACGGCGGCCAGGCTCACCTCCGGTGCGCGCTCGGTGTGCTCCATCGCGGCGACCAGCGCCGAGGCGGGCACCTGGCTGGTGGTGCCACCCATCGGCGCACTGGCCACGTCCACAGCGTCCACTCCGGCATCGACGGCGGCGAGCAGGGTGGCCAGCTGACCGCCGGCGGTGTCGTGGGTGTGCAGGTGCACCGGCAGGTCGAACGCCTCCCGCAGCGCGGTCACCAGCGTCCGCGCGGCGGGTGGGCGGAGCAGACCGGCCATGTCCTTGATCGCCAGCACGTGGGCTCCGGCCGCCACGATCTGCTCGGCCAGGTGCAGGTAGTAGTCCAGGGTGTAGAGCCGCTCCCCGGGGTCGGTGAGGTTGCCGGTGTAGCACAGGGCCACCTCGGCGACGGCGTGGGTCCCCCGCACAGCATCGATCGCCGGGCGCATCTGGTCCACATCGTTCAACGCGTCGAAGATGCGGAAGAGGTCCACCCCGGTGCGGGCGGCCTCGGCCACGAACGCATCGGTCACCTGCGTCGGGTACGGGGTGTAGCCGACCGTGTTCCGGCCACGCAGCAGCATCTGCAGCGCCAGGTTCGGCGCCGCCTCCCGCAGCCGCTCCAACCGCTGCCACGGGTCTTCGCCGAGGAACCGCAGCGCCACGTCGTAGGTGGCTCCGCCCCAGGCCTCCAGGGACAGCAGACCGGGCAGCGTGCGCGCCACGTGCGGGGCGACGGCGAGCAGGTCGGTGGTCCGCACCCGGGTGGCCAGCAGCGACTGGTGCGCGTCCCGGAAGGTGGTGTCGGTGAGCGCTACCGGGCTCTGCTCACGCAGCCGGCGGGCGAAGCCTTCGGCGCCGAGCTCGGCGATCAGCTGCCGTGACCCGGGCGCCGGCTCGGTGCTCAGGTCGACCTGCGGGAGCTTCGCGACCGGTGCGATCACGTGCTCGGGCCGTTGGCCGTGCGGGGCGTTCACCGTCACGTGCGCCAGATAGCTGAGCAGCTTGGTGCCCCGGTCGGCGCTCTCCCGGGGGCTCAGCAGCTCGGGTCGTTCCTCGATGAACGAGGTGGCAACGTCCCCGCGGAGGAAGTCCTCGTCTTCCAGGACGGCCTGCAGGAACGGGATGTTCGTGCGTACGCCCCGGATCCGGAACTCGGCGAGCGCCCGGCGGGCCCGCCGGACCGCCACCGGGAACTGTGCCCCGCGGCAGGTGAGCTTGACCAGCATGGAGTCGAAGTGGCCGGTGATGTCGGCACCGGCGTGCGCAGTGGCACCGTCCAGGCGGATACCAGCGCCGCCGGGTGAGCGGTAGGCGGTGATCCGGCCGGTGTCCGGGCGGAACCCGTTCCCCGGGTCCTCAGTGGTGATCCGGCACTGCAGCGCGTACCCGTTCACCCGCAGCTCCTCCTGGTGGATGCCGAGCTCGGCGAGGCTGGCACCGGCGGCGATGCGCATCTGGGCGGAGACCAGGTCCACATCGGTGATCTCCTCGGTGACGGTGTGCTCCACCTGGATCCGCGGGTTCATCTCGATGAAGACGTGCTGGCCGGCCCGCTCCCCCTCGGTGTCCAGCAGGAACTCCACGGTGCCGGCGTTCTGGTAGCCGATGGCACGAGCGAACTTCACCGCGTCCGCGCACAGGGCCTGCCTGGTCGCAGGGTCGAGGTTCGGCGCCGGCGCCATCTCGATCACCTTCTGGTGCCGGCGCTGCAGCGAGCAGTCCCGTTCGAACAGGTGCACCACGTCCCCGTGGGCGTCGGCGAGGACCTGCACCTCGATGTGCCGGGGCCGCAGCACCGCCCGCTCCAGGAACACGGTCGGATCTCCGAAGGCGGTGCCGGCCTCACGCATCGCCGCGGACAGGGCGTCCGGCAGCTGGTCCGGACCGGCGACCCGGCGCATCCCCCGACCCCCTCCCCCGGCGACAGCCTTGACGAACAGCGGGAAGCCGACCTCCTTCGCCGCGGCGAGCAGCTCGTCGGGATCGGCCGAGGGGGCGCTGGAGGGCAGCACCGGGAGTCCCGCCTCCCGGGCGGCGCGCAGCGCAGCCACCTTGTTCCCGGCCATCTCCAGCACGTGTGCGGGCGGTCCGACGAAGGTGATCCCGGCCTCCGCTGCCGCCCGGGCGAGCTCGGGCTGCTCGGACAGGAAACCGTACCCGGGGTAGATCGCATCCGCCCCGGACTCCCGGGCGACCCGGAGGATCTCCTCGATGTCCAGGTAGGCCCGGACCGGGTGCCCCACCGTACCGATCCGGTAGGCCTCGTCCGCCTTCAGCCGGTGCTCGGAGCTACGGTCCTCGTGCGGGAACACCGCCACCGTGCGTGCCCCCAGCTCGTACGCGGCCCGGAACGCCCGCACGGCGATCTCAGCACGGTTGGCGACCAGAACTTTCGCGAACATTGCTCCCCCTCAGCAGGGACGGCGGCGAGACGTGCAGAGAGTACCGCCCCCTCTGAACCTGCTGCAGCGGTGTCTCGCGAGCTGGTGTGCCCAGCATCACCTGCGCCTCTGACCTGCGGTGATGCATCTCAGCGCGGGCCGGGGCCACTGGGCTGTGACCGGTTTCACCCCGGGGCGGTGGCAGAGCGGTCGTCGGAGCGTTTCGATAGTGCCGTGAAGCGATCAACACCCACTCTGGTTCTCTGTGCTGCCGTCCTGGCCGCCGTCGCTGCCTGCACCGCCACCGGTTCTGACGAGCCGGCCTCCCCTGGCTCCGCCACCTCCGAACCGGCGGCGGAGAGCGATCCCTCCGAAGACTCCGCCAGCGAGAGCGCCGACGACCCGGAGGACGATGCTGAAGCAGCGGACTCCGAGGACTCCGACGCCTCGGACTCCGATGACGACGCCAGCTCTGCCGACAGCTCGAGCTCTGCCTCACGGCCGGAGAGCAGCAGCGTGACCGTGGACCTCGGCGGTGACACCACGGTCGTGGAGCCCACCGATGTGTACTGCTCCGGTGAGCCGGGCGACATCGAGCACATCATCGGCAAGACGGACAACCAGCTGCCGCTGATCGAGGTCTCCGGTTCCCACTTCGCGATGGTCAAGCTCGACCAGCGTGGCGCCCCGGAGAAGACTCAGGACCCGCAGGACATCAGCTACGGCGAGGACTGGGTGACGTTCACCGACGCCACTGTGGGATCGGCGACCCTGGACGGTTCGATGGTCTGCACCGACTGGGAGGACTGAGCAGCCACCACGCCCTCCGTCCGGGCGGGTTCCCGGGAGGAGGCCGGATGTCAGCCGGTACGGCGGGCGGCGCGCCGCTTGGCGAGCTCGTCGCCCGCGACTGCCGCTGGCTCCTCGTCGCCGGCACGCTCAGTGGGGAACTCGGCGAGGTTGTTCTCCACCTCGCGCCAGACCCGCCCGACCGCGATGCCGAACACTCCCTGTCCACCCTGCACCAGGTCGAACACCTCGTCGGCCGAGGTGCACTCGTACACGCTGGCCCCATCGCTCATCAGCGTGATCTGCGCCAGATCGTCCACTCCCCGTTCCCGCAGGTGCGTCACCGCGGAGCGGATCTGCTGCAGCGAGACCCCAGTGTCCAGCAGCCGCTTGACGACCTTGAGCACCAGCACGTCACGGAAGCTGTACAGCCGCTGCGTGCCAGAACCGGTCGCTGGCCGGATGCTCGGCTCCACCAGCCCGGTGCGGGCCCAGTAGTCCAGCTGGCGATAGGTGATCCCAGCCGCCCGGCAGGCGGTCGGGCCTCGGTACCCGGTGTCAGTGTCCAGGTCCGGCAGGGTGTCACCGAACAGCAGCCCCTGCGCCCGCTGCGGGGTCGAGGGGGTGGCGCCCGTCTGCGCGTCGATGCCGCTCACGCCTTCTCCGTTCTTCTACCACGTCTGAGCAGAGTGTACTCGTGGTGTCTTCCGGGCCGCTATCTCCCGCCGGTCCTTCTGAACCGGACACACCTGACGTTAGAGGGGTCGAGGGGTCCGGTCAACGACATGCGCCCGAACTGTGCCCGGCGTGTCGCGCCCGGCAAGTCTGACCCTCAACCTCATGGTGAGGTGGTGGCAGTTTGCCGCATGATCGTGCGGGGTGGCTCATGCCTGCTCCGAACCGCCACTTTCGGAGAAGTCGTCCGGGTCGACCGACTCCAAGAACTCGCGGAACTCCGCCACCCGCGCCTCCGCCTCGGCCTCGCCCAGCTCACCGACCATCCGCACGTGCGCATGGTCGTCCTCGTCCACGTCCAGCACCACAGCAGCCGCCTCGAGCACCGGTTCGGCACACCACACCGGAACCTTCGCGCGCAGCGCCAGAGCGATCGCATCGGAGGCCCGGGCATCCACGTGCCGCCCGTTGGAGAGCACCAGCTCGGCGATGAAGGTGCCCTCTCGGAGCTCGACGATGCTCACCTGAGACAGCTGGACGCCAGCGGCGCTCAGCGCACTCAGCAGCAGGTCGTGCGGACCTGGACGGGGCATGCTCATCCCGGCCTGCGCCGTCGCGATGGCGACCCCCTCGTGCGGGCCGATCACGATCGGCAGGGACAGCTCACCGTCGGACTCGGTGAGCACCACGAGCACCTCGTGCTCTGGTGCGTTCAACCGCACCCGCACTCCCAGCACACCCATCCGTCGCACACCTCCACGCTACGCTGCCGCGGGCGCGAATGCGACGTCTCACTCCATCCGGTCGACCGCCGCCTGCAGCAGCGCCGTGTGCAGGGCTGTGAAGGTCTTCGCCAGCTCGCTGCCCAGTGCGTGCGACCGGGCCCGGGCACCGCTGGCCGACGGGCCGCTGCGCTGGGAGCGCACCGGGGCGACGATCTGCTCGATCAGGTCTACCTGACGATCTGCTGCGTTGCGCACCGCACGCAGGTGCCGCTGGTCGATGCCATGCTCCGCGAGCTGCCCAGCGAGAGTGGCGATCTCCACCGCGACCGGCGGGTACTTACCCCCGGCGTCTCTACGCAGCAGCCCACCGCGGGTGAGCGCGTCCACGGTCGGCTCGTCGCACCCAGCACGCTCGGCCACCTGCTCGGCCGTCAGTCGCGACGGTGTGGCAGAGGTGAGCAGGTCACCGTCCTCGGTCACCACGCGGGCACCGGGTGCCGGTACGTCCGGGCCGCCCTGGTCCAGCTCGCTGAGCCGCTCCCGGACCACCTTCCAGGGCAGGAAGGAGTCCCGCTGAGCGGCCAGGCAGAAACGCAACCGCTCGACGTCTGCCTGGGAGTAGGTGCGGTACCCGGAGGGGGTACGGTGCGGGCTGACCAGACCCTGGTCCTCCAGGAACCGGATCTTGGAGACGCGCACCGCCGGGAACTCCCGCTGCAGGATGCTCAACGCCGACCCGATGGTCATCGTCGGGGTCCGGGACACACCGAACGGCCAGCCGCCGCTGTCCTCCCGGGCCCCGGCGGACTCCCCGCCCGGTGCGGCTGCTCCGGCCGGGCTCACTGCTCGGCGGAGGGGGCCGGGGCTGCCGCGTCCTCACCGCGGCGCGGACTGGGGTGGAAGGTGAGTCGGAACTTGCCGATCTGCACCTCGTCGCCGGCCTGCAACGTGCCTTCGTCGATCCGGGAGCGGTTCACGTACGTGCCGTTCAGGCTGCCCACGTCCCGTACGGTGAACTGGCCGGCCTCGCCGGTGAACTCCGCGTGCTTGCGGGAGACGGTGACATCGTCCAGGAAGATGTCGGCGGCCGGGTCGCGTCCAGCCGTCACCCGCGGAGCATCCAGCAGGAACCGGGCGCCGGCGTTCGGTCCGTGCTGGACGATCAGCAGCGCGGAGTGCGGGGGAAGTGCCTCGACGGCGGCACGGTCGCTCGGGTCGATCGCACCCGGGGGAAGCTCGTCGTAGTCAGCCGGCACCACCCGGCCCAGAGCGGCCGTGGTGTGCGGCGTCGGGGTGCTTCCGGCAGCAGAGTCCGGACCCGTCGGGTTCGTCTCGTTCTCCGGAGCTGTCATAGCGCGCCTCCCCGTCCCAGTCTGCCTCGCGGCCTGTCACCATCCGCCGGGTGGTCCGGATGGGTGTGGATCGTTGACTCTACCGGTTCCACTCTAGTTCGCCGCACCCGCCCAGGACAGCCCGACCGGAGCCTTGCAGCTCGGCACCGACTCAGCCCTCGGGATCGGTGACGTCGGCGTACTGCGGACCGTCCACGTCCCGCACCGCGGTGATCTGCACCAGGTCGCGTTCCACCAGGTCCACAGTGGCGCCGATGTTACGCATGCTCGCCATCGCACCACCCGGGATGTCCAGCGCGACCGCGAGCGTCTCCGGGCTGCCGATCACCCGCCACTCGTACGGGGCGGAGACGCTCGCACCGTTCACCTGCAACCCGTCGACAGTGTCGACGAACGCCGAAGAGGCGGTCAGGCGTTCCCCGGACACCGAGACCGCCTCGGCGCCGGCGTTGCGCATCTCTTCCAGCATGTGCACCATCCGCTGGGCATCCACCGGCGTCTCGCCGGGCTCCACGGTCACCACCACCCCGGTGCCCTCCACCGGTACGGTTCCAGCCAGGATGGCCTGCAGCTGTGCGTAGTCCTCGGCCACCTGCCGGTCGCCGGATCCGGAGGACAGTGCGGCCAGGTCCCGGCGCAGCTGGGTGCGCTCGTCGGTGAGCTGCTGGTTCCGGTCGGTCATCTCGCTCATCAGTCGGACCAGGTCGTCCTGGCGCAGGCTCGCGAACTCGTCCTGCTCGGTCTGGCGGACCTGAGCGACGATACCCAGCCCGAGCAGCACGCTCATCAACCCGATGAGCAGCTGCGCGCGCACCGAGCGCCCCCGGCGGGTGGGCCGCTTCGTCTCCGGCGTGCGGCTGTGCTCCGGGTTCCCGGCTGCCTCGCCGGAACGGCTGTGCTGTCCAGTCATGCCTTGAAGACGTGCCGACGGATAGATGCTGCGTTGGAGAAGATCCGGATGCCCAGCACCACCACCACCGCAGTGCTCAGCTGGGACCCGACCCCGAGCTGGTCCCCGAGGAACACCAGCAGGGCGGCGATCACCACGTTGAACAGGAAGGAGGTGACGAACACGCGCTCGTCGAAAACACCCTCCAGGCGGGCACGTACGGCGCCGAAGAGGGCGTCCAGCGCGGCGACCACGGCGATCGGCAGGTACGGCTGCAGCTCCACCGGGACAGAGGGCTGCAGGATCAGGCCGAGCACGACCCCGACGAGCAGGCCGGCCACGGCGATCATTCCACCCTCCCTTCGCCGTCCGCGCACAGTCTCGCACGTCCTGGGCACACCGCTACGGCTTCGTTCATGACGATTCGGTCACATAACGCAGGGACGTGCCCGGACCGGGCGGCAGACTCAGCTCATCGACCGGACTGACCGAAGACGAGATGGAGTACTGCTGGGCGAGCAGGTTCAGCGCCGCAGCCGCCGCAGTGCGGGCGAACTCGGTGCGCAGCTCGTCCGGGTCGCCGACCACCGAGATCACGTATGGCGAGACCAACGGCTGCAGGTCCACCAGGATGGCGTCGCCGGCGGTGCGGATCGCAGTGCGACCGGTGAGCCGGTGCCCGTTGATGGCGATCGCCTCGGCGCCGGCGGCCCACAGCCCGTTCACCACCACCTGCAGGTCGACGTCCTTGACCCGTTCGTCCTCGGTCCCGGGCTCGCCACGGCTGGCCCGGTCGGAGTCGGCCAGGGTCACCTGGATGCCCGGACCGTCCACCGCCGTGGTCCCTGCCCACACGGACAGCCGCTCCGCCTCGTCCAGGAGGCCCTGACCGGCGGGACCGAGCAGGGCCGCCTGCCGCTCGGTGATCTCGGCACGCAGGTGCTCGTTCTCGATGAGCAGGTCATCGCCCACGGCCGAACGCTGCCGCAGCTCCTCGGCGAGCACGCTGGAGGCGCTCGGCACGCCACCGCTGGGCACCCGCAGCTCTCGGGCCGCCCACACCCCGGCCAGTCCGAGCACCAGTGCCAGGGCGAAGTTCAGCACCCGGCTGCCGATCGACGCCCGGGGTGCGCGCCCCTCGCGGCGCGCCGCGGCTGCTGCGGCGTACCCCGGGTCCAGCGGCCGTTCGATCACCTCGTTGAGCAACGTCATCGAGGCGTCCGGACGGCGCCCGGGTCTGCCGCCGGGATTCCCGGTCAGGTGGGGCGTGCTCATCCTGCCTCCTCACCACCTGCTCGCTGTGCGCGCAGCCGACCGACCACCTGCCGGAACTGGTTCAGGTAGATCAGCCCCGCGGCCCAGTACAGGAACACCCCCCACAGCGCTGCCGCCCAGCCGGTGACCCAGGCGATCGTCCCCACAGCGCCCTCGATGTGCGCCAGCAGCAGCAGCGGAAAGGCATACATCAGGGCGAAGGTGCCCGCCTTACCGGCCACGTGCACCGGGAACCCCGCATAGCCGTGCCGCATCATGTACGGCAGGCAGGCGCCGACCGCCGCCTCCCGGGCAAGGATCGCGGCCACCAGCCACCACGGGATGATGTCCTGGTAGGCCAGGCCGACGATCGTGACGAAGATGAACAGCCGGTCGGCGGAGGGGTCCAGGAACCTCCCGAGCCGGGAGGTCTGGTCGAACCGCCGCGCGATCACGCCGTCCAACCAGTCGCTCAGCCCCGCACAGACCAGCACCACGAAGGCAGCCACCAGGTGCCCCTGCACGATCAGCACACCGACCACCGGCACGGCCACCAGCCGGACCAGGGAGATCACGTTCGGGACGGTGAGCACCCGATCGCTGACCGGCGCGGCGGTCTCACCACCGGGGTCGGGATCAGGGCTCGAGCTCACAGGGCGAGGGTATGCGATCGGCGCGGTGCTGGCGTGGAAGGCACCGCGATCTGGGACACTGGATCTATGCTGCTCGCATTCTCCATCGCCCCGCTGGGTGCGGGCGAGTCTGTCACCGACGCGGTCGCCGACGCTGTGGCGATCGTTCGCGAGTCCGGGCTGCCCTACCGGCTGGACTCGATGTTCACCACTGTGGAGGGCGACTGGGACGAGGTGATGCAGGTGGTGCGCCGGGCCAGCGACGCCCTCACCGAGCAGGGCCACCGGGTCTCGCTAGTGATGAAGGCCGACATCCGCCCGGGCCGCAGCGGCGAGCTGACCGGCAAGGTGGAACGGGTGGAGCGGGAGCTGGACCGCCGCACGGGCACGGTCTAGCTCGTGGAGCTGCTCACCGGGGGCGGCTTGGCCCTGGCGGCAGGGTTGAACGCCTACGTGCCGCTGCTGCTGGTCGCTCTGCTCGCCCGGTTCACCAGCCTGGTGGCCCTCCCCCAGCAGTGGGCCTGGCTGACCGGTGACGTGGCGCTGGTGGTGCTCGCCGTGCTGCTGCTGGTCGAGGTGGTCGCGGACAAGGTGCCTTCGGTCGACCATGTCAACGACCTGCTGCAGACCGTGGTGCGGCCCACTGCCGGTGGCATCGTCTTCGCCGCCGGCAGCACCGCCCGGACCCCGTCGGTCAGCCACCCGGCCGACCTGCTCCAGGGTCCGATCATCGTGCCGTTCCTCGTCGGCGTGGTGCTCGCCCTGGCCACCCACCTGGCCAAGGCCGCGCTGCGGGCCGGGGTGAACCTGTCCACCGCCGGTGTGGGCGCACCGGTGGCCTCTACGGTCGAGGATGTGTTCTCCGTGTCCCTGGGCGTGCTGGCTCTGCTGCTGCCGCTGCTGGTGCTCGTGGTGGTGGTCGCCGCCGTGGCGATCGGGGTGGGGATGGTCCGGCGCCGACGACGCAGGGTAGGTTGACCATCGTGACCGAACCCGAGCACACCCGGATCAGCCGGGACCGGCGGCTGTGGCGGCTGGGGACCCGGCAGATGATCATCACCCTGGTGCTGATCGTGCTGATCAACTTGGCTGCCCGCCGGCTCGGTCTTGGCTTCGGCGGCAGCATCCTGCTGTGCGCGGCAGTGGCGTTCGCGTGGCCGTTCGTGGCCACCTGGTGGTCCCGTCGGCGGCGCTGAGCCTGCTGCACAGCCCGAACCCTGGGCCGATCAGTCCGGGCTCCGATCAGTCCGGGCCCCGATCAGTCCCGGCTCCGGTCAGTCCGGGCTCGGGGCAGACTCCCCAGTCAGGTCCGGCAGCGGGACACCGCCTGGGTCGGTGGGATAGTCGGGCCGCCGGTAGTAGGGGTCCGCGCTGTCCGGATCCGGGCCGGTGACCGGCGCGTCCGCCGGTGGTGGGCTCGCCGGGTAGGCACCGTCCAGGTATCCGCCCCGGGAGCCGGTCCCGCCCGTCGGGCCGGCACCCTCCTGCGGGCGCTCGGTCTCCTCCGGGTCTGCTCCCCTGCGCTCCGGTGCCGGGTGCCGGTGCTGCTGCCTGCCACCTCGCGCGCCGCGCATCGCTCCTCCTCGTCTCGCGCCTGGGTTCAGCATCGGCTGCCGCGGCGGCGCTGGCAAGTCGGGTGCGGTCCGCGATGCCGGCTACTGCCCTACCCGGGCGGCGACCGAGACCTCGCCTGCGGTGCTGTGCACGCTCACCTCGCGCACTGCCAGGGCACCCACCAGATGGGTACCGAGGTGGATCTGCCGACCCTCCCAGGCCTGCAGACGCCGGCCGAGCACCGCCAGTCCCATCGACATCAGAGCGTTGTCACTGGTCACGGTCAGGTCGCTGAGGGTGAGCACCATCGACTCGTCCACGCTCGCCGTACCGCGGCCGTCCACAGTGGCGGACAGGATGCCGCGACGTACCTGCGCCTGCACCTGCACCCGGGCCACGGCCGACCCGTCGGCGTCGACCTGCAGCCGCACGCTGGTCAGGGTGAGACCGCGTTCGGCCAGCAGCGGGGAGCCGATGTCCAGGATCGCCTGCTCCAGGTCGGCCACCTCGGCCGTGACCTGCACCTGGCCGGGGCTGCCGGCGACCGGCGTGTGCTCCTGCGGTCTCAACCAGAGGATGCCGGCTCCGTCCGTCGTCCACGCGGCGGGCAGCTCGGGCAGCTCCCCGCGGACGCGCAGGCGTACACCGCGCACCGTCACCGGGTCGGCGGTCAGGCTGAGCCGGTCCACGGTCACCGGGGTGCCGCCGGCTGCGGGCACCTCGGCAGCGACCGGGTCCAGGTCGGCTCCGCTCAGGTCGATGTGCATGGTGCCGAGGTGCTCGGCGGCGGCACCGGTGCAGCTGACCTGTACCCGGGCAGGATCTTCAGGACGCAGCAGGGTCAGCAACCCGCTGGTGAGCCGGTCGGTGAGCTCGTCGTCGGTGGTGGGCACAGGGCCCGGGGAGAACGGCAGCATGGCACCTCGGTCTGGGCTCGGTGGTGGCCGACCGGTCGGTGACGGCCGGCCACCACCCTACGCAGGTCAGGAGGCGTTCTGGGCAGCGGCGCTGAGCAGCTCCACGTAGTCCTGCAGGCCCCAGGTCAGGGACAGTGCCGTCGGCGGGGACATCGCCGCGACCAGCGGGTCACCGGTCACGTTCGCCACCGCCCCGTCCTGGACCGCGGGGATCGCCTGGGCGTAGGACTGGTCCAGGAAGGTCTGGGCTTCTTCGTCGGAGGAGGCGTAGTTCACCAGGATGTCCGCCTCCAGCCGATCGGTCTGCTCGTAGGACAGCCCGTAGACGAAGGTCTCTCCGCCGGTGTCCAGCTCGGTCACGGCCGGTGCGGACTCCAGGCCGAGGTCGAGCAGGAAGTCCACCCGGGCGTCGGCGGGCTTGTACACGTAGAACGTGCCGCCCACGTCCCACACCGCCGCGACGGTCAGGCCCTCCAGCTCCGGATGCGCCTGCTCGGCGGCGGCCAGCTCACCGTCCAGGTCCTCGACCAGGGCGGTGGCCTCCTCGCCCAGCCCGAGGGAGCGGCCGACGATGTCGATCACGTCCCGCCACGGGGTGGTCCAGGCGGCCTCCGGGTAGGCGACGGTGGGCGCGATCTCGGAGAGCAGGTCGTACTGCTCGGCGGTGATCCCGGAGTACGGGGCGAGGATGAGGTCCGGCTCGAGCTCGTCGATGTCTTCATAGGCGGGTTCTTCCACCGTGGCGGGGATCATCGTGGTCTCGGCCCCCATCTCCGTCAGCTTCTCGCTCACCCAGGGCAGCCGGCCCGCGTCGTCGACGGCGTAGGTCTGGGTCTCGATCCCGACCGGCACCACCCCGAGCGCCAGGGCCGCCTCCGTGGAGCCCCAGCCGAGCGTGACCACCTGGGTGGGTTCGGTCTCGATCGTGGTGCTGCCGAAGGCGTGCTCGATCTCCACGGGGGCCCAGTCGCCCTGGCTGTCGGTGGGCTGCTCGGCGGGGTCGTCGGTGCCGCCGCAGCCGGCCAGCAGGGCGGCACTGGCCACCAGGGCGGTGGCGGCGGCGAAGGTGCGTCGGTTCATCCAGCTCTCCTCAGGGTTGGGGTGCACGGCTGACCGGCACCACCATCGGGGTACCGGTCACGGGGTCGTCGATCACCTGCGCGGTCAGAGCGAAGGCCTCCTGCACGACGGCGGGAGTCACCACGTCCGCGGGCGTCCCGGTGGCCTGCACGCGGCCGGCGTGCATCACCACGAGGTGGTCGGCGTAGCGGGCCGCCAGGTTCAGGTCGTGCAGCACCATCACCACCGTGGTGCCGCGTTCGGCGTTCAGGCTGCGGAGCAGGTCCAGCACGTCCAGCTGGTGTGCCACGTCCAGGAAGGTGGTCGGCTCGTCCAGGAGCAGCACACCGGTGTCCTGGGCCAGGGCCATGGCGATCCAGACCCGCTGTCGTTGTCCGCCGGAGAGGGAGTCCATCTCCCGGTCGGCCAGGTGCAGGGTGTCGGTGCGCACCAGCGCACCGGTGACGGCTGCCTCGTCGGTAGCAGTCCACTGCCGGAACCAGTGCTGGTGCGGGTAGCGTCCGCGGGCGACCAGGTCCGCCACGGTGATCGCCTCCGGGGCGACGGGGGTCTGCGGCAGGATGCCGAGCAGCTGGGCCACCTGCCGGGCGGGGCGGGTGTGCACGGACTGCCCGTCCAGCAGCACCTGCCCGGAGACCGGCTGCAGCAGGCGGGCCATCCCGCGCAGCAGCGTGGACTTGCCGCAGCCGTTCGCACCGACGATCACGGTCACCTGCTCCGGCGGGATACGCAGGTCCAGGTCGGTGACCACCGGGCCGGCGTCGTAGCCCAGGCTGACCTGGTCGGCACGCAGCTCGTGCGGGACAGTCATCGGCTGCTCCTCCTCGTTCCGGTGGCCAGCAGCCACAACAGGTAGGGGGCGCCCACCACACCGGTGACGATGCCCACCGGCACCTCCAAGCCGGTGAGCAGCTGTTCGGCGACCAGCTCGGCGGCAAGTACCACGACCGCTCCGACCAGCGCCGAGGGCAGCAGTGCGGCACCGGCGGCCGGCAGCAGCCGGCGAGCGATCGGTCCGGACATGAACGCCACGAACGCGACCGGCCCGGCGAACGCGGTCGCCACGGCGGCCAGCGCCACCCCCACGCCCAGCACCAGCAGGCGGCTGCGGGTCACCCGCAGCCCGAGTCCTGCGGCGGACTCGTCGCCGAGCTGCATCGCCCGCAGCCGCCAGCCGGCATACCCGGCCAGCGGCAGCAGCACGAGCAGGCAGAGCACCAGAGTGGCGACCGCACCCCAGGTGGGCGTCCCGATGGACCCGACCATCCAGACCAGGGCGGACCGGACGTCGTCCACCTGGCTGCGGGTGATCAGGTATCCGATGCCGGACTGGCAGAGGAATGCCAGTCCGACCCCGACCAGCACGAACCGGTAGCCGCTGAGCTCCCCGGTGAAGGAGAGCAGCAGGATCACCGCGGCCACAGCGGCTGCCCCGGCGAACGCGGCCAGGGAGACCCACATCCCGGTCATCCCGCCGAACAGGATGGCCCAGGCGCCGGCCAGGGACGCCCCGCCGGTCACGCCGATGATGTCCGGGCTGGCCAGCGGGTTGCGCAGCACCACCTGGAACAGGGCGCCGGCCAGGCCGAACCCGACCCCGACGGCCACGCTCATCGCCACCCGTGGCAGCCGCAGCCGCACGGCGAACGAGCGGTCTCCGCCGAGCCCGACCAGGTGCTGCAGGTGGGCCAGCACCTCGGCCGGACCCACGCCCCACACCAGGGCGCCCACCGCCAGCAGCAGGACGAGGGCCACCAGGGCGCCGACCACCTGCCGGTACCGGGACCGGGTGCCTGCGCGCAGCTGCCGCAGCGGCCTGCCGGCCACTGCCTGAGCCTCCGCTGTGCCGCTCGAGCCGCTCACACCTGCACCAGCCGCACCCGGCGGATGATCGCGATCATCGCCGGTGCGCCCACAGCGGCCACCACCAGGCCCGCCTCCAGCTCGTCCCGCGGGACGACCAGCCGACCGAGCACGTCCGCGGCCAGCAGCAGCACCGGGCCGTAGAGCAGGCTGGCGCCGAGGATCCAGCGATAGTCCGGGCCGACGAGCATCCGGACCAGGTGCGGCACGACCAGGCCGACGAACACGATCGGCCCGGCCAGCGCGGTCGCGGTGCCGGCGAGCAGCACGACAGCCGCGGCACAGACCACCCGGGTCAGCCCCAGGCGCACGCCCAGACCACGGGCCAGGTCGGCGCCCATCGCCACCAGGTTCAGCTGTCGGGAGGCCAGCACGGCCAGCACCAGCCCGGCGAGGAGGAACGGTGCCAGCGCCCAGGTGGTGGCCAGGTGGCCCGGGCCGTCCCGGCCGGCCAGGGACCCCACGGACCAGAACCGGTAGGTGTTCACCGTGCGGGTGCTGGACAGCAGGATGAGAGTGATCACCGAGGTCACCCCGGCCGTCACCGCGGTGCCGGCCAGCGCGAGCGTGACGGGTGTCGCGCCGTCGCGGGCGAACGAGCCGACCAGGTAGACCAGCACGGTGGCCAGCGCCGACCCACCGAGGGCGAACCAGATGAACGAGGTCGGCCGGCTGACGCCGAGGTAGGTGATCGCCAGCACCACCAGCAACGAGGCACCCGCGTTCACCCCGAGCAGTCCCGGGTCGGCCAACGGGTTGCGGGTGATGCCTTGCATCACCGCACCGGCCGCCGCCAGGCAGGCCCCGACCACCAGCCCGAGCAGCGTGCGGGGCAGGCGCTGGTAGATGATGACGTCCTGACCGTGCACACCGACCTGGTGGTCGGTCAGTGCCTGCCAGAGGGTGCCCAGGCCGATCTCCCGAGAGCCGAGGGCGAGGCTGGCTGCCACGGCGAGCAGCAGCAGGGCGAGACCGAGGACCACGGTGAGCCTGCGCCGTCGGGCATAGCGGGAGGTGCGGACGGGACGCAGCAGTGCCCCGGTGAGGTCCGGGGCGGAGGGTTCGGTCTGGGCGAGCGTCACTGCCCTTCGGCGCGCCCCTGGCGCCAGTACCCCATGAAGGCGACCCGGCGGCGGCACACGCCCACCTCGGACACCAGGAACCGGCGCAGTGTCTTGATCACACCGGCTTCACCGGCGAACCAGGCGTAGAACTCGCCGCCGCACCGCTCGCCCCGGCCGCAGGAGTCGATCGGCTGCACCTGCAGCACCGGTGAGTCCCAGAGCAGCTGGGCATCGACGTCCACGTCCTCCAGAGACTGGGCGACGACCGCCTTCGCCGGGGCGATCGCGTCCAGGTTGCGGGCGGCCCAGTCCCGCACCGCCGGAACCAGTGCGTGTCCGTGCGGGTGCTCCTCGCGGGCCAGCCAGGTGATGTCGGCGCCCTCCGGCAGGTGCACGTCGAGGAAGTCGGCCGAGGTGGGCACCTCGATGAAGCCGTGCGCCGTGCGGCCCGGCTCCAGCGCCTCGAGGATCGCGCAGATCGCCGGCGCCGCGGTCTCGTCCCCGGCCAGCAGCATCTCCTGTGCCGCACCGGGGGCCCAGTCCCGCCCGCCTGCGGAGTGGATCGACCGGGAGTCCGGGCCGACGACCACCAGCTCGTCGCCCACTACCGCCCGCTGCACCCAGCGGGAAGCGGGTCCGCCGTCCCCGTGGGTGACCATGTCCACGTCCACCTCGGCCAGCTGCGGGCGTACTGCACGCACCGTGTAGGTGCGCATCGGGCTGCGCTCCTCCTCCGGCAGGGTGCGCCAGTCCTCGTACCAGGTGCCCCGGCGGATGGCCTCGTCGTCGTCCGCGCCGACCTCGGTGAGCCGACCGTTCGGCGCCGGGAAGAGCAGCTTGATCCGCTGGTCGTCGCCGTCGGTGCCGAAGTAGCCGAGCTGCGGTCCGGTGAGCGTGATCCGCACGAAGTGCGGGCTGAGCTGAGTCACCGTACGCACGCTCGCCCGGAACGGGCGGTAGGCGGGGCGATCGTCCTTGTCCGGGGCGGGCGCCGCGGCGGCCACGGACTGTGGTGTGGAGACGGCCATGGGCACAGTCAACCACGCCGGAGGCAGATACGTCACGCCGGCCTTTCATATATCGAGCGGACCTGACCGATCCCGCAGTCCCCGCTCATTGAGACGGTGCTGCTCATCAGGCGGTCACTTGTGTACCCTCGTGCGGACCGACCGACGAGAGAGCACTCGCCATGAAGCGCACCCCGACCGCCCTCCTGGGAGCCACCGCCCTGGCCGCCACGCTCGGCCTGGCTGCCTGCAGTGAGGACTCTGCCGGCTCCGACGACCAGGACAGCTACCAGATCGGCATCACCCAGATCGTGGAGCACCCGTCGTTGGATGCGGCCCGGGAAGGATTCAAGCAGGCGCTCACCGACGCCGGCCTCGAGGTCAGCTACGACGAGCAGAACGCCCAGGGTGATCAGTCGACCGCCACCTCGATCGCCACCACGTTCGCCGGCGACGACCTGGATCTGGTGCTGGCGATCGCCACGCCCACTGCGCAGGCCTCTGTGCAGGCGATCACCGACGTACCGATCCTGATCACCGCGGTCACCGACCCGGTGGAAGCCGGCCTGGTGGACAGCTGGGAGGCACCCGGCGGGAACGTCACCGGCACCTCGGACATCAACCCGGTGGACGAGCAGCTCGGTCTGCTCGCCGACCTGGCCCCGGACGTGCAGACGGTCGGCATCGTCTACAGCGCTGGCGAGGTGAACTCCCAGATCCAGGTAGACCTGGCCCGCACCGCCGCCGAGGACCTCGGACTGCAGATCGAGGAGGCGACCGTGACCAACTCCTCGGAGGTGCAGCAGGCTGCCGAGTCGTTGGACGTGGACGCCTACTACGTCCCCACCGACAACACTGTGGTCTCGGCACTGGAGGCGCTGCTGCAGGTGGCCGAGTCCCGCTCGCAGCCCGTGATCGCCGCCGACGGCGCCAGCGTGGAGCGCGGCGCAGTGGCCACCTACGGGCTGGACTATGAGCGGCTCGGCTACCAGACCGGCGAGATGGCGGTGCAGGTGCTCACCGAGGGTGCCGACCCTGCTCAGATGCCGGTCCAGACGCTGGAGGAGCTATCGCTGATCCTGCACACCGGCGCCGCAGAGCGGATCGGGCTGGAGCTGCCGGCCGAGCTGGTGGACTCCGCGGACACCGTCTACGAGTGATGCTCCCGCGATGATCGGAGCACTCGAGCTGGGCCTTGTCTACGCGGTGATGGCGCTGGGGGTCTACCTCACGTTCCGCATCCTGGACTTCCCGGACCTGACCGTGGACGGCTCGTTCACCACCGGAGGCGGCACTGCGGCGGTCCTGATCATCGGCGGCACCTCCCCCTGGCTGGCCACGCTCGCCGGAACCGGTGCTGGTCTGGTGGCCGGGACGATCACCGGGCTGCTGCACACCAAGGGCAGGATCAACGCGCTGCTGGCCGGGATCCTCACCCAGATCGGACTGTACTCGATCAACCTGCGGATCATGGGCGCACCGAACCTGCCGCTGCTGCGTGAGGACACGCTGCTCACCCCGTTGCGGGACGCCGGACTGCTCGGCGGGGCGGTCGCGGTCGCGCTCTTCGCCGCACTGGCGCTCGTGGTGAAGCTGGTGCTGGACTGGTTCCTGCACACCGACCAAGGGCTGGCGCTGCAGGCCACCGGCGACAACGAACGGATGATCCGCAGCTTCGGGGTGAACACCGACCGCACCAAGATCATCGGTCTGGCGCTGTCCAACGGCCTGGTCGGGCTGTGCGGGGCGATCGTGGTGCAGTACCAGGGCTACGCGGACATCTCCATGGGTATCGGGCTGATCATCGCCGGCCTGGCCTCGGTGATCGTGGGCCAGGCACTCATTCCTTCCCGGCTGGTCTTCTGGGCGACCACCGCTGTGCTGGTCGGGTCGGTGGCCTACCGGCTGGCCATCCAGGTCGCGCTGGAGCTCGGCCTGGAGGCCAACGACATGAAGCTGATCTCCGCGCTGCTGGTGATCATCGCGCTGCTGCTCCCTCGGTGGTCGCCGCTGCGGCGGCTGCCGACGTTGCGGTCGCTGACCCGGTCCGCGGCAGTGGCCGGCGAGGGTGGTGAGCGCTGATGCTGGAGCTCACCGGGATCACCAAGACGTTCTTCGCCGGCACGGTCAACGAGCGGCGGGCGCTGCAGGACGTCAACCTGCGGCTGGCACCGGCGGAGTTCGTCACCGTGATCGGCTCCAACGGCGCCGGCAAGTCCACGCTGCTGAACATCGTCGCTGGTGCACTCACCCCGGACCGGGGCAGCGTGCGCATCGACGACGTCGAGGTGACCCGCCTGCCCGACCACCGCCGGGCGCGCACCATCGGGCGCGTCTTCCAGGACCCGATGGCCGGCACCGCGCCGTCGATGACGATCGAGGAGAACCTGGCGATCGCCTACGCCCGCGGGCAGCGCCGCGGGCTGCGCCGGGGTGTGACCCGAGCGAAGCGGGAGCTGTTCCGCACCGAGCTGGCCTCTCTGGAGCTCGGCCTGGAGCACCGGCTGAAGACCACGGTCGGGCTGCTCTCCGGGGGGCAACGGCAGGCGCTGTCGCTGCTGATGGCCACGTTCTCCGAGCCGGCGATCCTGCTGCTGGACGAGCACACGGCCGCACTGGACCCGACGCGGGCCGAGCTGGTGGCCGCACTGACCACGGCTGCTGTGCAGCGGCACCAGCTGACCACGCTGATGGTCACCCACAACATGGACCAGGCGCTGCAGCTGGGCACCCGGCTGATCATGATGCACGAGGGCCGGATCGTGGTGGACATCTCCGGTGAGCGCAAGCAGCGCGCGAGCGTGGCCGACCTCCTCGGGGCGTTCGAGCGGGTGAAGGGCGCGGAGCTGGACGACCGGACCCTGCTGCAGTAGCCGGCGCTGCACCGCGGTGACCGCTCCGCGCTGCCAGCAGAGCTGCCGGCTCCCCCGTACGACGGAGGTTCCCGGACCAGCACGCGGCTACTCTGGGTGACCATGTCCACTGCTGCCTCTGCGCCCGAGGAGCTCAGCCGCAGGACCCGGTTGTTCTACTGGCTGAACGACCCCGAGGACCCGTACTGGGAACGGCCCGGGCCCACCCGCGCGCAACGCCGTCACGATGTGCTCGGCATGGTGCTGGCCCTGGGGGTGGGGCTGGCGATGGTGATGTTCGCCAAGTCGTTCGGGATGCGGATCCCCGCCGAAGCCACCTGGCGTGCCTACCTCGCAGTGACGCTGATGGTGCTGCCGCTGACCATCCGGCGTGCCTTCCCGCTGATCACCCTGGGGCTCGCCTCGGTGCTGTTCCTGGCGCTGAGCTACCTCAGCCCGGAGGCGGCCACGTCGCTGACGTTCCAGGTCGCCTACTTCGTCTCCCTCTACTCCGCGGTCGCCTGGGCCAGAGATCGCCGGGCACTGTGGATCCTGTCGGCGCTGGTGATCGTGGAGATGGCGGTGTGGCTCACGGTCACCTTCACCCTGACGAACGCGTTCACCGGCGAGGACATGTTCGAGGACGCCGCCGGCCCGATAGCGCCGATGCTCGCCTACGTGCTGTTCACCACGGTGATGAACCTGGGCTACTTCGGCGGAGCGATTCTGATCGGGCGCACCGCCTGGCGCGGTGCCCTGGAACGCAACCGCGCCGACGCCCATGCCCGGCAGCTGGCCGAGCAGGCCGGAGAGCTGGCGCGCCGTGCCGTGGTCGACGAACGGATCCGGATCGCCCGCGAGCTGCACGACGTGGTCGCCCACCACGTCTCGGTGATCGGCATCCAGGCCTCCGCCGCCCGCCGGGTGATGGGCCGGTCACCCGAGCAGGCGACCAGTGCGCTGCGCACGGTCGAGTCGGCCAGCCGGGAGGCGGTCACCGAGATGCGTGCGCTGCTGAGGGTGCTCCGGGACGACGGCGGAGGGACGTCCGCGCACGGCGCTCGTCAGCCCGAGCCGGACCTGACGGATGTGGAGGATCTGGCACGGTCCTACGCAGCGGCCGGACTGCAGGTGGACGTCAACCGGGTGGAGGCAGCCCCGGGCGACCTGGCGGCAGTGCCGGCGCCGCTGGCGCTGTCCGCCTACCGGTGCGTGCAGGAGTCGCTGACGAACGTCAGTCACCACTCCACCGCCACCCGTGCACAGGTCACCCTGCGCACCGGCACCAGCCCGGACACGCAGTGGCTGGAGGTGGAGGTGCTGGATGCTGGGCGGCCGCGTCCGGGAACGGCAGGCACCGGGTACGGTCTACGCGGTATCACCGAACGGGCCGACCTGCACCAGGGCATCGTCGAGATGGGCCCGCGCGAGCACCATCCGGGCTGGCGGGTACGCGTCCGGTTCCCCGTCCCGCAGCAACAGCTCACCGACCCGACCGACGAGAGGACCTTGGCATGACCATCCGTGTGGCACTGGTGGACGACCAAGCACTGGTCCGGTCCGGTTTCGCGATGGTGCTCTCCGTCGAGGACGACATCGAGGTGGTCGGTCAGGCCTCCGACGGCGCCGAGGCCGTCCAGCTGATCACCCGCGAGCGACCCGATGTGGTGCTGATGGACGTGCAGATGCCGGTGCTGGACGGTATCGAGGCCACCCGGCGGGTGGTCGCCGAGGACCTGGCCAAGGTCATCATCCTCACCACCTTCGACCGGGACGACTACCTGTTCGAAGCGCTGCAGGCCGGGGCCAGCGGGTTCTTGTTGAAGAACGCGGACCCGGAGGAGCTCGTCGGCGCGATCCACGCGGCCGCCGAGGGGCACGCACTGCTCAGCCCGGAGGTCACCGTGAAGGTGATCGCCCGGCTCGCGGAGCAGGAGCCAGGCAGCCCGTCGGCGACGGCACCCGCTCCGCTGCCTCCGGTGGATCCGCCGGTCGATCCGCTCACCTCCCGCGAGCTGGAGGTGCTCGCCCTGCTCGCCGAGGGCATGTCGAACGGGGAGATCGCCGCCGAGCTGTACGTCGGCGAGGCGACGGTGAAGACCCACGTCTCGCACGTGCTGGCCAAGATCGGCGCACGGGACCGGGTGCAGGCGGTGGTCTACGCACACCGGGCCGGCCTGACCCGAGGCTGACCGCCGGTCCTCCCCCGCAGGGCGGAGAGGCCGCCGGTCGCCCGGCACCCGACCGCGGTGATCTCCCTCCCGTGGCCGACGCGCCGGACATGGCCACCCGCATAGTGTCGAACTATCAGCAGTTCGCACCAGGGAGCCATGATGCCCAGCTCGTCCCAGCTCGACGTCCACCACCTGACCCGTCGCTTCGGTGACAACGTGGCAGTGGACGACGTCTCCTTCTCTGTCCGCCCGGGTCAGATGACCGGGTTCGTCGGTGCCAACGGCGCCGGGAAGACCTCCACGATGCGGATGATCATGGGGGTGCTGGCGATCCACGCCGGCGAGGTGCACTGGGGCGGGCGGCCGATCACCCGGCAGGACCGGGCCCAGTTCGGGTACATGCCAGAGGAACGCGGCCTCTACCCGAAGCAACCCGTACTCGACCAGCTCACCTACCTGGGTCAGCTGCGCGGGATGAGCCGGCGTGACGCCGCCCAGGAGGCCACCCGGCTGCTGGAGCGTTTCGGCCTCGGCGGACGCACCCGGGACAAGCTGGAGTCCTTGTCCCTGGGCAACCAGCAGCGTGTGCAGGTCGCCGCAGCGCTCCTGCACGGTCCCACCGCCCTCATCCTGGACGAGCCGTTCTCCGGTCTGGACCCGGTGGCGGTGGACTCGATGGTCGACCTGATCTCCGAGCGGTTGCGCGACGGCGTGCCGGTGCTGTTCTCCAGCCACCAGCTGGACCTGGTGGACCGGCTCTGCGACTCCCTGGTGGTCCTCGCCGACGGCCGGGTGCAGGCCTACGGCAGCGCGGACGAGCTGCGCGCCCACGGCCCGCAGCGCTACCGCATCCGCACCGGGCGAGACGCCGGCTGGCTCCGGGAGGAACCACGTGTCCAGGTGCTGGACGTGGACGGCCCGACCGCCCTGCTGGAGCTTCCCGACGGCGTCCCGGACGGGCTGCTCGCCCGCGCCGTGGCCCACGACCTGACCGAGTTCTCCCCGATCGTGCCGACCCTGGCCGACATCTACCGTGAGGTGACCCGATGACCACGCAGGCCCCCGCCCCGGTCGAGTCCGACGCCCTGGGCCCCAGCACCCCGTCCCACCCCTGGCTGGTGGTCACCATCCGTGAGGTGGTGGTCAAGCTGACGGACAAGTCGTTCATCCTGTCCACTGCGCTGATGGTCGCCCTGATCGTGGCCGGTACCGGCATCTCCGCGTTCATGGCCGGCCGCAGCACCACCTTCGACCTCGGGACCGTCGACGCCGAGACCGCCACCGTGGCGCAGGCGGCGGAGCAGAGCGTGGTCGCCGACGGGGACGAGCTGCAGGTGACGACGTTCGAGTCCGAGGACGCCCTCCGGGCAGCGGTCCTGGCCGAGGATGTGGACGCTGGGCTGGTGCACGGCACAGAGGGCTACACGCTGATCGGCGAGGACGAGATCGACCCGCCGTTGCAGCGCGCGGTGAGCTCCGCCGTCGAGGACCACGTGCTGAGCCAGAACGCGGAGGCCGCCGGTACGACGCTGGAGACGTTGCGCGACGGTGCCACGCTGACCACCACCCTGATCGGCGAGGACGCCGGACGAGCGACCGCGGCCCAGGTGGCCGGGTTCATCTTCGCGTTCCTGTTCTACATGGCAGCGATCATGTTCGGCATGACGATCGCCAACTCCGTGCTGGAGGAGAAGCAGAACCGGGTGGTGGAGATCCTGGCCACCGCGATCCCGATCCGGCAGATCCTCTACGGCAAGGTGCTGGGCAACTCGCTGCTTGCCTTCGGGCAGATCGCCCTGTTCGGTGTGGTCGGTCTGATCGGGGTGAACGTCGCTGGCCTCGCCTCGGACGTGGGCTGGCTGCTGGGTGCCTCCGGCTGGTTCGTCGCCTTCTTCGTGGCCGGGTTCATCGCGCTGGCCGCCGTCTGGGCGGTGCTCGGATCGCTGGCCAGCCGCTCGGAGGACCTGCAGTCCAACACCGGCCCGGTGATCGGGGTGATCATGGCGGCGCTGTTCGTCGGGCTGTTCGCCCAGGGCGCCGTGCTGCAGGTGGCCAGCTTCGTCCCGGTGGTCTCCTCGGTGGCGATGCCGATCCGGTTGCTCGCCGGGCAGGTGCCCCTGTGGGAACCGGTCCTCTCGCTGCTGCTGACCATCGTCGCCGCCGCCCTGCTGATCCGGCTCGGTGAGCGGATCTACCAGCGCGCGGTGATGCACTCCGGGTCGGCGATCAGCTGGCGGCAGGCGTTCCGCCTCGAGTCCTGACCCGGACTCACTCCTGGCTGATGGTGACCGTACCGGAGACGTCATCACCCCAGTACTCGGCGATCATGACCAGCAGCATGCCTTCCTCGGAGACGGTGACCTCCAGGTACGGGTCGAGGTCGTTGTCGCTGCTCGGATCGCTGCCGGAGCGGTCGTCGCTCCTCTCCGAGCTGCCGTCCGGTGTGATGACGGTCAGCTCCGGGTCGGCGTCGCTGGCGACGTCGATGGTGTAGGTACCGGGCTCCACGGTCACCACGCCCTCGAACACCTGCTCGCCGGTCAGCTCGAAGTCTGTCTCACCGAGACTGAGCTCCTGGACCTCCAGCGGCTCGGCCGTGATCTCGATCGTGCCGTCGTTGCCCCAGTAGTCGTACACCTGCACGCTGTATTCACCCGGGGTGACGGTGAGCACCACCGAGGCATCGAAGGTGTTCTCCGACTGGTAGGCGGTGTCGTCGTCGAACACCAGCTCGGTGCCCTGGCTGTCCAGCACGGACAGCACCGGATCCATCTCGTCCTGGCTGTTGGTGTAGATGCGCAACGGCACGGTGTCGGTGACGGAGAGGGCCACCGCGACCTCGGTCTCCCCCTGTGCCTGTACCTCGGTGGAGGAGCCGACCTCGAGCGTGCCACCGTCGGTCACCTGCTGGTCGGTCGGTTCATCTGTCGGCTCGTCCGTCGGCTCGTCGGTGGGTTCCTCGGTGGCCGTGGGCGAGCTCGTGGGCGGGTCAGCGGTGGGGTCCTCGTCCGACCCGCCGGAGATGAGCCGGACCGCGAGGACGATCAGCAGCACGAGGACCACCACGCCAGCGATCCCGCCCACGATCAGCGGAACCCGGTTGGGCTTGTTGCCCCCAGGGGGCATACCGGGCTGGCCGTAGCCGCCCCCGGGCCCGCCGTGGGCCAGCGGATCCGTTCCGGGCTGCGAGGGGCCGTGTCCGCCAGACTGGGTGCCGTACTGCATCGCCGGGTCG
>DATGRZ010000426.1:0-8071 GCA_035303065.1 Ruania sp.
GTGGGGGCAGGTGGAGGAGGTCCAGCACGCCCTGCAGATCCTGAACCACGGCGATGCCCTCCGCACGCAGCGCCTCCGGGTCCTCCCCGGCGTGCCCGCGACGCCGCCCCGGCCGGTCCAGCCAGACACCGCGCAGTCCGGCAGCGCTCGCGGCGCGGGCGTCGATCACCGGCTCGTCGCCCACGTAGAGCACCCGCTGGGCCGGCACGTCCAGACGGCGGACCGCCTCGTGGAACACCCGAGGATCAGGTTTGCCGACCCCGAAGGTGTCCAGGGTGACCAGCAGCGGAACGGTCTCGGTGAGCCCGGTCGCGGCGAGCTTCGCCCGCTGCTGGGACTCGGCGGCGTTCGTCACGCAGCCCACCCCCAGACCAGCAGAACGCAACGCGGACAGGGCCGGGACGGCGTCGTCGAACGCGACCCAGGAGGTGGTGAACGCCCGGTCCCACACCTGCGTCCAGCGGCCGAAGCCGGCCTCGGACAGCGCCTTGCCGTCGAACCGCTCCTGGATCTGCTCTGCGCGGGACCGCCGCTGGGTGCGGTAGTCGATCAGCCCGTCCACGTGCGCCTGGTAGTACCCACCGGTGTCCGCACGCCAGGTGGCCAGCACCTCCGGGTAGCGGGCAGGCTCCAGGTGCGGCAGGAACTCCTCGGCCACCGCCGCCACCGCTGCGGCGAACGCGGCGGCGGTGTCCACGAGCGTGTCGTCCAGGTCGAACAGCACCGCCTGCACGCCCAGCGGCTCCGCGGGCGTCACAGCGTGGCGCGCAGCGCCCGGAGCCGGGCCAGGGAAGAGTCCCGGCCGAGGATCTCCATCGACTCGAACAGCGGTGGCGAGACCCGGCGGCCGGTGACCGCCACCCGCAGCGGGGCGAACGCGAACCGTGGCTTGATGCCCAGCTCGTCGACCAGCACCGCTCGCAGCGCCTCCTGCTGGGCGTCAGCGGAGAAGTCCGGCAGGTCGGCCAGCACTGCGATCGAACGGTCCAGCACCTCGGCGGCCTCGGCACGCAGGGCCTTGTGGGCATCGTCCTCGACCACCAGGTCGGTGTCGGCGGCGAACAGGAAGCCGAGCATCCCGGGGGCCTCACCGAGCAGGGTCATCCGCTCCTGCACCAGCGGTGCGGCGGCGGCCAGCAGCTCCTGGTGTGCCGGGTCGAGCTGGTCGTAGCTGGCGACCGGCACCACGCCGGCAGCGTGCAGGTAGGGCACGAGCCGGGCGCGGAAGTCCTCCGCAGCGAGCAGCCGCAGGTGGGCAGCGTTGATCGCCTCGGCCTTCTTCTGATCGAACCGGGCCGGGTTCGGGTTCACGTCGGCCACGTCGAAGGCAGCGACCATCTCCTCGCGGGTGAAGATGTCGTTGTCCGGGGCGATCGACCAGCCGAGCAGACCGAGATAGTTCAGCAGCCCCTCGGGCACGAAGCCACGCTCCCGGTGCAGGAACAGGTTGGAGGCCGGGTCCCGCTTGGAGAGCTTCTTGTTCCCCTCCCCCATCACATAGGGCAGGTGACCGAACGCGGGCACCTGGTCGGCCACACCGATGTCCACCAGCGCGTGGTAGAGCGCCACCTGACGGGGGGTGGAGGAGAGCAGGTCCTCCCCGCGGAGCACATGGGTGATGCCCATCAGCGCGTCGTCCACCGGGTTGACCAGCGTGTACAGCGGCTGACCGTTGCCGCGCACGATCACGTAGTCCGGTACCGAGCCGGCCTTGAACGTGACCTCCCCGCGCACCAGGTCCTCGAAGCTGAGGTCTTCGGCCGGCATCCGCAGTCGCAGCACCGGGGTGCGGCCCTCAGCGCGGAAGGCCGCCTTCTGCTCCTCGGTCAGGTCCCGGTCGTACCCGTCGTAGCCGAGCTTGGGGTCACGCCCGGCGGCACGGTGCCGGGACTCGACCTCCTCGGCGGTGGAGAAGGACTCGTAGGCGTGCCCGGCGGCGAGCAGCCGGGCGGCCACGTCGGCGTAGATGTCCATCCGCTCGGACTGCCGGTAGGGACCGTGCGGGCCGCCGACCTCCACGCCCTCGTCCCAGTCCAGGCCGAGCCAGCCGAGCGCGTCCAGCAGCTGGGCGTAGCTCTCCTCGCTGTCCCGTGCGGCGTCGGTGTCCTCGATCCGGAACACGAACGTGCCACCGGTGTGCCGAGCGTAGGCCCAGTTGAACAGCGCCGTACGGATCAGCCCCACGTGCGGGGTGCCGGTAGGTGAGGGACAGAAGCGGACGCGGACGCCAGAAGGCACAGAGGTTTCGGTCATGATGAGCCCAGGGTAGTCGGGCGGCGGCCGGGCGGGCCCGCACGGAGAATGCTGCGGCGACCGGCCGTCAGCGCCGCAGCACCGGGTTGCCGAGCACCCCGATCCCCTCGATCTCCACCTCGACCCGCTGCCCGTGCTCGATCGGGCCGACCCCGGCCGGGGTGCCGGTGAGCAGCACGTCCCCGGGCAGCAGGGTGAAGATCGTCGAGGCGTAGGCGATCAGCTCAGCCACGGAGCGCACCATCTGCGCAGTGGAGCCGTCCTGGCGCAGCTCGCCGTCCACCCGGGCGGTGATGTGCAGGTCCGCCGGGTCCAGGTCGGTGACCAGGTAGGGCCCGAGCGGGCAGGAGGTGTCGAACATCTTCGCCCGGGTCCAGGTGTCGTCACTGCGCTGGGCGTCCCGGGCGGAGACGTCGTTAGCGGCGGTGTAGCCGAGGATCACCTCCCCGGCACGCTCTGCAGAGAGGTCCTTGCACATCCGGGAGATCACCACGGCCAGCTCGGCCTCGTGGTGCACCTCCGAGGAGTACCGCGGCAGCACGATCGGGTCGTCCGGGCCGGCCACCGTGGTGTTCGGCTTGATGAACAGCAGCGGCTCCTCGGGCACCTCGTGGCCGAGCTCGGCAGCATGCTCGGCGTAGTTGCGGCCCACGCAGACCACTTTCGAGCGCGGGATCACCGGAGCGAGCAGCCGGACGGCGTCGATCGGTACCCGCTGCCCGGTCGGGGTGGGCGGGGTGTACAGCGGGTCACCGGTGAGCACCACCAGCTCCTCGCCGTCCACCACGGCGTAGTGCGGATCGTCCCCAGTGGTGAAGCGCGCGATCTTCATGGACGCCCACGCTACCGGTGATCGGGTCCTCGGGGGCTAGGGTGACCAGCGCAGGCAGCGAGGGCGGGAGGAGCACCATGGCCGGGGCGGTGACGATGGCAGACGTCGCTCGCCGCGCCGGGGTGTCCATCAAGACCGTCTCGAACGTGATCAACGGCTACCCGCACATCCGTCCCGCCACCCGGGCGAGGGTGGAGGAAGCCATCGAGGCACTCGGCTACCGGATGAACCTCTCCGCCCGGTTGCTGCGCACCCGCCGGACCGGGCTGATCACGCTGGCGGTGCCGGAGCTGTCCCTGCCCTACTTCGCCGAGCTCGCCGATGCGGTGATCCGGGCGGCCGAGGGCCACGGTCTCACCGTGCTGATCGAGCAGACCTCCGGTCGGCGGGACCGGGAGCTGGCGGTGCTGGCCGGCGCCCGGCGCACGCTCACCGACGGTGTGCTGTTCTCCCCGTTGGCGCTCGGCCCTGAGGACCTGGCCTCCTTCACCGTGGACTTCCCGATGGTGCTGCTCGGTGAGCGGGTCTTCGGCGCCCCGGCCGACCACGTGACGATGAACAACGTGGCCGGCGCCCGGGCCGCGACCGAGCACCTGCTGCACCTGGGCCGTCGTCGGATCGTGGTCCTGGGCGGCGACATCACCGGGGAGGCACCTACCTCGGCCACGCTTCGCCTGGACGGACACCGGGAGGCGCTGGCTGCTGCGGGCCTCGAGCTCGATCCCGGCCTGGTGGTGCCGGCGACCCAGTGGCATCGGCTCGAGGGTGCCGAGGCACTCGGTGCGGCCCTGGACCGCGGGGCGGACATCGATGCGGTGTTCGCCCTGAACGACGCACTCGCCCTCGGTGCGCTGTATGCGCTGCACGCACGCGGGCTACAGGTGCCGGGGCAGGTCGCCCTGATCGGTTTCGACGACGTGGAGGACGTGCGGTTCGCCACCCCGACGATCAGCTCGGTCGCCCCGGGAAGGGACGAGATCGCGCGCACCGCCGTGCGTCTCCTGGCCGAACGGATCCAGCCGTCGACGGCGCAACGCCCGCATCTGCGCATCGTCACCGAGGCGCGGGTGCTGGCCCGCCAGTCCACCGGCGAGCCGGCCGAGCGGGAGGTCACCGTGCTGCCGGGCAGCACCACGACGGTGCTCCCCGCTCCCTGAGCGGCTGCTTGACCTGCCAGGTCACACCAGGGCACGATAGTCCCCGTCCAGTTCTACATCGATGTACATTCGAGGTCCACGTGCCCCACAGCGCCGCACAGCATCCACCGATGGGCTGGAACTCCTGGGACTGCTACGGCACCACCGTCACCGAGGCGGAGGTGCTGGAGAACGCCCAGGTGCTGGCCGAGCGGCTGCTCCCGTCCGGCTGGGACACCGTGGTGGTGGACATCCAGTGGTACGAGCCCACTGCGCGGGCCGGCGGCTACAACACTGACGCCCCGATCAGCTATGACGAGGACGGGGTGCAGCAGCCGGCCCTCGCCCGGTTCCCCAGTGCCGCCGAGGGTGCCGGATTCGCGCCGCTGGCCGCCCGGGTGCACGAGCTCGGGCTGCGGTTCGGGCTGCACCTGATGCGTGGTATTCCCCGCCGGGTGGTGGCCGCGGACCTGCCGGTGCGCGACGAGGCCGGCACAGTGGTGGCCACCACTGCCGAGATCGCCGACCCGGCCAGCACCTGCTCCTGGAACAGCGACAACGTCGGCCTGGACCTCACCCACCCGGGAGCGCAGGTCTGGCTGGATCGCCAGATCGAGCGGATCGTGGGCTGGGGCGTGGACTTCCTCAAGGTCGACGACATGCTCGCCCCGTACCACGCCGATGCGATCGAGGCACTGCACCGGGCGGTGACCCGCGCCGAGGAGCGGCACGGTCACCAGGTGCTCGTCTCCCTCTCCCCCGGCACCGACCTGTCCTTGGCCCACCTGGGCCACCTGCGCGCGCACGCCGACATGTGGCGCATCTCCGACGACCTGTGGGACCGGTGGCAGGACGTGCACGCCCAGCTCGGCCGGCTCGCCCGGTGGGCCCCGCACCAGGGTCCGGACGGCTGGGCCGATGCGGACATGCTGCCGCTGGGCCGGATCGGGATCCGCGCCGAGCGGGGCCAGCCGCGGCACTCCCTGCTCACCGCAGACGAGCGGCGCACACTGCTGTCCCTGTGGTGCCTGGGTCGCTCCCCGATGTTCGTCGGCGGCGACCTGCCCAGCAGCGACCAGGACACCCTTGCCGACCTGGCCCGCACGGACGTCCTCGCCGTGGGCCGGCACTCCACCGGTAACGCCGAGCTGCTCCGCGAGGGCGACCTGGTGCTCTGGGGCGCCCGCGGCACCGGCCCGGAGCAGGGCACCGCCTGGGCGGGTGTGTTCTCCACCGCTGACGAACCTCTCCGCCACCGGGTGCCGCTGGCATCCACCGGCCTGGACCCGGCCACCGACATCACCGAGGTGTGGTCCGGCCGGTCGGTGCGCCCGGACGGAGCGGGCGATCTGCTGCTCGACCTGCCCCCGCACGGCGTCGCTCTGCTGCGCACCCGCTGACCGGCCTCTTCGACCGGGCCCGCGTCACCGAGACCTGATCCTCCCCTGAAACCGACCTCTGACCCCGACTTCTACCCCCTGACCACGACCCGATCGACCACTGGAGAACCAAGAATCATGCCCGTCGCCCACCTCACCCTCGACCCGGCGTTCACCGTCGGGCCGGTCCGCCGGAACACCTTCGGCACGTTCGTGGAGCACCTCGGCCGGTGCGTGTACACCGGCATCTACGAGCCCGACCACCCCACAGCCACAGCCGACGGCTTCCGCCAGGACGTGCTCGCCCTCACCCAGGAGCTCGGTGTCTCCACCGTCCGCTACCCGGGCGGCAACTTCGTCTCCGGCTACCGATGGGAGGACGGCACCGGCCCACAGCAGGACCGGCCCCGGCGGCCGGACCTGGCCTGGCACTCCACGGAGACGAACGAGGTCGGCGTGGACGAGTTCGTCGCCTGGTGCCGCCAGGCCGGCACGGAGCCGATGATGGCCGTCAACCTCGGTACCCGCGGGGTGCAGGAGGCACTGGACCTGCTGGAGTACTGCAACATGCCCGGCGGCACCCACTACGCCGACCTGCGCCGCAGCCACGGCGCCCAGGAACCGCACGACATCAGGTTCTGGTGCCTGGGCAACGAGATGGACGGCCCGTGGCAGATCGGGCACAAGACCGCCCGCGAGTACGGTCGGCTCGCCGCCGAGACCGCCCGGGCGATGCGGATGATCGATCCGAACCTGACCCTGGTGGCGTGCGGTTCGTCCAGCTCCTCCATGCCCACGTTCGGCACCTGGGAGCGTGAGGTGCTCGAGGAGAGCTATGAGTACGTGGACCTGATCTCCGCGCACGCCTACTACGCCGAGCACGATGGTGACCTGGCCTCCTTCCTGGCCTCCGCCGTCGACATGGACCACTTCATCGAGTCGGTGAGCGCCACGGCTGACGCGGTGCGAGCGGCGGGCAAGCACACCAAGCAGATCGGCATCTCCTTCGACGAGTGGAACGTGTGGTACCAGCACCGCGCCGAGTCCCGCCCGCCCTCGGGCCAGGACTGGCCGGTGGCCCCGGTGCTGCTGGAGGACAAGTACAACGTGGCCGACGCCGTGGTGGTGGGCAACCTGCTCATCTCGCTGCTGCGGCACACTGACCGGGTGCACGCAGCCTCCCTGGCACAGCTGGTGAACGTGATCGCCCCGATCATGACCGAACCCGGTGGCCGGTCCTGGAAGCAGACGATCTTCCACCCGTTCGCGCTCACCTCCGCGAACGCCGCCGGGCAGGTGCTAGACGTGGCGGTGCGGGCACCGCGCACCGAGACCAAGAAGTTCGGGGACGTGTCGCTGCTGGACGCTGTGGCCACCTACGAGGAGGAGACCGGTGCGGTGACCGTGTTCGTGGTGAACCGGTCGGTCACCGAACCGCTCACCCTGGAGGCGGACGTGCGCGCACTGGGCGGGCTGCGGGTGGCGGAGGCGCTCACGCTGGCCAACCCGGACCCGTACCTGGCGGCCAGCCCGGAGAACCAGGACGAGGTGACACCGGGACCGAACAGCACCGCGGCGGTGGCCGACGGTCAGCTCACCGCCCAGCTGCCGCCGGTGTCCTGGACGATGCTGCGCCTGGCTCCCTGACCCGGGTGGTCGTCCTGCCAACCGGGGGCCATGGTCCCCGCCTGGCAGGACGACCTCGGTCGGTGGGTGCGGATCAGACCCGGACGAGGATCTCGCCGTGCACCACGGTGAACCAGCCGTCGTCGTGGGCGCCCCACTCCCGCCAGGCCTCGGCCAGCTCGGCGAGGTCCGCAGCGGTGGCCAGCCCGGCGTCCAGGGCGTGCTCGGCGAGCCCGGAGCGGGTCACCCGGCTGGCCCAGGTGCGTGACCACCAGGCCCGGTCGTCCGGATCGGCATAGCACCACACCCCGGCGCTGGCGGTGACGTCCTCGAAACCAGCCTCGTGCGCCCAGGCGAGCAGGCGGCGGCCGGCGTCCGGCTCACCGCCGCCACGGCTGGCCACAGCGCGGTACAGCTCGCGCCACTTCTCCAGCCCCGGTGAGTCCGGGTACCAGGTCATCGCGGAGTAGTCGGCGTCCCGCACGGCGATCAGCCCGCCGCGGCGGGTCACCCGCGCCATCTCCACCAGGGCGGCCACCGGGTCGGAGAGATGCTGCAGCAGCTGGTGAGCGTGCACCACGTCGAAGGCGTCGTCGGCATACGGCAGCGAGTGCACGTCCCCCTGCTCGAAGAGCACGTTCTCCACCCCGCTGGCGTCGGCGAGCTCGGAGGCCTTCATCAGCGCCTCGCTGGCCGGGTCCAGGCCGACCGCCCGACCGGGGGCCACCCGCTGGGCCAGGCCCACCGTGATGGTGCCCGGGCCGCAGCCCACGTCCAGCAGGTCCGAGCCCTCGTTCAGGTGCGGCAGCAGATAGGCGGCGGAGTTCTCCGCGGTGCGCCAGCCG
>DATGRZ010000427.1:0-3842 GCA_035303065.1 Ruania sp.
GGCGGTCACGGACGAGGTCATCCCGGAGGAGTTGTTCGCCACCACACCGCCGACGGTGCAGGCGATCTCGCTGGCCGGGTCCGGGCCGAGGCAGCGGCCGTACCGGGCGAGCATCGCGTTCACCCGGCGCAGCACCGCCCCGGGCTGGCAGCGCACGCGCCTCGCCTCGTCGAGGATCTCCACCCGGCCGAAGTGCCGGCGGGTGTCGATGAGCACCCCGTCGGTGCCGGACTGCCCGGACAGCGAGGTGCCGCCGGCGCGGAAGGCGACCGGCAGACGGGCGCGGTGCGCGGCGGTCAGGGCCGCGACCAGCTCGGGCAGGCTCTCCGGGGTGACGACGGCCCGTGGGGTGAGCAGGTAGTGCGAGGCGTCGTGGGACATCCTGGCCAGGTCGGCCGGCGCGGTGCTCCACGCCTCTGGTGCCACCACCGCCTGCAGAGCGTCCAGCTCGGCGGTGCGGCCGAGATCAGCGGTGCGGCTCATGGTCATCGAGCCTAGCTCGGCCCGGCTGCCGGGCCGAGGACGCACCCTCTGGGAGGTCTTTCGGAGACGTCGAGCCCGGCGCACCTGGACGGGTGGGCAGAACTCCCCCTCGCCGCACGGCCCGCGCTTTGCCACAATGGCAGCACCGCTAACTTTGGAGACATCTTGTCCTACCCCCCGAACCAGCCCGACCCGCAGGGGCCCGGCTACTCTCAGCCCAGTCAACCAGGCCAGCCCGGTCAGCCCTACGGTGGCCAGGCTCCGCAGCAACCGGGTGGTTACGGTCAGCCCGGCGGCTACGACCCGTCCGGCGGCTACGGCCAGCCGGCTGACACCCCGCCGGGAGCACCGGCCTACGGGCCTCCCGGTCAGACCCCGATGGCGCCCGGCCAGTACGGCGCCCCCGGCGCCTACGGCGGCGGGTACGGGCAGGGGGTCGCCATGCAGCGGCCGGGCACCGTCACCGCCGGTGCGGTCCTGACCTTCATCGGCTCCGGCCTGCTGGTCCTCATCGGCCTGCTGGTGATGATCTTCGGCGCCGCCGGGAACCAAGCGTTCGCCGAGGCGTTCGGTGAGGCCTCCGGCTTCGCCACCGCTGCCCTGGTGATCCTCGGCATCGTGCTGCTCGTGATCGGTGCGATTCCGCTGGTCCTGGGCATCTTTGCGTTCAAGGGCTCCAAGGGCGCCTTGATCGGACTGACCATCTTCGGTGGCCTGTACGTGCTGCTCACGCTGGGTTCGCTGTTCAGTGGCTCCAGCGACGCGAGCACGCTCATCCCGCTGCTGTGGGTCGCCGGTGCCACTGCACTGTTCTGGGCCGGCCGAGCCTGGTACGACGCACCGCACCGAGCCTGACCGGCACGCTGCTGCGGCGATGGCGTCGCAGCAGCGGTGTTCCCGACCCGGGGTGCCACCATGCCCGACCCATCGAACCCGTCAGCACCGCACCAGGCTCCCGGAGCCCGTCTCGCCGGTGCGCTGCTCACCTGGCTGGCCGGCGGATTCGTCGCCCTGCTCGGCCTGGTGCTGCTGATCGCCTCCAGCACCGGTGCCACCGGGCTCGCCGGAGCGATCGCTGCTGTGGCCTCGGTCGGTAGCGGGGTCGACGACACCCCGTACCCGGCGGCGTGGGTGGTGCTGGTCCTGACCGGTGCGGTGCCCGCCGCGTTGGCCGTGCCGGCCGTCAAGGGATCCCGCGCCGGTCTGGTCGCTCTGACGATCCTCGGTGGGCTGTACGTGGTACTGGTGTTCGTGGCCCTCGGTCTGGACCACGCCTCACCCGCACTGCTCTTCGGACTGCTCTGGGTCGGTATCGCGACCGCACTGTTCTGGCTGGGTCAGCACCGGGACGGCGGCACGGCGAGCCGCCCGGCTGCGTCCACCCGCCGGCCGGCACAGGTCGCTGGGGGTGCGGGGCTGCTCGGCCTGGCGGGAGTGCTCGGCGTCGTGCTCGGCGGCCGGATGATGGGATCGGGCCTGTCCGCCTCCCTGCACCCGGAACCGGCTCGGGTCTTCGGGGCGTTGGACCTGCACTTCGGGGTGATCGTCGCAGCCGCCGGCGCGATCGTGCTGGTGCTGGCCGTGACGGCCTTCCTCGGCTCGATGGACATGCTCGTCGCCCTCACTGTGGTCTGCACCCTGCTGGCGCTGCTCACCGGGAGCGTCGCGATGTCCGGCGGCGACGGGCCGGCCGGGGCGCTCGTCCTGGTCGTCGCCGCGTGGTTCGGCACCGGCATCGCGCTGCTGTGGTCCCGCACCGGCCGGCACTGGTACCGCCGGCAGCGCCGCTAGCTGCCGGAGAGGACGACCTCGACCAGCTCGTCGGCCGCCTGCGCGGTGTCATATCCCGGGTCCTGCAGGCTCTCCGCCACGATCCCGTCGATGGCGCCGCCGACGATGATCGCGCGGGTACGTGCTTCGGCCGCAGGACACGCCCCCGCCAGCTGCAGCAGCTCGGCGAGCGGCTGCCACCGCTGCGAGCGCTGGTGCTCGCCCACACCGTGGCTCATCGCCTCGATCAGCATCCGGGTGTGCCGCGGATGCTCCCGCAGGTGTCCGATCATGCTCCGGACGTAGGCTGCCGGACGGTCCGCGGGTGGGACCGCTTCCACCGCTCGGGCGACCTCGTCGGTGAGTGCTGTGAGGGTGTGCTCGTACGCCGCCTGCACCAGGGCGTCCTTGGAGCTGAAGTGGTAGAGCACGGCCGCCTTGGAGATGCTGGCGCGGGCAGCGATGCGCGACAGCGACGCGCCACCGTACCCCTCGTCGGCGACCAGCTCGATGGTCACCGCGACCAGCTGTGCCCGCCGGGCGCGCTCGGTGAACGTGCCACCACCCGACGACGTCGTCGAGAAATCCGTTGTCATGCCACCGGAGCCTACCGTACGGTGAATGAACTAACCGATCGGTCAGGAGGACTGATGACGGACGAACGGCCGGAGCCCACCGGCACCGAGGCAGGTCCCGGCACCGAGGCGTCGGCCGCCACGAAGAGCCCTCCGGCCACCAGCGGACGACCGCGGCGGCGCCGGCGGCTGCGGATCACCGTCGTCGTGCTCGCCGTGCTGGCGGTGGTGGCCGCGTTCGCCCTGCGCACCCCCTCCCCGGTGGGCCACTGGGACGACGCCGCGGGACAGGACCGCTACCTGGCCGCCTACGCGCGCGCCTTCGAGGACCTGCCCGAGCCCGCCGAGACCCGAGACGTGCGCACCGACTACGGCATGGTCCGGGTGTACCGGTTCGACGGCACGGGGTCGGCCGAGGCCCCGATGGTGCTGCTGCCCGGCACCGCGTCCGGGGCGCCGGTGCTGGCGGACAACCTGCCGAGCCTGCTGGAGCTGGGCGACGTCTACCTCATCGACCTGCTCGGCCAGCCAGGACGCAGCATCCAGGAGCGCCCGATCACCAGTGCGGCGGACCAGGCCGCCTGGCTCGACCAGACCCTCGCCGCCCTGGCGGAGGACTCTGTCCACCTGGTCGGGCTGTCCATCGGCGGCTGGACGGCGGCCAACCTCGCCCTGCACTCCCCCGCCCGGGTCGAGACGCTCACCCTGATCGACCCGGTGCACGTGTTCGACGGCATGCCGCTGCAGACCATCGTGCGGTCCATCCCGGCAGCGTTCAGCTGGCTGCCGAAGTCCTGGCGGGACAGCTTCAGCTCCTACACCGCCGGGGGCGTACCGGTGGAGGACGTACCGGTGGCGCAGATGATCGAGGCTGGGATGCAGCACTACCGGATGAAGCTGCCGCAGCCGGAGCAGATCAGCCCGGAGCAGCTCGCCTCGCTGGAGATGCCGGTGCTGGCGTTCATCGCCGGGGAGTCGGTGATGCACGACCCACCGACCGCCACCGCGACCGCC
>DATGRZ010000428.1:0-4138 GCA_035303065.1 Ruania sp.
GCGGTCGAGCGCATCACCTCGACGGCGTCGCTCGGGTCGGTCCGCCAGCGCAGGTCCTGCACGTGCAACGAGGTGGACAGCGGGATCACCTTGCTGAACTCCCAGCCGGTGGGCCGCCAGGGGGTCTTGGCCATCTTGTGCGAGCGGCCCTCGTACATCACCCGCCCAGGCAGGTGGCCCAGCTCGGGGTCGCTGAGCGAGTTGCGCAGCACGTACCAGCGGTAGGCCCACAGCCGGTTCAGCAGCTCGTTGTCGCTCGTCAGCCTCGGAACGGTGGCGAACCAGGAACGGTAGTCCCGTCGGTGCTGGGCGAGCAGGGCAGCACCGCGTTCCCTCTCGGTGCCCCCGTTCCGGTCGGCCAGCAGCGGCGCCGGGGCCACCTCCGGCACGTCCGGGTCCGGCACACGTCCGTCCAGGTGCCGCACCGTCGCCGCGATGCTCAGGTGACACTCCTGGCCCGGTTCGAGCTGGAGCCCGTGCCACAGCTCGTCGTCGGAGGCTTCGAGAGAGACGAGCAGGGTGAAGTCGTGCTGCTCGATGTACCGCTGGCCCCGGCGCCGCTCCGCACTGGTGACCAGGTCCGGGTCGTGCTCCAGGTGCAGGGTGACCGGGTCCAGGCCGTCGTTGCGCCAGTGCTGCACGGAGACCGCTCGGTCGTCCCAGGTGATGAACCGGGTCTCGGTGAGGTGGACGGGACCGAAGCGCTGCTCGGTGCGCAGGTGCGAGGGATACCACCTGCCGCTGCTGCGCTGTGGCTCCGGCGGCAGGTCGGTGGTCACGGTGAACAGCAGCGGGACGTTCAGCTTGTGGATGTAGTCGATCCGGCCGGCGAACCCTGGGCGGTCGTCCAGGTAGTCGGCCCACAGCCGGCGACCGGCCGGCCCGAGCAGCAGCGTCCCGGGTCGGGTGCGCAGGCCGCGGTGCGGTCCGGTCAGCGCAGTGTCGATGTCCAGGCCTGGGTCTGGTGCAGTGTCGGTATCCATGACCTCAGCCTTGTTCACAGGTGTGACCTGCCTCGGGGGTGCTGTCAGCGCGCATAGTGCGGTGCGTCCAGGAGCAGGCCTGCCGTGGCGGAGTCGATGGCCGCGCGGGTGTGCTCGTCCAGTCCGCCCCGTCCGACCGCTTCGATGTTCGCGCGTAGCTGGTCGGGGGTGGAGGCGCCGAGCAGCACAGAGCTGACGCCGGGGGCGTCGAGCAGCCAGCGCAGCGCCAGCTCGACCATCGGCACCTGCGCCTGGGCGGCGATGCTGCGCAGCGCCTCCAGGGCCTCGAACTGGGCCGTGTTCCAGTACCGGTTGCGGTACATGGTCGCCAAGGACGAGGTGCCGAAGCGCCCCTCCTCGGGCTGGTCGTCGTGCCGGTAGCGGCCGGTGAGCATGCCACCTGCCAGCGGGTTGTACACGACCGTCTCCAGGTCCCGGGCCGCGGCGAACGGGAGGAACTCGATCTCCAGCTTGCGGGCGAGCAGGTTGTAGAGCTGTTGCGCGCGCCGGGGTGCCGGGACCCCGAGCCGCGCGCACAGGGCGCGGATCTCGGCGGCCTCCCAGGCGGAGTAGTTGGACAGCCCGAGCTGTGCGGCCAGCCCGCGCTGGAGCACCTCGGCCGCGCCGGCCAGCGTCTCCTCCAGCGGTGTGCTGCGATCGGGCTGGTGCAGGTACAGCGTGTCCAGCGGCCGTCCGAGACGCTCCACGCTGGCCTCGGCCGACCGGATGACGGCGTCTCGGCTCAGCGGGCCACCGCTGGAGTCGGCCGGCTGCATCCCGACCTTCGAGGAGACCCGCACCTGACCGCCCACGGCGGCGAGCACCCGACCCACCATCGGTTCACCGGCACCGCCGGCGTAGGTGTTGGCCGTGTCGATCTCGTCGATCCCGTGGGCGAGGGCCGTCTCCACGATGGCTTCGGCCGCCTCTGCAGCCACAGTGTCCCCGAACGGCATGGAACCGAGCACCAGTCGGACGGGTCGGGCCGCACGGTCACCTGGAACGTCGACCATCATTCCTCCTGCACAGAACGCGCATGTTGAGCAGTCAAACTAGCACAGAACGCGCAATCTTGTGGAAGAATCGCAGCAGCAGACAACTTGCGAGCGCACGCACGGAGGGGAGGCTTAGATGGCCAGCAAGACGCAACGTCGTCGCGAGCAGATCGTGGCGCGCGCCGCTGAGACGGGGCTGGCCAGCGTGGACGACCTGGCCCAGCACTTCCAGGTCACCGCGTCCACCATCCGGCGCGACCTGGCACTGCTGAGCCGCTCCGGTCAGCTCGCTCGCACCTACGGCGGTGCGATGGCCCCGGGCCACCAGACGGAGACCTCGCTGCTGCAGCGCGAGCAGGAGGGGTTCGAGGCGAAGACGGCCATCGCCCGGTGGGCGGCCGACCAGGTCCAGCCCGAGGAGTCCATCCTGCTCGACGCGGGCTCCACCGTCGCCCTGCTCGCCCGGCGGTTGCCCACGCTGGAAGGCGTCACGGTCACCACGGCGAGCATGCCGGTGATGAGCATGCTCCGGTCCCGGCAGGACCTGAGCCTGGTCTCCCTCGGTGGGCGGCTGCGTGAGCTGTCCGACGCCTTCGTCGGCCCGCTCACGGAGCAGAGCCTGGAGCGGCTCACCTTCGACCGGCTGTTCCTCGGTACCGACGGGGTGAGCACCGATGGGTCGATCTGCGAGGCAGAGCTCGACCAGACGAGGTTGAAGGACCTGATGGCTCGCCGCTCGCGTCAGGTCTACGTGCTGGCGCACTCGACGAAGCTGGGGCGGGCTCCGTTCCACAGCTGGGCGCGCCTGGACCATCCCTGGACCTTGGTCACCGATGAGGGCGCCGACCCGAAGTTCCTGGACACCTTCCGTGCCACCGGGCACCAGGTCGTGCTCGCCCCCGCGGCCGGTGCACCGGACCAGTGACCGCCTCTCTCGTCTGGGCGGACGACCTCACCGGGGCGGCCGAGGCTGCGAACACCTGGCAGGTGTCCGCCAGCCACGAGCACGTCCGCATCCTGCTCGGCACACCCGAGCGCATCGATCCAGGTGCGGCACAGGTCTGGGACCTGGACCTCCGGCACACCAGCGAGGCCGACGCGCAGAAGGCGGTCATGGCGGCGCTGCGCCGGCTGGAACCCGATACGCGCCTGTACTTCAAGCTGGACTCCCAGCTCCGCGGACCGGTGCGTGCCTACATCGGCACGCTGCTCCAGTCCGGTCGCCCGGTCGTGCTCTCGGCAGCGAACCCCGCACTCGGCCGGATCACCACCGATGGGGTGCACCAGGCGCCCCGCCCCGGTGGCCCGCCTGTGCTGCTCCCGCTGCGCTCGACGTTCGCCGGTCTGCCGCACCACCACCTCGCCGCCACGGAGCACGACCGCCTGCCCGCTCTGCTCGCCGCCGGCACACCCGCACTGGTCACCGCCGACGTGACCAGCGCAGCCGACCTGGACCAGCTGGCCCAGCAGGTACCGCTGGCCCCCCGCACCTATCTCGCCGGGTCCGCGCCGTTCCTGGGCGCCCTGGCCACCACGGCCGGCAGCGACGACCGGTCCTCCTGCCGATGGCCGCCAGCAACCCCGCTACCACGACTGCTCGCCGTGCTCGGCACCACCGAACCGGCAGCACATGGGCAGGTGCGGGCGCTGCGCGACCGCGACCCCTCGACCACGCTGGTCACTGCACCGGCCACAGCCGCACCGGATCTGGTCTCAGCAGCGGCTGGCCAGGTGCGAGCCGGCTTCGCCCGCAGCGCCCACGTCGTGCTCAGCGCTGCGCCACCGACCAGCTCGGCCGGTCACCACTCGCCCGAGGCGATGGCCGCGCTCGCCGCCACCTGCGCCACTGCGCTCACCGGGGTCGGGCCCGAGGTGGCGCTCTACCTGAGTGGTGGGCACACTGCGCGCACAGTGCTGGACCGCTTGAACCTCACCGACCTGCGTGTCCTTCCCGGTCCCGGCGAGGCCGTCGCCCGCCTGATCACCGGAGATGGACGGACGATCCTCACCAAGCCGGGTAGCTACGGCGGGCCACGCACGCTGCTCGACCTGGCTGCACCAGCTCCTGCACCCGACCCACCGAGCCCAGAGAAGGACCCCTGCAGTGACCTCCCCTGACCAGCATGCACCCCGTCCCGTCGTCGCCGTGACCATGGGCGA
>DATGRZ010000429.1:0-4247 GCA_035303065.1 Ruania sp.
CGCCGCCTGGTGGCCGCCGACCTCGCGGTCGCGCTCGCCCGCGGCCTCGCGCTCGGCACCGGCGCAGCCGTGTGGGCCGCGGACGTGCTGCGCCGCAGCGGCGGTAGCACCCACCGGCTCGGGGCCGCGGCGCGCACTCGAGGTCACGGGTCGGTGCGGGTGGTCAGTGCTCTGCCGGCGGGGGTGCCGGTACTGATCGTCGACGACGTCGTCACCACCGGGGCCACGATCCACGCCTCCCGTAGGGCGTTGGTGGGGGCGGGCGCACAGGTGGTCGGAGCGTTCGCGCTCGCGGCCACACCGCCACCGGGGCGCTCCGGTGCGCCTCGCGCGGGCCTGGGGTAACCACATGCTGAGATGTGCGGAGGTCGGTACGGGCGTCAGCGGTGTTTCGGTGTCGCAACTGCCGTCGGTGGTCTAGCGTCGTGTTATGGAGCTTCCGATGAGCGGTCAGTCCTCACCGAGGATCTGCTCATCTGGCTGCAGGGGAGGTGATGCGAGCTAGTCGGTTCCGCGGCTGCCGCAACGCCGGTGGCCGCGTCGTCCAGAGTCCGGGCCCACGGTCTGGACCACTGTGAGACCCGTGGAGGTTCGTCATGGAGATCGTCCTGGTCAGCCGTCACACTGAGACGCCGGAGAGGTTCCGGCGTCATGTCGAGGAGAAGCTGGCGAAGGTGCCGCAACTGTCTCCGTACGCGCAGCGCGTCGACGTCGAGGTGACTCACGAGAACAACCCGAGGCTCGCGGATCGTGCCGAGCGTGTCGAGCTCACGGTTCGGGCCAAGGGGCCGGTGGTGCGAGCAGAGGCGAGTGCGTCGGACCGGTACGCCGCACTGGACCTGGCAGCCACGAAGTTGTTCGAGAGGCTGCGCAGGGCCAGGGATCGGCGCAAGTCACACCACAAGCGCCGCGGCATCCGTCAGGCAGTGCCGGAGCAGCTGGATCTCGTCGGCGAGCAGCCGCCGCAGGAGGAGGAGCCGCCGGAGAAGCCGCAGCCACCGACCGAACCAGGGGTCGCGGTGGAGGCCCAGCTGGGTGACTCCCCGGTGGTGATCCGCCAGAAGGTGCACGAGACCGAGCCGATGACGGTGGACCAGGCGCTCGCAGAGATGGAGCTGGTGGGCCACCCGTTCTACCTGTTCATCGATGCCGAGACGCGTCAGCCGTGCGTGGTGTACAACCGCCACGGCTGGACCTACGGTGTGATCCGGCTGAACTACACCGCAAGCAGTGGTCCCGCGGACTCCTACGACGGGGAGGTGCGCTCCGCCAGCGCCTGACGACCCCGACGACTGACCGGCCCCCGGACCTCGATGCGCGAGCTCCGGGGGCCGGGTTGTGCGCTCAGGCCGGGCGCTCGCATACCATGGACTCTTGGCCCCGGCGTCCGGACCGACGCTGAACAGTTCCAACCACCTGGGAGTCCGTGTGCCTTCGATCCTCGACAAGATCCTGCGCTTGGGCGAGGGGAAGATCCTCAAGCGGCTCCAGGGCATCGCGGCGCAGGTGAACGCCCTGGAGGATTCCGTCTCCGACCTGTCCGACGAGGAGCTGCGCGAGGAGACCGACCGGTTCAAGGAGCGCATCGCCGACGGTGAGTCCTTGGACGCGCTGATGCCCGAGGCATTCGCCGTGGTCCGTGAGGCCGCGCAGCGCACCCTGGGGCAGCGTCCCTTCGACGTGCAGATCATGGGCGCGGCTGCCCTGCACCTGGGGAACATCGCCGAGATGAAGACCGGTGAGGGCAAGACGCTGGTCGCCACCCTGCCTGCCTACCTGAATGCGCTCTCTGGCAAGGGCGTGCACGTGGTCACCGTCAACGACTACCTGGCGCAGTACCAGAGCGAGCTGATGGGGCGCGTCTACCGGTTCCTGGGGCTGACCACCGGGGTGATCGTCTCCGGGCAGAAGCCCGATGAGCGGCGCGAGATGTATGGCGCGGACATCACCTACGGCACGAACAACGAGTTCGGGTTCGACTTCTTGCGCGACAACATGGCCTGGTCCACCAGCGAGCAGGTGCAGCGCGGGCACAACATGGCCATCGTCGACGAGGTGGACTCGATCCTCATCGACGAGGCGCGCACCCCGCTGATCATCTCCGGTCCCGCCTCCGGGGACGTGAACAAGTGGTATGTGGAGTTCGCCCGGCTGGTGCGGCGGCTGACGAACGAGACCGACTACGAGATCGACGAGAAGAAGAAGACCGTCGGCATCCTCGAACCGGGTATCGAGAAGGTCGAGGACTACCTCGGTATCGAGAACCTGTACGAGTCGCTGAACACGCCGCTGATCGGCTTCCTGAACAACGCGGTCAAGGCCAAGGAGCTGTTCACCCGGGACAAGGACTACGTGGTGCTGGACGGCGAGCTGCTGATCGTCGACCAGCACACCGGGCGCATCCTGCCCGGCCGCCGCTACAACGAGGGCATGCACCAGGCGCTGGAGGCCAAGGAAGGGGTGAACATCAAGGCCGAGAACCAGACTCTGGCCACCATCACCCTGCAGAACTACTTCCGCCGCTACGACAAGCTCGCCGGGATGACCGGTACGGCGATGACCGAGGCCGCCGAGTTCCAGAGCACCTACGAGGTGGGTGTGGTGCCGATCCCACCGAACCGGCCGCTGGCCCGCAAGGACCAGATCGACATCGTCTACAAGAACGAGGACGGCAAGTTCGAGGCGGTCGTCGAGGACATCGTGGAGCGGCACGCCAAGGGACAGCCGGTGCTGGTGGGTACCACCAGCGTGGAGAAGTCCGAGAAGCTGTCCAAGATGCTGAAGAAGCGGCGGGTGCCGCACGAGGTGCTGAACGCCAAGCACCACGAGCGTGAGGCCGCGATCGTGGCGATGGCCGGCCGCAAGGGTGCCGTGACCGTGGCCACCAACATGGCCGGCCGCGGTACCGACATCATGCTCGGCGGCAACGCCGAGCACCTGGCGATCGCGGCGCTGGAGAAGAAGGGGCTGAGCCCCACCGAGACGCCGGAGGAGTACGAGGAGGCGTGGCCGGAGGCGCTCGCCGAGGCCCAGGAGTCGGTGGCCGCCGAGCACGACGAGGTCACCGAGCTGGGTGGGCTGTACGTGCTGGGCACCGAGCGGCACGAGTCCCGGCGCATCGACAACCAGCTGCGCGGCCGCTCTGGCCGTCAGGGCGACCCGGGGGAGTCCCGGTTCTACCTCTCGCTCGAGGACGACCTGATGCGGCTGTTCAACACCGGTCTGGCCGAGCGGTTCATGAACAGCTCCTTCCCGGACGACCAGCCGCTGGAGTTCAAGATGATCTCCCGCGGCATCGAGAGCGCCCAGGGGCAGGTGGAGCGACGCAACTTCGAGATCCGCAAGAACGTGCTCAAGTACGACGACGTGCTGTCCCGGCAGCGCGAGGTGGTCTATGACACCCGGCACGAGCTGCTCGAGGGCGAAGACCTCAAGGACCAGGTCGCCTCTTTCGTGGTCGACGTGGTCACCAACATGGTGGCAGCGGGCACCTCGGACCCCCATCCGGAGGAGTGGGACCTGGAGCAGCTGTGGGCCGACCTGCGCACTGTCTACCCGGTCTCCATCTCGGAGGAAGACCTGGTGGCGGAGGTCGGCCACCGCAACCGGATGACGGTCGAACAGCTCACTGACGAGCTGGTGGCGGATGCGAAGGTGGCCTACACCAAGCGTGAGGAGGAGCTCGGCTCGGAGGTCATGCGCCAGCTCGAGCGCCGAGTAGTGCTCTCGGTGATGGACCGCAAGTGGCGTGAGCACCTCTACGAGATGGACTACCTCAAGGAGGGCATCGGGCTGCGGGCGATGGCCCAGCGCGACCCGCTGGTGGAGTACCAGCGAGAGGGCTACCAGCTGTTCCAGGCGATGAACGAGTCGATCAAGGACGAGGTGGTCGGCTACCTGTTCAACCTGGAGGTGAAGAAGCCGGAGGAGCAGGCCGCCGAGGCGGCGCAGACGATCGTCGCAGCTCCAGGTGCTGACGGCGCCGACACGGGGAGCGCCGCTGAGGAGAGCGACGGCAGCGGAGCCAAGGCTGCTACGACCAAGTCCGCCGGCGCCGGTAAGCAGGGCGGAAAGAAGCAGGGCGGCCCGCAGAAGAAGCAGGGCAGTCAACCGGCTGGCGGCCGCCGTGCCGGGAAGAAGGCGATCCCGCAGCAGGCGCCCCCGATCGACGACCCGTTGGGGCTCGGCCAGCCCGAGCGTGCCACCGGGTTGCGGTACTCCGCGCCGAGCGTGGACGGTGACTCTGC
>DATGRZ010000430.1:0-6201 GCA_035303065.1 Ruania sp.
GTGCGGTCGCCGAAGCCCTTCTTCAGGTCGCTGGCCTCGATGACCAGCGAACCCAGCCGCGGGCCCGGCGGGATCTGGATCTCCTCGAAGTCCAGCTTGCGGGTGCGTTCGGCCTCGGCCGCCATCTCCTCGTACCGGGCCAGACGGGCCCGGGACTTCGACTGGCGACCCTTCGCCGAGGAGCGGACCCACTCCAGCTCGTCCTTGAGCCGCTTGGCGAGCTTGGCGTCCTTCTTTCCCTGGATCTCCATCCGGGCGGACTTCTTCTCCAGGTAGGTGGAGTAGTTGCCCTCGTAGGGGTAGAGGCGACCGCGGTCCACCTCGGCGATCCAGCCGGCCACGTGGTCGAGGAAGTACCGGTCGTGGGTGACGGCGATGACAGCGCCGGGGTACTTGGCCAGGTGCTGTTCGAGCCACTGCACGCTCTCCGCGTCCAGGTGGTTGGTCGGCTCGTCCAGCAGGAGCAGGTCCGGCTGCTCCAGCAGCAGCTTGGCCAGCGCCACGCGGCGTCGCTCACCACCGGAGAGGTGGGTCACCTCGGCGTCACCGGGTGGCAGCTGCAGCGCGGACATCGCCTGCTCGAGCTGGGAGTCCAGGTCCCAGGCGTCGGCGGCGTCGATCTCCGTCTGGAGCTTGCCCATCTCCTCCATCAGCGCGTCGAAGTCGGCGTCCGGCTCGGCCATCTGGTTGCCGATCTCATTGAACCGGTCGATCTTGGCCTTGATCTCCGCGACGCCCTCCTCCACGTTGCCCAGGACGGTCTTCTCCTCGTTCAGTGGAGGTTCCTGCTGCAGGATGCCCACGGAGTAGCCGGGCGAGAGGCGGGCTTCGCCGTTGGAGGGCGTGTCCAGGCCCGCCATGATCTTCAGGATCGTCGACTTGCCGGCGCCGTTCGGGCCGACCATGCCGATCTTCGCCCCGGGCAGGAACGACATCGTCACGTCGTCCAGGATGAGCTTGTCTCCGTGCGACTTGCGCGCCTTCACCATCGAGTAGATGTACTCGGCCACTTTTCTCCCAGCGATGAGCGGTTGGGGATGGATCAACTGCTCACCTTACGGCGTCGGCCCCCGATAGTGGCAATCGGGGGCCGGCCCGCTCAGGCCGACATCCGGGCAGCCATCGAGTCCTCCTGTGCGGCCTCGACGTCCTCGGCCGGGACCTCCTGGAACCCGGAGACGTCTACCGCTCCGCCCCCGTCGGTGGCTGCACCGGTCGTCCCGCCCTCGACGCTGTCGCCCTCGGTGTCGCCTGCGGCACCGGTCTGCTCCTCGGGATCGCCTTCGGGTTCGGTGCGCCGGGTGGCGCGGGAGACGTGCGCGGTGACAGTGCGCAGGTCTGGCCCGAAGGCGTCGGCGACGATCACCGCTGTCCACCGGTCCTCACCATCGCGGGTCTGGTACTCCTCGTGCTCCAGCCGGCCACGGACCAGAACGGGATCGCCCTTGCGCACGCTCTGGGCCACGTGCTCGGCGAAGGTGCCGAAGAGCTTGACGGCGAACCACTGGGTGGCCCCGTCGCTCCACTCACCCTCCCGGGAGCGGATCCGTGGGGTGCTGGCGACGTTCAACCGCAGGAACGGTTGCTTGCCGGCGCCGGTGATCAGGTTCGGGTCGTGGCCGATGTGGCCACGGAGGGTGACCTCGATCTCGTTGACCATGATGACTCCAGGGTGCTCGGGCACCGGCTGGTCCGGTGCACGGGACCACCGTGACCCGTGCGGCGCCGGCGGCGCGCGCGGCCTACCCCCGGGTTGTGGAAACCGGGGCATCCCCCTGGATACCTGCCCGGGCACGGCTGTGCTCGCCCAGCGCGACCTGAGCAGGCCGGACCAGGTCCTCGGACACGACCGAGGTGAGTGCCGCCGTCGTGCGGTGCAGGTAGTCCTCGGCACGCTCCTCGGCGGTGCGACGCCGGCGGGTGCGTGCCACCAGCGTCAGCACCAGCGCGACCAGCAGCAGGGCTGCTCCGGCACCGGCGAGCGACCCGCCCACGGTGGTGGCGGAGGAGAACAGCGCAGCGCCGACGATCAGCAGCACCAGACCGAGGCCTCCGGCTGCGAGCCCCACCAGTCGCTGTGCGGCGGCGACCCGGTCGGTGCTGGCCGGCAGCGCCTGGCTGTGCAGCGCTGTCCAGACATGCTCGTCGAACTGAGGCTCTTCGGCGACGGTCTGGACCACAGCCTCTCGCCATGGGGCGGGCAGGCCGGCAGCTGCCTGCCCCAACCACCGGTCCCGGATCGCGGCCGTGCGGCTGCTGGCCGGACGCTGCACCTCGGCGAGCGCCACCGCCCGCGGGGAGGCCACGGCCCGGCGGATCGACTCGGCCACCGACGGCACACCAGAGGCGGTGGCCAGGTCCTCGGCGACCGCTGCTGCTTCCGGTGGCGTGGGGTCCTGGGCTCCCACGTGCCCGGCCAGCCTACGCCGCACAGCGGCCACCTCGTCCCGGGCGGTGCGGGCGGCCACCGACTCCCCCGCGATCACCTCAGCAAGCAGCGAGCGCAGCCGGTCCACCCCGTCGCCGGTCCGCGCGGAGACCATCTCGATCTGCACGTCTGCCAGGCCGTCCTCGACCAGGAGCCGCGCCACATCGTCCCGGACCTGGTCGTGTGCGGAGACCGGGATGGTGTCGATCTGGTTGATCACTACGACCATCGCCTCGTGCCGGGCGGCCAGAGCGCGCAGGTACTCCTCGTGCAGCACGTTGTCGGCGTACTTCTGCGGGTCGACGACCCAGATGAGCAGGTCGATCAGCGGCAGCAGGCGGTTCACCTGCTCGGCGTGGGTGGACTCGACCGAGTCGTGGTCGGGCAGGTCGAGCAGCACCAGGCCGGTCAGCTCCTCCTCGGCGTCGCCGTCCAGTGCGGACTCCCGCTGGATGCGCCGATCGGGGGCCACCTGGAGGAAGTCGAGCAGGGCGGTGGCCTTGCTGCCCCAGATGCAGGCAGCGGCCTGGGAGGTGGTCGGTCGGATCACGCCGACGTCAGCGAACTGCAACGAGGAGAGCGCGTTGAACAGCGAGGACTTTCCCGACCCGGTGCCGCCGACCAGTGCGACCACGGTGTAGTCCACCCCGAGCGCGAGCCGCTGGGTGACCTGGGCGAGGTCCTCGTGGGCTGCTGCAGTGATCTCTCCAGGGACCCGGGCACCGGCGGTGGCCAGTGCGGCGGTGATCTGTTCGACGTCGTCCCCCAGCTCCTGCCCTGCGCCCCCGACCGGCACCGCAGTCTCCGACGTTGAACTCACTGGTATCCCTTCAGCTCGCTGGCCCGCAGTCGAAGGCTGCGGGCGGCACCATCATCCACCCCGAGGGTAGACAGGGCGGTCAGGAACACGTCGGCCTCCCCCTCCACGGCCACGCTCGCCCAGGTGGCCAGGTCGGTGCGGAGCCGGCGCACGACGGCGGAACCTCGCTCGGACAGGAGTCTGGCCACGGCGCGTTCTGCGCCGTCCAGGCCGATGGCGGCCACCTCGACCAGCGCAGCCTTGCTGGCCTCGTCCAGACCGGCGTCGTCGGCGCCGAAGGTCAGCGTGGCGCACAGCTCTGCGACCACCTCGTCCCACTCGGAGAAGAGCACGTCCAGGCGCTCGGTGCGCGCAGTGGCGGCCTGCTCGGCGGTGACCAGCTCGGCGACCTGGCTGCCTCCGGCCGAGTGTGCGGCACCGGCGCGGATCGCTCGTTCGGCGCGTTCGCAGGCTTCGCTGATCAGCGTGCGGGCGGCGCTGATGCTGACCTCGCGCAGCGAGGCGACAGCAGCCCGGCGTGCGGCGGCGGCCCGCCGGTAGCGCCAGGACTCCACCAGGTTCGCCGGGGCGGCGACCAGGGGTGCCAGCACACCGCCGGAGCTGGCGCCGGCCAGCCAGGCGGTGGTCGGTGCGCCCACTGCCGCGCCACCGGCGGCCAGGCCTTCCTGCACCTGCTCCGCGGAGGCGGTGGTAGCCGCACGCACCTGGTTGCGCAACGACAGGTGGTGGCGGCGCTGGTCCTCCAACGCGGCAGCGACCTGCTGCACATCCTGACGGAGCGCTGGCCAGGCACCGCGCACAGTCCGAGCGATGATGCTGCGGGACTGGCTCTTCGCACCGAGCACGGTCAACCACTGGGTGAACTCGCGGATCCGTTCGTCGGGCAGCACGCCCTCGTGCGGCCCGACGTCGGCGATCACGAAGAACGGTACGGAGCCGAACCCTTGGGTCTCCAGCCGTTCGAACAGGTCACGCCGGACGGTGGCCAGGGCGGTGGGGTCGACCCGGTTGAGGATGACCGCCAGGGAGACACCGCGTTCCCGGGCCTCGTGCAGCCGTGCCCAGGGGACGGCGTCGCCGTAGCGGGAACCGGTGGTGACGAACACCCACAGGTCAGCCAGCTCGACCAGCTCGTCGGCCAGGCCGCGGTTCGCGGCGTGCACCGAGTCCAGGTCCGGGGCGTCCAGCAGAGCCATGCCACGCGGGACGACTTCCTCAGGAGTGACCCGGGCGATGTCGGCGACCGGGTGGCCCTCGAGCAGGTCGGCGTCCTTGGGGTGCACCACCAGGATCGGCTCCCGGGTGGTGGGGCGGAGCACGCCGGCCGTGGTGACCTCCTTGGCCACCACCGAGTTGACGATGGTGGACTTGCCGGCCCCGGTCGAGCCGCCCACCACGACGATCACCGGTGCGGCCACCTGCCGCAGTCGCGGCAGCAGGTGGTGGCGTACCTGGGTGGCGATCCGGTCCCGCTCCCGGCGCGCACCCTGCACGCCTGGGACCTCCAGCGGCAGGGTGGCGGCGTCGAGGTTGGACAGCAGGTGCTCGATCACCTCGACCATCGGCACTCGCTCGTCCTGCGTCGATGCTGGGCGGTCCGCAGTCCCGTCCCCACCTGCGGGCCTGGTGTCGGAGGAATCGATGGTCACGAGCCTAGCCTGCCGTGCCAGCAGCGTTAGGACCAACTTTCCGCGCCGTACGGCCGGTATCGTGTCCCTCGGACCGGTGGTGCGTCCGTGCGCACGCCGAGCCGCGGTCCGCCCCCGTAGCTCAATGGATAGAGCAACGGCCTTCTAATCCGTAGGTTGCAGGTTCGAGTCCTGCCGGGGGCACCAGAGTGTCGTTGTTCAAACCAGCGACGTTCCCGGTTTGATCTGCCCCGTTTCCGTCCGCCTCCTGGCGAGCGACGGCGGTGGCCTGGACTTCGGGGTCGAACAGGGTGTCGAACGGCACTCCTGGTTCGGCGTCGATGGCGTTGTCGTCGGTGACGGTCAGTCGTTCGAAGAACGCTTGGTTGGCGATGCGGCGCAGCGAGTCGTCGATGCTCATGTAGATCGCGTGGGCATTGCCTGCCAGGGCAAGGCAGTCATCGAGGTGGGCGCGGGCCTGGTCGTACTCGATCTCGCTGGCCTCGATGCGTGAGTCGAGGAATGTGACCTGCCGGGCGATGCGGTCCTGCTCGGTCTTGAGCAGGTCCAGCGGCACGGCACCCGCGTAGTGGGCCTGGAGAAGTTTGGTCCGTTCGTCGTAGAGGCGGTCGCGTTCGGCGATCTGTGCCTTACGTTCGCTCTTGGCGGTGGTGAACAGCTGGTCGAACTCGCTGGTGATCAATTCGCGGAGCGCGGTAACGATGTGCTCGGGTATCTGCACGCGTCGGTAGTAGTCCTCGACTGCGGCTTCTACATCGGGCACGAACATGGACTTGCGGTCACAGTTGGTGCGCTTGGAGTGTCGGCCGGCGCAGATGAAGTAGGGATAGATGACTCCGCTGCGGCTCTTGGCGTGGGACAGGATCAGGCGTGAGCCACAGACACCGCAGAACACGGTGCCTTTCAGGTAGTGCTCGTGGGCTTGCGTCTTTTCCCCGGATGCCTGGTGGCCGGTGAGCACGGTCTGTACCCGGTACCAGACCTCGGGTGCGACCAGTGTTTCGTGCAGGCCGTCGTAGGTTGCGCCTTTGAACTGTACGTTGCCCTTGTAGTACGGGCTGGCCAGCATCCGGTGGATCGAGGACAGGGCTGGGGCCTTGGCGGGCCGCTTCGGGGTCGGCACGGTCGTCAGCCCACGGTCGATGAGTTCATCGCGCAGGGTTGCGACCGAGTAGTTGCCGGTCGCGTAGGCCTCGAAGGCCCACCGGATGAGGGGGCCGCGCTGCGGATCGACTTCGATGGTGCGGGCCTCGCGGCCGAGTTCGTCGCGCTTGGTGACGTTGAGGTAGCCCATCGGGGCTTTG
>DATGRZ010000431.1:0-8039 GCA_035303065.1 Ruania sp.
GTAGCCCCGCTTGCGTAGGTCGCTCACCAGGGTGGGGCCGATGAATCCGGAGGCGCCGGCAACCACAGCGCGTGGTGGAGACGTCATGATCAGGATGCTATCCGGACAGTAGGTGAGGCAGTCCTGGATTGAGGTGAGGCACACCTACTTTTCCGCATGATTCCGCGGATTAGGGCAGACTCACCTTGCTGGCGCGACCCGGGGGAAAGGGGTTGTATAGGTGCCATGACCATCCGCGTGAACGACGTCACCGACCCCCATGAGGACCTCGCCAGCCGACTCAACTGGTTGCGCGCCGGTGTGCTGGGCGCCAACGACGGGATCGTCTCGGTGGCGGCCGTGGTGGTGGGGGTGGCCGGGGTGACCAGCCAGGCTGGCCCGATCCTGGTGGCCGGCCTGGCCGCTGTGCTCGGTGGAGCGATCTCGATGGCGCTGGGGGAGTACGTGTCGGTCTCCAGCCAGACCGACTCCCAGCGTGCGCTCGGGGTGGACGAGGAGGAGGTGGTCAGCCCCTGGCACGCCGCCCTCGCCTCGGCGGTGGCGTTCCTCGCCGGGTCGGTGCTGCCGATGCTTGCGATCCTGCTGCCGCCGGCGAGCATCCGGGTGCCGGTGACGTTCGTCGCGGTGCTGGTGGCGCTGGCGATCACCGGCGCCGTCGGGGCCCGGATCGGCCGGGCCGATCCGCTCCGCGCCGCCCTGCGGGTGGTCATCGGTGGTGCGCTCGCTCTCGCGGCCACGTTCGCGGTCGGCTCCTGGCTGGGCGCCTCCGGCATGCTGGGCTGAGGGCCGGCCCCGGCCCGTGCACCATCCGGTGCTGAGCTCGGCAGGGACGTCACCCCGCTCCTAGAGTGGGGTCATGGGTATCGATGCAGCCGGAACTCTCGACATCAAGGACCTGGGCACGGTGACCCGCCTCGGCTATGGCGCCATGCGGATCACCGGAGACGGCATCTGGGGTGAGCCCGCAGACCCCGACGGGGCACGCGCAGTGGTGCGTTCCGCCGTCGAGCAGGGGGTGGACTTCATCGACACCGCCGACTCCTACGGGCCGGAGGTGAGCGAACGCATCCTCGCCGAGGCGCTGCACCCCTACCCGGACGGGCTGCGCATCGGCACCAAGGCGGGGCAGGCGCGCACCGGACCGGACCAGTGGGTGCCGCTCGGGCGGGCCGAGTACCTGCGCCAGCAGGTCGAGCTCAGCCTGCGCCGCCTCGGGGTGGAGGCCCTGGACCTGTTCCAGCTGCACCGGGTCGATGCGAAGGTGCCCACTGCGGAACAGTTCGGGGTGATGGCCGACCTGCAGCAGGAGGGGAAGGTGCGCGCGCTCGGCCTGTCCGAGGTGTCCGTGGCGCAGGTGCAGGACGCCGAGCAGTACTTCACCGTGGCGTCGGTGCAGAACCGGTACAACCTCACCGACCGCAGGTCCGAGGACGTGCTCACCTACTGCACCGAGCAGCAGATCGCGTTCATCCCGTGGGCGCCGCTGGACGCCGGCCGGGCCACGGAACCAGGCGGGACAGTGGACACCGTCGCCCAGCGGCTGGACGCCAGCCAGCACCAGGTAGCCCTCGCCTGGCTGCTGCAGCGCTCACCGATGATGCTGCCCATCCCCGGCACCGCCTCAGTGGCACACCTGGCGGAGAACCTGGCCGCTGCGGACCTGGTGCTGGACGCGGAGACAGTGGCGGCGCTGGACGCACTCGACTGAGGCGACCGGAGTGGTGGACGGCCGGGTCCGGTGACAGGTGGGCTACTGCCGGTACATCGGCGGTGAGTCGACAAAGTCCTCGTTGTGCTGATGGTTCGGGATCCGCGTCAGTCGAGGCTCCGCCGGATCATGGTCCTCGGTGAAGTCCGGTTCGCACGCCTGGAAGCCAGCCGCTCGCGCCGCGTCCACACAGCTCCACTCCACACCGGGAGCGAAGTAGTCGAAGAACGCGCTCGCGGCGATGGTGCAGTCCTCACCCAGGTCGTCGGTCAGGCACACCTGGTGCCTCGTGATGCCGTCGCCCTCGTTCCAGGAGTCGACGAACCAGGCGTCCGGGTGCTCGGTCAGCAGGTCGTCGAAGGAGAAGCACGTCTCATCGGCGTCCCGGGTGCACCACACCCCCACGAGCTCGGCCGGGACACGGGGGTCCGGCTGCTGCCCGGTGGCCGCCGCCGCACCCTCGAGCACGTTCAGGGTCTGCCGCGCCAGCTCGGCGACCCGCATCAGGTTGCCATGGAAGCACGGCGCGCTACCGAGCCCCCGGAGCCGTTCGATCTGGGTCCAGGAGAGCCCGGTGAGATCGATCGTGGTGGTGCACTCGACGTGGCCGGTCGTGGTGGCACCGTCAAGAGCGGACTCCACCCCCACGACCACGTCGCCGACGTTCTGGCTGGCGAGCGTCGACGACTGGCCGAACCATTCGAAGGCCACCGTCTCCAGCGTCGTGCTCCCGGCCAGCGCGTGCACGTCCACGTCCTGCGGCCAGGGCGCGAGCGCCTCGATCTCCGGCGAACCGATCGCCAGCCCCCGGGCCGCGTCGGACCGCGCGCTGGCCACCTGATCCGAGAGTAGACCGCAGACACCGTCGGTGTCTTCCAGGGACTCTGTCGTCATGGTCCCGCAGAGCAGCAGCAGGGAGCGTATCGGCGCCAGCGGGCTCGGATACTCCTCGCTGGCCGCCTCCTCGGCGTCGGCGAGCACACCGTCGACGTCCTCGATCAGGCTGGCCAGCCAGGAGCCGGTGTTCGGCGTCCCGTAGGTGACCACATCGCTGACGTACTCCTGCACCGGGCCCGCCGAACCATCGGCAGCGACCAGGTCCAGGGCCTCACGGGTGGCCAGCCCGCCCATCGAGTGCGCCACGACGACCGCCGGGTGCTGGTGCGCCTCGGCGAGGCAGGTGAGCGCCTCGGCGAGCTGCGGTCCGATGCCGTCATCGGTCACCCAGCGCGCCGACAGGTCGTGGTAGTCGAAGGTGTACACGCTGAGGCCACCGACGTCCTGGATCGCCCCGATCAGCGAGGTCTGGAAGTCTGAGCCGGCGTCCTGACCGGCCACCAGGTCGATCACCGGGGAGAACGCTCCGGTGCGCGCCGCCTCGTGCTGGCTGCGCCCGGTCCAGCCGTGCACCATCACCACCGGCACCGACGTACCGTCCGCCAACGGAGTCTGAGTGACCGGGTCGGCGTCCGTGCCGAGGTCGTCGGCCAGGGTGGGAGCCACCTCCAGCCCGCTCAGGTCCGTGCACTGTGGGTCCGTCTCGGGGGCGGCCGACGCGGTGGACAGACCGGGGGCCAGGGCACCGAGGCCCAGCCCCGCCGTCAGCGTCAGCGCGGCGGCCAGCAGCCGGGAGGAGCTCACGACGCCTCCTGCCACGGCAGCGTCTGCAGGACCACCCAGTGGTCGTCCTCCTGGGCCATCACGGCGGCAAGCACGTCAGTGCTGCCGTCCGGGTAGGTGAGGGTCACCTGGATCACCCCGCCGCCGACCGACGACTCGGTCCAGCTGCCGGGATCCGCCGCCACCTCAGTTCCGTCCGGGATGGCAGCGGCAAGGTCGACCTCCCCCTGCAGAGAAGCCGGCAGCAACGTCTCCGGCTCGGTCGTCAGCGCGGCCAGCGCTGCTGCAGCGCCGTCGGCGTCGTCGGTCTCAGCGGCGTCCGGCCCGGGCGCAGGGTCTGCAGCGTCTCGGCCGCCGAGCAGCCACCACAAGGCTCCGACGATGCCCAGGACCAGCAGCAGCACCCCCACCGCGACGCCGGTGCTGCGCGTCGTGCCTGCCACAGTCCCCCTCGTTCTCGCCGGCGATGAAGTCCGCTCACCGATGGCTGCTGTGCCCCGCACAGCTCCCGCATGGTGTCCGAGGGGGGACTTGAACCCCCACGCCCGATAAAGGGCACTAGCACCTCAAGCTAGCGCGTCTGCCAATTCCGCCACCCGGACAAGGGTGCAGCGGCCAGCCTCACGGCCGCCCGCAACGACGGTAAACATACCATGCAGGCCCGCCTGCTCCCCACCCGCGAAGAGTGGTCCGGAACACCCCGGTGAGCACAGACCAGACGGGGGCCGGACCAGCCAGGTCCGACCCCCGCCGTCAGCGGTACTGACGCGGGCGCTCAGCGACTGGTGCGCTCAGCGCCCACGGCCATCATCGGCCGCCGTGACCACCTCCGTGACCTGGTGCTGGGCACAGGCCGCTGATCGCGCAGAACACGTCGTCCCACAGGTGCAGCGGCACGTGGAACATCTGCAGCAGCGTCTCCCACCAGGGGTTGCCGTTGTTGTTCCGGTCGATGGTGAACTCCGAGGTGTACACCGTCTGGGACTCCTCGGCGCTGGCCGCATCACCGAGCGCGGAGACCGCGGTGATCTCGACGATGTAGTCGCCGTCCGGCACCCGCCAGTCGTCGTTGCGGTGCCCGCGCTGGTAACCGGAGTCCAGCCGGCCGTCCCAGGTGTACGGGGTGAACGACGCCGCCGTCGCGTCCCGGCCGAGGTACTCCTCGTCCAGGAACGTGGCGGTCGGGCCGAACTGTGCCCCACGCTCGCCGTCGTGGCTCGCGTACACGGTCATCGACAGCTGCTGCGCCGGGTGCTGCAGGTGCACCAGCACGGTCGGCACGTCACCGTCCTTCATCGTGTAGGTGGTGCCGTCCGGCTCCAGGTCGTAGGAGCCGCCCATCACACAGTCCACACCGATGAACCGCTCGCACTCCGCCAGCGACCCGAGCGTGGGCAGCCCGTAGCCGATGTCGGTCATCAGCGGCAGCGACTGGTAGTCACCGGCGAAGCCCGCGTACGGGATCCGCAGCGGCTCACCCTCGGCTGGGGTGAGGATCACGTACCCGCCGTACTGGGCCTGCTCCAGGCCTGGGTTCGGCGCGATCGTCACCTCGAACGTGGCCTGCTCCCCGGCGGCCACAGTGACCTCCGAGGGCAGGTCCACCTGGCTGGGTGCATAGCCGAAGGTCGGGTTCGTCGGGTCCCCGTAGGTGGCGACGGTGTCCTCGTAGCTGAGCGTGTAGGTCACCGCACTATCACCGGAGTTGGTCAGCGTGACCGTCTGGCTGCTCAGACCCGCCTCGCTCTCGCCCAGGTTCAGCGCACCAGGGGAGGCTGCGACCGTCGACAGGATGGCGTCGTCGATGTCCAGCAGGCCGCCGCCCTGGCGGATCACCGGGCCGAGGTAACCGTGGTCCGGAGCGAGCGCCCAGAGCTTGGGATCTGCCGTGTTCTGCATCAGCTCCTTGATCTGCGCCGGGGCCAGGTCGTCCCGCGCATCCAGCATCAGCGCCGCCGCACCGGCCACGTGCGGGGAGGACATCGAGGTACCCGACATCGACCCGTAGCCGCCGTTCTCCAGCGGGATCGTGGACCAGATCTGCCCACCGGGGGCACCCAGGTCCGGCTTCAGCTTCAGGTCGGCGGTCATACCGTAGGAGCTGAAGCTGGAGACCAGCCCACCGGTCGGGTTCGGCTGGGTGACCGTCTCGTCGGTCCAGACCAGGTCGGTGGCCTCGTCTGCGGCGACCGCCTCGGTGATCGCCATGCCCGACTCCAACGAGACCGACACCACCGGGATGGTGATCTCGACCTCGCCCTCCACGGTCGGGTTGATCAGCCCAGGTTCGTTGTTGTGCAGCACCACGCCGGCCGCGCCGGTGTCCTGGACGTTCACCGCCTTGTCATAGAAGGCGCACGTGCCACGGGAGACCACCACGATCTGGTCGGTGAAGTCACCGGTCAGCGGGTCGCACGCCTCCTCCTCACCCTCTGCGGGCAGGGCGAGCGGGGCGCCACCTGTGGTCGGGGCCGTCGGGGAGCCGGAGGCGGTGGTGTAGGCGTAGGAGGCGTCGTCCGGGCTGGTGCGGAACATGTTCGTGGTGAACGTGGTGTTGTCGTAGGAGGCCACCCCGATCGCGGAGTTGCTCACCCCGGGTGCACCGGCGGACCAGGTCCCCAGCTCACCGTCGTTACCGATGGAGGCGACCACCACCATCCCGGCATCGGTCAGGTTGTCGCTGGCCACCGCGGTCGGGTACTCCGGCCAGGAGGCGAAGCCGGCGCCCACGGACATGTTCAGCACGTCCATGCCGTCGTCGAGCGCCATCTCCATCGCGGCGAGCATGATGTCGGTGTCCGTGGACCCGTTGCACCCGAACACGCGATAGGCCCCGAAGGTCACCCCGGGGGCGACCCCGCGTACTCCACCTTCTGCCGGGTCACCGCTGGCGCCGACGATGCCGGCCACGTGCGTACCGTGCCCGTAGCAGTCGTCCGGATCCTCGTCCGGCTCCGGCTCGGGCTGGTACGCCGGGCTGGAGGCATCGGCGTTGTAGTCGTCCCCGACGAAGTCGTACCCCTTGGGCACCCGCTCGGTCGGGAAGCTCGTCCCCTCACCGCTGCCACCCAGGTCCGGGTGGTCGTAGTCCACACCGGTGTCCAGGATGCCCACCTGGATACCTTCACCGGTGTAGCCGAGCTCGCTCTGCACGATGTCCGCACCGGTCATCGCCAGTGCGCTGACCATCTCCGGGGTGGTGGAGGAGGCCTGCTCCGGCGGCAGGGCCACGGTCAGCACCGGGAACACCGCCTGCACCGAATCGGCCTCGGCCAGGGCCGCGGCGTCATAGTCGGACATCTCCGCGGAGAAGCCGGTCCACAGCTGGGAGTAGGTCTCCCGGACATCCACGTCCAGGCCGAGGTCTTCTGCCTCGTCGATCGCCGCATCGGCGTGCCGGGAGTTGGTCGAGACCGACCCACCCTGCACGCTCGGCGTCCCGGCCGTCTGCACGAACCAGGCGCCGGTGGGGGAGGACTCGGCCTGCAGGCCGCTCGGGGCGTCGGCGGCCCCGTAGTCGGAGGCGGTGCCGAGGTCCGTGACCTCGTCGGCGGAGGCGGCGGACAGGGGGACGAGCGTGGACAACGCCAGCGCGGCGATGCCCCCGCACGCGACGGCTCTACGCGGCCGCACGCGGTCGGACGACGGTGGTCGACGCATGAAGGGTCTCCTCATCGAGTCGTGGGGGGAAACGTGCCTGGGACAAACGGGCACCCGAAGAACATATCGGAATCCAGCCGAACAGTGTGCGCAAGAACACACAGATTCTTCACCTCATGGGCACAACTGCTCGGTGGGCCGGCGGCGGGGCCCGGCTCCGGCGGTACTCTGCGCTGGTGTTCCACGTCGTCTTCCACGAGCCGTGCATCCCGCCGAACACCGGTAACGCGATCCGACTGTCAGCGGTGACCGGGGTGATGCTGCACCTGGTCGAACCACTCGGGTTCGACCTGAGCGACGCGAAGCTGCGCCGCGCCGGCCTGGACTACCACGACCTGGCCAACGTGCGGGTACATCGCGACTGGCCCTCCGCCGTCGAGCATCTTCTCACCCACGGCAGCCACCGCATCTACGCCTTCACCGGGCATGCCGAGAAGCACTTCGGCGAGATCGCCTACGCCGACGGCGACGTGCTGCTGTTCGGCACCGAACCCACCGGACTGCCGCAGCAGATCCTTCAGGACCCGGTGATCACCGAGCGGGTGCGCATCCCGATGCGTCCTGGGGTGCGGTCGCTGAACCTGTCCAACTCCGCGGCGATCGCCGTCTACGAGGCCTGGCGCCAGCACGGGTACGACGGCGGAGCCTGAGCGGGCAGGTTCGGTCGCCCGGTGTAGCGGTCCAGCGTTAAAGGAAGCGGCCCCGACGCGTCGAACGCTGTCGGGGCCGCCGCGCGACCGGCCGTTCAGAGGGGGGCCGTTCGGCCGTCGCAGCTGGCCGGGACTTCTACGCCTCCGAGGGGGACGGGGACTGATCCCGACGTGCCACAAACTGTACAACATGACAGCGGTGGTCGGTACCGGTTCGCGGGCCTGATTCTGCCGGTGCGGGGTCAGTCTTTTCTCAGCCGTCTTTCAGGTAAGAATGAGTCATGACCGATGCCACGCTGCCTGCGGACAACCCGTTGGCCCAGCCGTCCTCGTTGCCCTACCAGCTGCCCGACTTCGCCGCCATCCGCACCGAGCACCTGCGGCCCGCGATCGACGCCGGG
>DATGRZ010000432.1:0-3810 GCA_035303065.1 Ruania sp.
GTCCGGGCGATCGAGGACGCGGCACTGCGCTCGGGTCATCGGGACCGGGTCCAGGCACTGTCCGGCGAGGGCCGGGATCGGTATGCGGCCCTGCTGCACCGCCTGTCACAGTGAACATCCCAGAGCCGGCCGTCCACCTCACTGTCGAGGACCTGCTGGCTCTGGCCGAAGACCTCGGCGTGTGCGTGGTGCGCGACGTCGGCCTGCTGGATGCGGCCGCGCATCGACCGACCGCCGTACTGTGGGGCCGCGAGGCGTATCCGTCGGTGCACCAGAAGGCAGCGGCACTGCTGGAGTCCATCACCAGGAACCACCCGCTCGTGGATGGCAACAAGCGGCTCGGCTGGCTGTCGGTGTTCGTCTTCTACGGGCTCAACGGCTGGGACCTTCGGGCTCCGGAGGATGAGGCCTACGAGCTGGTGATCGGTGTTGCTACCGGCCGCGTGCGCATCGACGAGAGCGCCGCACTGCTGGCTCGCTGGGTGCTGCCGGGACTGGCCTGACGGGAGGTCCGGGCCCGGGAGTACTGTTCCGGGATGGATGACCTCAAGGAGTCCCTCACCCGCTATCTGGACGAGCAGCACGACGCGCTGCTGTGGAAGCTCGACGGGCTGGGTGAGTACGACCTGCGCCGACCGCTGACACCGACCGGCACCAACCTGCTCGGCCTGGTCAAGCATGTGGCGGCGGTGGAGGCAGAGTACTTCGGGCTGGTGTTCGACCGCCCGTTCCCGGACCCGCCGGCCTGGTTGGTGGCCGAGGAGCAGCCGGACAACGTGGACATGTGGGCCACCGCCGAAGAGTCCACCACCGACATCCTGGACTTCTTCGCCCGGGTGTGCTCGCACGGCAGGCAGACCATCGCCGCGCTCGACCTGGACGCCGCCGGGTTCGTCTCCTGGTGGGGGCCCGGCGGTCGTGAGGTGACGCTGGGCCGCGTGCTGGTGCACGTGGTCAGCGAGGTGGCCCGGCACACGGGCCATGCCGACATCGTCCGGGAGCTGATCGACTCCGCCGCGGGCCTGGCCGACAGGAACAGCAACCTGCCCGACCGAGACGCCACCTGGTGGAGCGAGTACTACGACCGGGTGCAGCGCGCTGCCGAGCAGGCCGCCGCCGCACCGCACCCTGCACCCCCACAAGAGTGAAATTGCTCGTCGATCTGGCTACCAATCGTGACCAGATCGACGAGCAATTTCGTCTGGGACGAACTTCCTCGTCCGGATGGTTGTGCCGGCCGGTCAGCCCAGGGTGGCGAGCACCTTGTTCAGCGTGGCCGAGGGGCGCATCACGGCGCTGACCTTCTCCTCGTCGGGGCGGTAGTAGCCACCGATGTCCGCCGGGGAGCCCTGCACCGCGAGCAGCTCGGCGGTGATCGTCTCCTCGTCCTCCGCCAACGCCGTGGCCAGCGGGGCGAACCGGGCGGCCAGGTCGGCGTCCTCGGACTGGTTCGCCAGCTCCTGGGCCCAGTACAGCGCCAGGTAGAAGTGGCTGCCGCGGTTGTCGATCTCCCCGGCCTTGCGGGACGGGGACTTGTTCTCGTTCAGGAACGTGGCGGTCGCGGCACTCAGCGTGTCGGCCAGCACCTGCGCCCGGGCGTTGTCGGTGGTGGTGGCCAGGTGCTGGAAGCTCTCCGCCAGCGCGAGGAACTCACCCAGGCTGTCCCAGCGCAGGTGGTTCTCCTCCACCAGCTGCTGCACGTGCTTGGGCGCACTGCCGCCGGCACCGGTCTCGAACAACCCACCGCCGCCGAGCAGCGGCACCACCGAGAGCATCTTGGCGCTGGTGCCCAGCTCCAGGATCGGGAACAGGTCGGTCAGGTAGTCCCGCAGCACGTTCCCGGTCACCGAGATGGTGTCCTCACCGCGGCGGATCCGCTCCAGGGAGAACGCCGTGGCCTCGGCCGGGGACATGATCTCGATCTGCAGCCCGTCAGTGTCCTGCTCGGGCAGGTACTGCTGCACCTTGGCGATCAGGTTGCGGTCGTGCGCGCGGGTCTCGTCCAGCCAGAACACCGCCGGGCTACCCGTGGCCCGCGCCCGGGTGACGGCCAGCTTCACCCAGTCCCGGATCGGGGTGTCCTTGGTCTGGCAGGCGCGCCAGATGTCTCCCGAGGAGACCTGGTGGCTCATCAGCACCTCGCCAGCGGTGTTCACCACCTCGACCGTGCCCTCGCCGGTGATCTCGAAGGTCTTGTCGTGGCTGCCGTACTCCTCAGCCTTCTGCGCCATCAGGCCCACGTTCGGCACCGAGCCCATCGTGGTCGGGTCGAAGGCCCCGTTCGCGCGGCAGTCCTCGATCACCGCCTGGTACACGCCGGCGTAGCTGGAGTCCGGGATCACCGCGAGAGTGTCCTGCTCCTGGTCGTCGGCGTTCCACATGTGCCCCGAGGTGCGGATCATCGCCGGCATCGAGGCGTCGATGATCACGTCGCTGGGCACGTGCAGGTTGGTGATGCCCTTGTGCGAGTTCACCATCGCCAGCGCCGGTCCCTCGGCCAGACCCTTGTCGATCAGCGACTTCACCCCGGCCGCCACGTCGGGCGCCAGCGTGTCCACGCCGTCCAGGATCGCCGCCAGGCCATGCTCCGGGCCCAGACCCGCAGCAGCGAGCTCCTCCCCGTAGCTGGCGAACAGGTCGGGGAAGAAGGCGCGCACCACGCGGCCGAAGATGATCGGGTCGGAGACCTTCATCATGGTGGCCTTCAGGTGCACGGAGAACAGCACGTCCTCGTCCTTGGCGCGCTGGACCTGGGCCGCGAGGAACTCGTCTAGTGCCGCAGCCCGCATCACTGTGGCATCCACGACCTCCCCGGCCAGGACCGGGACGGAGTCCTTGAGCACGGTGGTGGTCCCGTCCGCGGCCACGAAGCGGATGGTCAGTGTGTCCGCCTCCGGCACGACGACGGACTGCTCGTTGCTGCGGAAGTCGTCGGCTCCCATCGTGGCCACGTTGGTCTTCGAGTCCGCGCTCCACTGGCCCATCCGGTGCGGGTGGCTACGGGCGTAGGCCTTCACCGCCTGCGGGGCGCGGCGGTCGGAGTTGCCCTCGCGCAGCACCGGGTTGACCGCGCTGCCCTTCACGGAGTCGTAGCGTGCCCGGGCGTCCTTCTCCTCGGCCGTGGCCGGCTCCTCCGGGTAGTCCGGCAGGGTGTAGCCCTGCGCCTGCAGCTCGGCGATGGCGGCTTTCAGCTGCGGGACCGAGGCGGAGATGTTCGGCAGCTTGATGATGTTCGCCTGCGGAGTGGTGGCCAGCTCGCCGAGCTCGGCCAGTGCGTCCCCGGTGCGCTGCTCAGCGGGAAGCACGTCGGCGAAGGCGGCGATGATCCGCCCGGCCAGGGAGATGTCCCGGGTGGTCACCTCCACGCCAGCGCTGGCCGCATAGGTCTGGATCACCGGAAGCAGGGAGTGGGTCGCCAGCATCGGCGCCTCGTCGGTGTGCGTGTAGATGATGGTGGACATTGCGCAGGTCGTTCCCGTTCGTCTCGGCTGTCTCGATTGCTCGACATCAAGATATCGGTCCTGGGCCTTCGGGGCAGTGACCGCGGCCACCCGCGCGGGTCCTGGCTTGATCGCGGTGGGGAGGCGTGCTGCGTCCGTGCGCAGTGACATGGGTCATCGATCTGAAATAAGGCCGCTCTTTGGCCCGGATAAGTGTGCAGAACGGTGGGCGAATTTCCGTCCCGTTTGTTGCTGCTAAGACTGGCGTCTCGCATGCTTAGACCGTTATCTCACAAATTGAGATAGTTTGTAAGTTGTCCACCTGAGCAGGGGGAACGGAGGTGCTGGACCGTCCGAAGGATGGGACGAG
>DATGRZ010000433.1:0-2353 GCA_035303065.1 Ruania sp.
AGCGGCGACGGACGGGATGACTTTCCTCATTGAAAACTCTCTTCCTCTCTGGCAGCACCGTGACGGTACTGCCTGAATCTGTGAGCGGTTGGGTCAGGGTCGGGGACGCAGGCTGATGGTCCGTGCGGAGGGCGTCTCGAGACCGACTGCCACCCGCAGCACGCCGTCCTCCGGGGACCAGCTGAAGCTCCAGCCGTCCAGGTTGTGGTCGGGTAGGGGGAAGACGGGCACGATGTCGACGGCGGAGCCCGCAAGGTCCGGGAACGGCACCTCGATCTCGCTTGCCTTCTCGTCGCGATGCCACAGGCTGAGGTACCGGGTGGACTCGTCCCGCAGCGCCAGCGCGAGCCACGGGTCCTGCCAGCCCGGCAGCCCCAGCGGCCACTCGGGGGTGGACCGGGCGAGGTCTGCTGCGATTGCGCGGTGGGCGCCGACGGCATCGGTGACCAGCTCGAGCTGTCGGGCGGACATCCGGTTGAGGTGCCCAGCCAGGTAGAGGCGCCCGAGCATGCCGGTGACCAGCGTGAAGGCGATCTCCTCATCGGTCATCTCCGGCTGCGGGTAGGCCCAGTTGCCGGCCTGCTCCGGCAGCACCGCCATCGGGGCGGCAGCCGCCACCGGCGGGTAGAGGAGCAGGTTCTGCTGGTCGGAGGTGGACTGCACGTGCAGCCGGCTCAGCACGGCATAGTCGGCGCGCTGGGCGCCCGAGGCGCAGTTCTCGAGGAGCAGGTCGGGGTGGCGCTCGAGCACACCGTCCAGCCAGTCGAGGTAGGCGCGGTTGTGGTCGAGCAGTCCCGCTCCTGGGCTGGCGGCGTCGTGGTCGGTGCCCACGCCGGGGGTGGTGTTGTAGTCGAGCTTGAAGTAGCCGAGGCCAAAGTCGGCGACCAGGCGGTCGACCACCTCGTCGAGGTGGGCGCGGGCAGCCGGGTGGCGCAGGTCCAGGTGCACCCGACCCTGCTCGACGACCGGCACGCCGTGCCGTTGGAGGAAGGCCTCGGCGGGCAACTGCTGGGCCAAGGCGCTGCGCACCCCGATGACCTCGGGCTCCAGCCACAGGCCGGGCACCATGCCGGCCTCGCGGATCGCGTCGATGACGCGGGCCAGCCCGCCGCCCGGGAACCGCCCGGTCGAGGGCTGCCACTCGCCGACGCTGTCGAACCAGTCGTTGCCGTCGTCGTACCAGCCGGCGTCGATGCAGAAGTACTCCGAGCCGACCCGGGCGGCCGCCTCGATCAGCGGCAGCAGCTTCTCGGTGGTCGGGTCACCCATGAGGGTGTTCATGTAGTCGTTGAAGATCACCGGCAGCGTGTGGACAGCGCCCTGCTCGAGGCGGAGCTGACGCCGCTGGGCGGTGAGCCCGGCGACCGCCTGCTGCCAGCCGCCGGTGGTGAAGGCGATCGAGACCGGCACCGAGGTGAAGGACTCACCCGGCTCCAGGGGCAGCAGCCACTGGTGCTGCACGTCGGTGGGGCCGAACAGCCCCAGAGCCAGCTCACCCACCTGACCACCTAGGCGTTCGGAGATCTCGACGTGCCAGGCGCCGTTGTGCTCGACCTGCCAGGCCCAGGCCGTGCCGGTACGTCGGTTCTCCAGGGCGCCCACCGGGTTGCGCTGTCCCGACGACCATGGGCCGTGGTTGGAGACGGTGAGGGCGTTGCGGGCGTCCTGGTGCTGGTGGCGGGCGAGGTCGAGCTCGACGAGCCCGTGCTGACCGCGGACCGGAGTGCGCTGGAACCGGTTCTCGCCCAGCCACTCGGAGTGACCGGTGATCGAGTCGATGTCCGCGAACGGGGTGGTGCCTTCGCCGAACGCGCCGCTGGCGAAGGACGAGACGGCTTGCAGCATCACCGGTGAGGCGCCGTCGTTCTGCACGGTCGTGAACGACTGGACGGCGGCCACGCCGTCTGCTGCGCGGAGGGTGGAGCGCACGGCCAGGCCGGTGAGGGGGTCGTGCTGCTCGATGACGAGCACGTTCCAGCGGCCCTCGCGACGCGGCGCGGCGGAGTGCAGCCGCAGCCGGTCACCGATGGCGCTGGCGGTGTGGCGCACGTTGTGGCTGTAGCGGCCGTGGCCCACGGCGACGACCTCGACGAGGGGCTGCGCCGGTGCCGGAAGTGGGGCGGGCAGCTCCTGGCCCGGCGTGGTGGTCCAGACGTGCCGAACCGGGGCGTCGGGGTCCGTCTCGAACACCAACTCGACGACGTCGTTGCCCCATCGCAAGGCTGTCTGGTGCACGCCTACTCCCTCCATCAGGATCTGTTCACACTATGAAAGCGTTGATCAAACCCAGTTGCAAGTGCGGTCGATCTCTATCTGATAACGCTTTCAGTCAACGTGCTGATGAGGCGGGTCG
>DATGRZ010000434.1:0-11201 GCA_035303065.1 Ruania sp.
GGGGAGAGGGGTGGTGGCTGTCAGCGCTGCAGGTAGCGGACCACGGCGAGCACGCGGCGGTGGGCGGCGTCGTCGGTGGGCAGGTCGAGCTTGGCGAAGATGGCGGAGATGTTCTTCTCCACCGCCCCGGCGGACAGGTACAGCGACTTCGCGATCGCGGAGTTCGTGCGGCCCAGCGCCATCAGCTCCAGCACCTCCCGCTCCCGCGGAGTGAGCCGCTCCAGGGCCGCCCGCTCCGGGCCGGTGCGCAGCAGCTGGCTGAGCACCTCCGGGTCGAGCACCGTCTGTCCGGCGGCGATCCGCTCCAGCGCGTCGACGAAGTCGCCCACGTCTGCCACCCGGTCCTTGAGCAGGTAGCCGATGGCACGCGCATCACCCTGGAGCAGCTCGGCGGCGAACCGGGTCTCCACGTACTGGGAGAACAGCAGCACACCGTGCTCCGGGTGCCGGGCGCGCAGCTCCAGCGCGGCGTGCAGTCCCTCGTCGGTGAACGTCGGCGGCATCCGCACGTCGAGCACCGCTACATCGCACGGGGTACCGGCCGCCACCTGCTCGTCGGCGGCGGCGAGCAGCTCGGTGCCGTTGTCCACGGCCACTACCACCTCGTGCCCCCGCCGGTGCAGCAGTGCGGTCAGCCCGTCGCGCAGGATTGCCGAGTCCTCAGCGATCGCGATCCGCATGCCGGTCACAGTACCGCCGCCGCACCGTTGGGCAGCACCGGTGCACCGGTCACCGGCTGTGCACCCGCAGCGGCAGGGTCACGGTCACCACGGTCGGACCGCCGTCCGGACTGTCCACCTGCAGGGTGCCGTCCACGGAGTCCACCCGGTCCCGCAGCCCGGCCAGACCGCTGCCGGTGCCGTCCGGTGTGGGCACACCGATCACCGCCCCGCCTCCGCCGTCGTCCCGTACCCGCACCCACAGGTCCACCTCCTGCTGCTCCACCAGCACGTACACCCCGGAAGCACCGGAGTGCTTGACGGCGTTGGTCACCAGCTCGGCGATGCTGAAGTAGGCGATGGACTCGATCGACGGATCGGCCCGCAGGTCGGTAGGCAGGTCCACGGTCACCGGCAGCGAGCAGCGGGCGGCGAGGGTCTCCACCGCCACCGGCAGGCCCGCCTCCAGCGCCGGAGGCCGGATGCCGCGGGCTAGCTCGCGCAGCTCGGTGAGCGCCTCCTTGGTGGCCCGGTGCGCATCCTCGATCAGCTCGCCCGCTCCGGCCGGGTCGCTGGTCAGTGTTTCCTTGGCCTCCCCGAGCTGCATCGCCAGAGCCACCAGCCGGGCCTGGGTGCCGTCGTGCAGGTCCCGCTCGATCCAGCGCAGCTTCGCATCAGCATCGACCACAGTCCGCCCGCGCGAGGTCTGCAACCGCGCCACCTGCAGGCTGGACCGGGTGGGTCCCAGCAGCAGAGTGATCAGCGCCGTCCATACCGCGGAGAAGGCGCGGGCCAGCTGCGGCCAGAGGAACCAGAGCAGCAGCCCGGCCACCGCATAGGCCCCGATCCCCACGAGCGTGTCCATCGCGGTGCCGTCCCACAGGATCGGACCCCGGTGCCAGCTGCCGTCCGCCGCCTGCTGCAGCGGCAGGAACCGGTACCAGATCCCGTAGGTCAGGGCGCCCAGCGCCGTCACCAGGACCGCCAGCACCACCACGGTGGCCACGATCGCCAGCGGCAGCGCGATCACCAGGAACAGCACAGCCCGCCAACCGGTACCGTCCCCGATCGTCCGGCCCAGTCGACGCCAGAAGCCCCTGCCCCGCTGCCGGGGCATCGGGTCGCGCACCTCGACCCCGAGCAGCCGCCCGAAGCCCCGGAACAGCCGGCCCCAACCGCGGGCGCCGACCACCAGCCACCCGGGCAGGTACAGCCCGACGACCGTCGGAGCCAGCGCGCTGGTCAGCACCAGGCAGACCAGCGCATAGGCGAAGCCGAACGGCGCCGTGAGCAGCATCAGCAGGTGCGTGCCGACATCGCGCCAGGCACGCGAACCGAAGGGTGCGGACCAGATCGGTTGCCGGCCGCGCCGACTCTGAGACTTCGGCTGGGCTGTGATGTCGGTCATAGTAACGGTCGTGCTCACCGGACCATTGAAGTGCGTCGGCGCAGTCCCGACCAGGAGGTTGTCCCCCGGGTGCGGGTGGGGGAGTCCCCCCGGGAGGTCTGGCGGGCTCGCCCGAGGGTGCTCCCGGTGTTTGCGCGAGTCCACCGAGTGCGCCAAACTTGACCCAGGACGGCGTGCGTCGCCTGCCCCCTGCGTGGCGCACGCCGTCCGCTCAGTGTGCTGGGCCGGAAGAGTGCCGGTGCCCGATGGGTGCCGCGCCGGCCGCAGCACCGGCTGCCTCCGATGACCACGAAACCGGTCCTGTCGGCGGGTCCAGCGGTGAGAACCGGCCCCTACTGGTTAGCGTGGACGCGTGAGGTCTTCGGTGCGCAATCCCTTCGCTGGCTCCGCCCGCCGGCGTGGTGCGGAGCCGGTCGTTCCCGACCCTGCCGAGCACAGCGCGGCCACACCGCGTGAGCTGCAGGTGGAGGCCGCCGCGACCCGGTGGCGCACTCACCTCGCGGACCTGGCCGGCAACAGTCCGCTGTGGGACATCTCCACGTTGGGTGATGCGCTCGTGGAGCTCACTGCGGCGCACCCGTCGGGCATCGCCCAGCTCTACGCCGGACGCTCCACCCCGCTGAGCAACCTGGTGCGGGAAGGCTCCGCGCTGACCCACGCCCGCCGCCGCGCTCGCGTGGTGCTGGCGCGCACCGACGAGCTCGCCCAGCGGTTCGGTGTCGCGCCCACGTACGTGGCCATGGGGGTGGCCACCTGGCACAGTGACGGCGCAGCTCACCTGGGCGAGGCAGCCGCCGGGGTCGTAGCCGGTGAGGGGGGTGCCGAGGAGGCGGGCACCACCCCCGCCCTGGCCGATCCGAACGAACCACCGCTGCCGGCCGCTCCCGCAGTGGTGCATGCGCCGGTGCTGCTACGGCCGGTGCGCCTGGGTGTGCACGGACCGGAGGCGGAGATCGACCTGGAGCTGGATCCCGCCGTCGAGGTCAACAGCCTGCTGGTGCGTGAGCTGCGTGCGCACGGGGTGGACGTGGATGCCGCCGCGATCGGCCGCTCCACCATGGTCGAGCATGGCTTCACCCCCCGCCCGGCGCTGGAGACCATCGCCGAGCTCGGCCAGGCGCTGCCCGGCTTCAGCCTGGAGCCGCGGATCGTGCTCGGTGCGTTCGTGCACCCCGGCCAGGCGCTCGCCGAAGACCTGCACGACCACGAACGCGACCTGGCCACCCATGACGTGGTGGCGGCCCTGGCCGGGGTGAGTGCTGCCCGGAGCGCCGTGGCCGGTACGCTGCCCGAACCGGACCCCACCGACCGGGACCCGGACGATGAACGCGGTGTGGGTGACCTGGACCCGGCACAGCAGGACGTGCTGGACGCGTTGGCCACCGGCACGCACCTGCTCGTCGACGCACCACCGGGCACCGACCCGGCCGGCACCGTGGCTGCTGTCGTTGCCCAGGCAGCGGCGGAGGGTCGCCGGGTGCTGTATGTCCCTGGGACGCGGCGGGCCGGGCAGGCGCTCGTGGACGCCCTGCGTCGGGTGGGTCTGGGGGACCTCGCCCTGGACCTGAGCAACGACCCGCGCTGGACCAGCACCGCGGCCGGCCACCTGGTGGAAGGGCTGAACCCGCCGGAGCCGGCGATCGACGCCGAGCAGCGTGCCGCCGACCGGGACGCACTGCGTACCGCCCGCCGCGACCTCGGCGAGCACCTGGACGCCCTGCACAGCCCGCGCGAACCGTGGGGCGCGTCCGCCTATGACGCGCTGCAGGCGCTCGCAGAGCTCACCTCCGCCCGGCCCGGTCCGCGCACCCAGGTCCGCGTACCGACCGAAGCGGTGCGTTCGATGGACGGCGAAGCGCGCCAGCACGCCCGGGAACAGCTCGCCCGTGCCGCTGCGCTCGGCGCGTTCCGGCTGCGCGCGGCCGACACCCCGTGGTTCGGGGCCCGCCTCACCTCCGCCGACCACGCCACCGCCACCCTGGAGCGGGTGCGCGAGCTGGACGAGCTGATGCCGGTGCTCACCGACCAGATCGCCCGCACCGCCGCCCAGACCGGACTCGACGAGGCGGCCACGCTGACCGCATGGTCCGAGCAGCTGGTGCTCCTGGACGGGATTCGCTCCTCCTTGGACGTATTCACCCCGCAGGTGTTCGAACGTTCTCCGGCGGACATGGTGGCAGCGACCGCCACCCGCGCCTGGCGGGCTCAGCACGACGCCAACCTCGGCTGGGGTGCTCGCCGCCGGCTGCGCAAGCAGGCCAAGGACCTTGTCCGCCCCGGCGTAGCGGTCGGGGACCTGCACGCCGAGCTGCTGGACGTGCAGTCCCGGCGGAACGTCTGGCGGCGGCACTGCGCCAGTGGCGGCTGGCCGCGGCTGCCCGAGGGGATGAGCGAGATCCTCAGCACCGAGAAGCGGGTGGCCGACCTGGTCACCGAGCTCAACCCGGTGCTCAGCGGGTCGCTCGCCGGCCGCACTCTGGAGGAGCTGCCGCTGGCTGAGCTGACCTCCCGGATCGCTCGGCTCGGTGCCGACGACGCCACTCTGCGCCAGCTGCCGGAGCGGGCCGCAGTTCTCGCCCAGCTCACCGATCTGGGCCTGGGCGACCTGCTGGAGGACCTCACCCACCGGCGGGTGGCCACCGAGCTGGTGGGTGCAGAGTTCGACCTGGCGTGGTGGTCCAGCGTGCTGGAGGAGATCCTCGGCGAAGACCCGGTGCTGGCCGGTCTGGACTCCTCCACACTCACCGCCTCGGCCGAGACGCTGCGGGAGAAGGACCAGACCCAGGTGGCCAGCCTGACGGCGGACGTGCTGGCTGCGGCGGGTGAGCACGTGCGCGCTGTGATCGCCGAGGACCGGCCCCGGGCGCAGGAGTTCTACCGCGCCGTACGTTCCGGCAGCACCGACCTGAAGGAGCTGCTCACTCGGTTCTCTGCAGTGGTCTGGGCGCCGCGACCGGTCTGGGTGGTGCCGCCGATGGTCGTGCCGCAGGTGCTGCCGGCCACCCGGGACGTGGACCTGCTGGTGCTGGACGCCGTGCAGCACGTCCCAGTGGAGCAGACTGTCTCGGCGATCGTGCGCTCCCGCCAGGTGGTGGTGGTCGGTGACACTCGCCGCGGGGGCACCGGGCTGATCGGCTCGCTGGACTTCCTGCCCCGGCTCACCCTGCCGGCCGGACGCTCCAGCCAGGATGCGCACCTGGCGGCCTTCCTCGCCGCCCACGGATACGAAGGGGTGGTGCGGCCGCTGCCCGAACCGCCGGGACCAGCGCGGATCGAGCTGGACGTGGTGGACGGCACCGGGATGCCCGCCCCCGGAGTGAACGTGGTAGAGAGCGTGCAGGCCGAGGTCGACCGGGTGGTGGACCTGGTGATCGACCATGCGCTCACCCGCCCGGACGAGACTCTGGCGGTGATCGCGCTGAACACTCGGCACGCCGACCGGGTGCGGGAAGCGGTGATGTCCGTGGCTGCCGGCAGCGCCAGCGTGGCCTCCTTCTTCGACTCCGACCGGCCGGAGGCGTTCACCGTGGTGGACGTGGAGTCGGCAGCGGGCCTGCGCCGGGACGCGATCATCCTCACCCTCGGTTTCGGCAAGACCCCGCACGGGCGGGTGCTGCACCGGTTCGGGGTGATCTCCGGACCGGACGGGGCCGAGTTCCTGGTCGATGCGCTGGACGCGGTCCGCACCCGGCTCACGGTGGTCAGCTGCCTGCAGCCGGACGACCTGGACCCGGACCGGTTGCGCGCCGCCGGGTCGCAGATGCTGCACGGCCTGCTCCACCTAGCCGCTGACGGCGAGACCGAGGACGAGCCCGAGGAGGCCGCCCCGGAGGTGGACCGGCTGCTGGTCGACCTTGCCGAACGGCTCTGGCGCCGCGGGCTGACCGTGGTACCCCGGTACGGGCGCCCCGGTGGCGTGCGCATCCCGTTGGCGGTCGGGCATCCCGCCCTGCCCGGAGAGCTGCTGCTGGCGGTGCTCACCGACGACCACGAGTACATGGCCGAACCCAGCCTGCGCCGCCGGGACCGGCACTGGATCGAACGGCTGTCGGCCCGTGGCTGGGTGGTGCGCACGGTCTACTCCAGCGCCGTGTTCATGGATCCGCAGGGTGAGGCCGACAGGATTGCCGGTGCGGTCGAGGAGATCGTCGCAGCCCGGACCGACGGCGGGCATGCTCCGGCGGCCGTCGCGCTGCCCGAGCACGTGGCAGAGGACGGCGACCCCGGTGCGGTCACCCCGGATGCGGCCACCCCGGATGCTGGCAGCCCGTCCTCGAGCGCACCGGCGGCCGGCACCCAAGACCCGGGGCGCAGCGAGCCGCCAGCCAGCACGTCCGCCCGTGGGCTCGCGATGGTCGGCGAGGACGCCGCTCCCGCCGCTCCCGGTGCCGCCGAGGCCGGGCGCGGACCGCGCCCGGACGTACGGCCCGGACAGCCGCTCAGCCGCTACGGCGACGACGACTTCGACGCGTTGGTGGCCTGGATCGCCGCCGACGGCACCCCGCGGACCGTGACCGAGCTGCGCGACGAGCTCCGCGCCGAGCTCGGCATCGCCCGCCGCGGCACGCACGTGGATGCGGTGCTCGGCGCCGCCGCTCGGCGCTCCGGGCTGGCGGTGGAGCCCGCTGAGGCGGCATCCGCCCGGCCGGCCGACGAGGCCGGAGCCGCTCCAGCTGATGCTGATGAGCACACCGAGAGCCACGATGCCGACACCGATCGGTGAGCAGTGCGCAGTGAGCAGGACCCGATGAGCAGCACCCCACCCGAGCCGCCGGCCAAGGTGCAGCCAGCCAGCACCGCTGCCGAGGAGCAGCCCACCGACGAGGCGGCAGCAGGCTCGGCCACGACCCCCGCTGAGCAGCCCCGCGGCACGCGCCGGCACCGCCGCGCCGTCGACCCCGGGCGCGGCCCAGAACCGGTGTGGCACCGCTCCGCCTGGGAGGACGACCCGCGTGCCTGGGGCGAGCGGGAGGAGAGCGAGTCGGACTCCGACCAGCGCATCCTGCGGGAGAAGCCGCCGCACTGGTGAATGAGAAGCGCGGCACTGGTGCAGGGGTTGCCGCACTGGTGCACCCGCTGCCGCACCGGTCCGGCAGCGGGTGCTGTGTGACCTGCTACGCCTTCGGCTCGGCGAGCAGGTCGCGGATCTCGGTGAGCAGCGCGACATCCTCGGCAGGTGCCTCGTCCTCCGGCTCCTCACCGCGCGCCCGCCGCTCGGCGAGCTTGTTCAGTGGGACGACTACGAAGAAGTAGATCGCTGCCGCCACCAGGAGGAAGTTGATCAGTGCGGTCAGCACTGCCCCGAACAGGATCTCGGTCGGTTCTCCGCCACCGCTGAGCGTGATGACCCAGATCCGGTCCAGGTTGGGCTGACCGAAGATACCCCCGATCAGCGGGTTGAGCACGTTGTCCACCAGTGCGGTGACCACGGCGCCGAACGCGGCCCCGATGACCACACCGACGGCGAGGTCGACCGCGTTCCCGCGAGAGATGAACTCTTTGAACCCCTGCAGCACGGCAATTCCTTTCATTCGGATGATGCCTGATGAGCGGGTACCACGACCGCCCGGAAGCTGGTCAGTCCGTGGGCACCGGTCAGCAGAGTAGCGTCTGCGCGGTCCACGGCGACCACCACCACGCCGGTGTTCTGCTCGCCCGTGCCGCCGAGCAGCCCGCCGGTGACTTCTGGCGAGTCGAGCAGGCTGAGCACGAGAGCCCCGGAGGAGACCAGCTCCGCCTCACCCGGTCCGCCGGCGGTCGGCACCTGATACAAGTCCAGCCGGTCGCCCACCTGCAACAGCTGCACCAACGCCGGATCGGCGAGCTGCACCGGCGCCACCACTGTGCCTGGCGGCGCCCCGTCGGCCACGCCTTGCCCCACGAGGAGGGTGGGAACCATCGGCAGCCCGGCCGGCACCGCGACCGCCAGCCGTTGTCCGACCAGGTCGCCGCGCGCCAGCACACCCTCGGGTGTCTCGGTCAGCTCGGCCCGGGTCAGGTCACCGGCCTCGAGCACAGTACCGGCGGGCAGGTCACGGTCGGCCACCAGCACACTCTGCACCGGCGGAGCCGGCTGCAGCTCCGGCACCAGCAGCACCACGGTCCAAGCCAGGCACAACGCCGCCAGCACGAACCGGTAGCGCCACAGCACCGGCCGAAGCCGGCGCAGGCTGCGCCGGGAGAACAGCCCGCGGCTGCCGACGGGGGAGCGGGAGGTCGGATCGGAACCCATGACCGGACGTTACGGCGGGCTGGCCCCGGGGAGCTCCGCCGTCGAGCAGGGGTTGTGGACAACCTGGCAGCAGGCAGCCTGCTACCAGGACCATCACCCGCAGCAGCCGGCGACCTGGCCGACCACCGGCCCGGTCAGCTGGAGGCGGCGGCCTTCGCCGGCGCCGAGGAGGACGCCGGCTTCTCCGACTTCGTCGCCGGCTTGGACTCGGACTTGCTCTCGCTGGAGCTGGACTCCGACTTCGCCGCTGGGCTGCTGGACGTCTCCGTGGAGCGGGAGTCGGTGCGGTAGAAGCCCGACCCCTTGAACACCACTCCCACTGGGGAGAACACCTTGCGCAGGGACTGCTGCCCGCACTCGGGGCAGGTGGTCAGGGCATCTTCCGTGAACGACTGGTAGATGTCGAACCGGTGAGAGCACTGCGTACATGCATACGCGTAGGTGGGCACCGAATCCTCCGCTCGGATCAACCGGACCTGCGCCAAGCCGCGGTCCGCCGATCATTCTAACGCGATCTGCGGTGAGGATGTTCCGCCCCGACCGTGACCTGCATCCCGATGCAGTGTCCCTCCCACGGCTTCCCAGCGAGGGTGGCTAGGCTCAGCACGTGCCCGGAAAGTCGATCGCCCGCCGCGTCCTGCTGGCCATCGCCGCCCTGCTGGTGGTGGTGCTGGTGGTGGGCGTGGTGACCACGTTCACCTTCGTGCGTCGCCCGCTGCCGGACACCTCTGGTGACGTGGTCCTGCCAGGTCTCTCCGGTGCGGTGGAGGTGGTCCGGGACGAGCGCGGTATCCCGCAGATCTACGCTGACGACCCGGTGGACCTGTTCATGGCGCAGGGGTACGTCAACGCCCAGGACCGGTTCTTCGAGATGGACTACCGCCGCCACCTGACCTCGGGCCGGCTGGCGGAGCTGGTCGGGAACGTGCCGACGGCGATCGACGCCGACCGGGCGATCCGCACGATGGGCTGGCGGCACGTGGCCGAGCAGGAGTGGGACCTGCTCGACCCGGACACCCGCACCTACCTGACCGCCTACGCCGATGGGGTGAACGCCTACCTCGCGGACCGCAGCCCCAGCGAGACGGCCCTGGAGTACACAGTGCTCGGGCTGGACGTCCAGGTGGAGAACATCGAGCCGTGGGAGCCGGTGGACTCCCTCGCCTGGCTGAAGGCGATGGCCTGGGACCTGGTGGGCAACTTCAGCGACGAGCTCACCCGCGCTGCGGTGTACGGCCGCACCGGGGACATCGCCATGGTGCAGTCGATCTACCCGGACTACCCGATCGGGGAGAACCTGCCGATCCTGCCCACGGCCACCGAGATCCAGAACCAGCAGGCGAACGCAGCCGAGCAGGCCGGCGGCACGGTCGGGGGCGCCGATGACGGCGCAGCCTCCTCGGCCAGCGCGGTCACCTCGGGTGCGGGGTCGGCTCCCGACCGGCTGGACGGCGCAGCCTCCTCGGCCAGCGCCCTCGCCTCGATCGAGTCCGCCCTGACCGCGCTGCGCGCGGTCCCGGCGCCGATGGGTGCCGGGGAGGGCCTGGGGTCGAACTCCTGGGTGGTCTCCGGGGAGCACACCGCCACCGGGAAGCCGCTGCTGGCCAACGACCCGCACCTGGCACCCTCGGTGCCCGGGATCTGGTACCAGCAGGGGCTGCACTGCCGCACCGTGGACGGCGACTGTCCGTTCGACGTGGCCGGTTTCGGCTTCGCCGGTATGCCGGGCATCGTGATCGGGCACACCGCGAACCTCGCCTGGGGTCTGACCAACCTGGCCTCGGACTCCTCCGACTTCTTCCTGGAGCGCATCTACAACGACGGCACCTACCTCTACGACGGTGATCGGCTGCCGCTGACCGAACGCACCGAGGTGATCGAGGTCAACAGCGCCGACCCGATCGAGATCACAGTGCGCTCCACCGACCACGGTCCGGTGATCTCGGATGCGATCGGCTCCACCCGGGCGGCGGCGGACGCCCCGGTACCGGAGGACGCACCGGCACCCGGACCGGACGGATATGCGGTGGCGCTGTCCTGGACGGCGCTGCAGCCCGGGCGCACGATGGATGCGGTGTTCGCCTTCGCCACGGCGGCCGACGCCGAAGACATCGCCGCAGCCGCCGAGGTGTTCGAGGTGCCCACGCAGAACATCGTCTACGCCACCACCGACGGCGACATCGGCTACCAGGCTCCGGGCACCATCCCGGTACGCCAGGACGTGCAGGGCGGCCCGGTGCCCTCGGACGGCACCTGGCCGCGGCCCGGGTGGGACCCCGACTACGACTGGCAGGGGTTCATCCCGTTCGAGGAGCTGCCCGCTGAGGTGAACCCGTCCGAGGGCATCATCGTGGCCGCGAACCAGCCGGTGCAGAACCCGCGCCGGCACTCCGAGCTGGGGATGGACTTCGACTACGGCTACCGCGCCCAGGAGGTCCGGGACCAGCTCGAGGCGCGGATCGAGGCCGGTCAGCCGATCACTGCCGAGGACATGAGCGCCATCCAGATGGTGGAGACCAACCCGGCGGCGGAGATGCTGGTGCCCACGTTGCAGGAGGTGCAGCTCTCCGCGGAGGTGCGGGAGTTCGTGCAGCCGGCGGTGGACCTGTTCGACGACTGGGACTACGTGAACCGGGAGGACTCGGCGGCCGCGGCCTACTTCTCCGCAGTGTGGGCGAACGTGCTCCGGCTGACGTTCTGGGACCAGGTCCCGCAGGCGGAGCGGCCCAGCGGCAACAGCCGCTCGATCGCCGTGCTCGCCGAGCTGCTCGAGGACGAGGACTCCCCGTGGTGGGACGACCGGGCCACGCTGAACGTGGTGGAGCAGCGCGACGAGATCCTCGAGCAAGCGCTGGAGGAGGCGCGCGCGCAGCTGACCGTCACCCTCGGCAAGGAGCCCACG
>DATGRZ010000435.1:0-4348 GCA_035303065.1 Ruania sp.
CACGCGCCGGCACCGCCGCGCCGTCGACCCCGGGCGCGGCCCGGAGCCGGTGTGGCACCGCACCGCATGGGAGGACGACCCGCGCGCCTGGGGCGACACCGATGAGGGCGAGTCGGACTCCGACCAGCGCATCCTGCGGGAGAAGCCGCCGCACTGGTGACTGGTGCCGGCAAGGTCCACGCGGGGGTGTCCTTATGGTCGTAAATACCGGGATCTACAACCCTAAGGACACCCTCGCGGTGGTGGGCACGTGGGCAGGTGGGTAGGTGGGTAGGTGGGTAGGTGGCGGGGGCGCCGGTTACGCCTTCGGCTGGGCGAGCAGGTCGCGGATCTCGGTGAGCAGCGCGACGTCCTCAGCAGGTGCCTCGTCCTCCGGCTCCTCACCCCGGTCCCGCCGCTCCGCGAGCTTGTTCAGCGGCACGACCACGAAGAAGTAGATGGCCGCCGCCACCAGGAGGAAGTTGATCAGTGCGGTCAGCACTGCTCCGAACAGGATCTCGGTCGGTTCCCCGCCACCGCTCAGGGTGATGACCCAGATCCGGTCCAGGTTGGGCTGACCGAAGATTCCCCCGATCAGTGGGTTGAGCACGTTGTCCACCAGTGCGGTGACCACGGCGCCGAACGCGGCTCCGATCACCACACCGACGGCTAGATCGACCGCGTTCCCGCGGGAGATGAACTCCTTGAACCCCTGCAGCACGGCAATTCCTTTCATTCGGATGATGCCTGATGAGCCGGTACCACGACCGCCCGGAAGCTGGCCAGCCCGTGCGTACCGGTCAGAAGAGTAGCGTCTGCGCGGTCCACGGCGACCACCACCACGCCGGTGTTCTGCGCGCCTGTGCCGCCGAGGAGGCCGCCGGTGTCCTCCGGCGGGTCGAGCAGGCTGAGCACCAGCGCCCCGGAGGTGACCAGCTCGGCCTCGCCTGGTCCGCCGGCTGCGGGTACCAGGTACAGGTCCAGCCGGTCGCCGACCTGCAACAGCTGCACCAACGCCGGGTCGGCCAGCCGCACCGGGGCCACCACGGTGCCCGGAGGTGCCCCCTCGGCCACACCCTGCCCCACCAGGAGCGTCGGGACCATCGGCAGTCCGGCCGGCACCGCGACCGCCAGCCGTTGCCCGACCAGCTCACCGCGGGCCAACACCACCCCGGGCGCCTCGGTCAGCTCGACCCGGGCCAGGTCCCGATCCTCGAGCAGCGTGCCGGCGGGCAGGTCGCGGTCGGCCACCAGCACGCTCTGCCCGGGCGGGGCAGGCTGCAGCGCCGGCACCAGCAGCACCACGGTCCAGGCCAGGCACGCTGCGGCCAGCACGAACCGGTAGCGCCACAGCACCGGTCGCAGCCGGCGCAGACTGCGCCGGGAGAACAGCACACGGCCGCTGACGGAGGAGCGGGGGGACGGATCAGAACCCATGACCGGACGTTACGGCCGGCTCGCCCCGGGGAGCTCCGCCGTCGAGCAGGGGTTGTGGACAACCAGGCAGCAGGGCAGGGCGCCCGCGGCGTGCACCCGCTCGGCGACCCGACCGAGCACCGGTCTGGTCAGCTGGAGGCGGCTGCCTTCGCCGGCGCCGAGGAGGACGCCGACTTCTCCGACTTGGCCGCCGGCTTGGTCTCGGACTTGCTCTCGCTGGAGCTGGAGCCGGAGCTGGACTCCGACTTCGCCGCCGCGCTGCTGGACGTCTCAGTGGAGCGGGAGTCGGTGCGGTAGAAGCCCGACCCCTTGAACACCACTCCCACTGGGGAGAACACCTTGCGCAGGGCCTGCTGCCCGCACTCGGGGCAGGTGGTCAGGGCATCTTCCGTGAACGACTGGTAGATGTCGAACCGGTGAGAGCACTGCGTACATGCATACGCGTAGGTGGGCACCGAATCCTCCGCTCGGATCAACCGGACTCGCGCCAAGCCGCGGTCCGCCGACCAGTCTAACGCGACCTGCGGTCTGGATGTTCCGTCCCGACCGTGACCTGCATCCCGCTGCAGTGTCCCTCCCACGGCTTCCCAGCGAGGGTGGCTAGGCTCAGCATGTGCCCGGAAAGTCGATCGCCCGCCGCGTCCTGCTGGCCATCGCCGCCCTGCTCGTGGTGGTGCTGGTGGTGGGCGTGGTGACCACGTTCACCTTCGTGCGTCGCCCGTTGCCAGACACCTCCGGGGACCTGGTCCTGCCGGGTCTGTCCGGTGCGGTGGAGGTGGTCCGGGACGAGCGCGGCATCCCGCAGATCTACGCTGACGACCCGGTGGACCTGTTCATGGCGCAGGGCTACGTCAACGCCCAGGACCGGTTCTTCGAGATGGACTACCGCCGGCACCTGACCTCGGGCCGGCTGGCCGAGCTGGTCGGGAACGTGCCGAGCGCCATCGACGCCGACCGGGCGATCCGCACGATGGGCTGGCGGCACGTGGCCGAGCAGGAGTGGGACCTGCTCGATCCCGACACCCGCACCTACCTGACCGCCTACGCCGACGGGGTGAACGCCTACCTCGCCGACCGCAGCCCGAGCGAGACCGCACTGGAGTACACGGTGCTCGGGCTGAACGTGGAGGTCGAGGACATCGAGCCGTGGGACCCGGTGGACTCCCTCGCCTGGCTGAAGGCGATGGCCTGGGACCTGGTCGGCAACTTCAGCGACGAGCTCACCCGGGCCGCGGTGTACGGGCGCACCGGGGACATCTCCATGGTGCAGTCGATCTACCCGGACTACCCGATCGGGGAGAACCTGCCGATCCTGCCCACGGCCACCGAGATCCAGAACCAGCAGGAGAACGCGGCCCAGCAGGCCGGGGGTACTGCCGGCGATGCTGCCGGGGGCACGACCGGGGGTGCGGACGACGACGCAGCCTCCTGGGGCGGTGGGCTCACCTCGGGTGCGGGGTCGGCCCAGCCAGGGTTCGACGGCGAAGCGTCCTCGGCCAGCGCTCTCGCCTCGATCGAGTCCGCCCTGACCGCGCTGCACGCCGTCCCGGCACCGATGGGTGGTGGGGAGGGCATCGGGTCGAACTCCTGGGTGGTCTCCGGTGAGCACACCGCCACCGGAATGCCGCTGCTGGCCAACGACCCGCACCTGGCGCCGTCGGTGCCCGGGATCTGGTACCAGCAGGGGCTGCACTGCCGCACCGTGGACGCCCACTGCCCGTTCGACGTGGCCGGCTTCGGCTTCGCCGGTATGCCCGGGATCGTGATCGGGCACACTGCGAACCTCGCCTGGGGTCTGACCAACCTGGCCTCGGACTCCTCCGACTTCTTCCTGGAGCGGATCTACAACGACGGCACCTACCTCTACGACGGTGACCGGCTGCCGCTGACCGAACGCACCGAGGTGATCGAGGTCAACGGCGCCGACCCGATCGAGGTGACCGTGCGCTCCACCGACCACGGCCCGCTGATCTCGGATGCGATCGGCTCCACGCGGGCGGCGGCGGACGCCCCGGTGCCGGAGGACGCACCGGCGCCCGGACCGGACGGATATGCGGTGGCGCTGTCCTGGACGGCGCTGCAGCCCGGGCGCACGATGGACGCGGTGTTCGCCTTCGCCACGGCGGCGGACGCCGAGGACATCGCCGCAGCCGCGGAGGTGTTCGAGGTGCCCACGCAGAACATCGTCTACGCCACCACCGACGGGGACATCGGCTACCAGGCCCCGGGCACCATCCCGGTGCGCAACGACGTGCAGGGCGGTCCGGTGCCCTCGGACGGCACCTGGCCGCGGCCCGGCTGGGATCCCGACTACGACTGGCAGGGATCCATCCCGTTCGAGGAGCTGCCCGCTGAGGTGAACCCGCCCGAGGGCATCATCGTGGCCGCGAACCAGCCGGTGCAGAACCTGCGCCGCCACCCCGAGCTCGGGGTGGACTTCGACTACGGCTACCGTGCTCAGGAGATCCGGGACCAGCTCGAGGCGCGGATCGAGGCCGGCCAGCCGATCACCGCCGAGGACATGAGCGCCATCCAGATGGTGGAGGCCAACCCGGCGGCGGCGATGCTGGTACCCACGTTGCAGGAGGTGCAGCTCTCGGCGGAGGTGCGGGAGTTCGTGCAGCCGGCAGTGGACCTGTTCGAGGACTGGGACTACGTGAACCGGGAGGACTCCGCGGCCGCGGCCTACTTCTCTGCGGTGTGGGCGAACGTGCTCCGGCTGACGTTCTGGGACCAGGTGCCGCAGGCGGAGCGGCCCAGCGGGAACAGCCGCTCGATCGCGGTGCTCGCTGAGCTGCTCGAGGACGAGGACTCCCCGTGGTGGGACGACCGGGCCACGCTGAACGTGGTGGAGCAGCGCGACGAGATCCTCGAGCAAGCGCTGGAGGAGGCGCGCGCGCAGCTGACCGTCACCCTCGGCAAGGAGCCCACG
>DATGRZ010000436.1:0-10734 GCA_035303065.1 Ruania sp.
CAGCTGGTCATCCAGCGCGTGGCGCAGGCCCGCCTCGTGGAGGTCGGTCGGCTGCCCGGCAGCGCACGGGGCGAGGGGGGCTTCGGGTCCACCGGGCGCACAGCGATGGAAGGACGTGGATGATGGCGCTGTTCCGGCGCAAGCGGTCCCGCGCGGACGACGTCGAGGAGCAGGTCGAGGAACTGACCCCCGGGTCGGCGGCCTCCGCCGACAGCGGTGCGGACGTACCGGCCGAGGACCAGGGCGATGCCGCCGCGGAGGAGGCGAGTGACGACGTCGGGGAGCTGATCGGCCCGTGGGACCTGGAAGAGGAGCCGGACCTCGGCTCCCGGGTGGACCTCGGTGCGCTGCGCGTGCCGAAACGCCCCGGGCTGCAGGTCCGCATGGAGGTGGACAAGAAGAGCCGACGGGTGGTGGCAGTGAACGTGGCCCTGGAGGGCTCTGCGCTGCAGCTGCAGGCGTTCGCCGCACCACGCAGCGAGGGACTGTGGCAAGAGCTGCGCGGTGAGCTCGCGGCACAGGTGACCAAGCAGGGGGGCTCGGCACAGGAACGCACCGGCACGTTCGGCACGGAGCTGCTGGCGCGGCTGCCGGTGCGGATGCCCGACGGGCGCACCGGCCACCGGCCCGCGCGGTTCCTCGGTGTGGACGGTCCGCGTTGGTTCCTGCGCGGTGTGCTCACCGGCAAGGCGATGGTCAACGAGCAGCACAGTGCCGACATGGAGGCGATCTTCGGGGACGTGGTGGTGGTCCGTGGCGACCAGGCGCGCGCACCACGCGACCTCCTGCCCTTGCACCTGCCCGGGCAGCGGCAGCAGCCGGCCGACACCGGTCGTCCGAGCCTGGAGCTACCGCGCCGCGGTCCTGAGATCACCGAGACCCGATGACCATCCGCAAGGCGCTGCGCGCGCTGCTCGCCTCCCGCACCGAGCTCGAGGCCGGCGCCGAGCAGGTGGAGGCGCGCAAGCAGGGCGCCCAGCCTGTGGCCCGGTGCCCGGTGCGGACCCGGGCACAGCTCTCCGGGGTGCTCCGGTCGGTGACCTATCCGCCCGCTGCGGCGGCACCGGAGCTGAGAGCCGAGCTCTACGACGGCACCGGCAGCGTGGACCTGGTCTGGCTGGGTCGTCGGGAGATCGCCGGGATCGAGCCCGGCCGGCGGCTGACGGTCACCGGCACGCTGTGCCGACCGGATCCGGGTCAGGTGCGTCCGGTGGTCTACAACCCGGCCTACCGCCTGCTGGCGGGCACCTCGGTGGCCTCGTGACCGCCGAGGAAGAACCGGCGGGCCAGACCGCCGAGCCCGCGGAGGTCAGCGAGGACCGGGACCTCGACGGCTACCAGCCCGGAGCCGGTGGGCGAGGTCTGCGCCAGCTGGACTCCGACCAGTTCGACATGCTCGCCTCCGTCGGTGGGGTGCGGGGCATGGTCGAGACCGTGCTGCCCGGTGTGGTGTTCGTGGTGCTGTTCGTCATCACACGGGACCTGATGCCACCGCTGATCGCCTCGGTGGCGGTCGCGGTGCTGGCGGCGGTGGCGCGGCTGATCGGGCGCACCCCGGTGACGCAGGCGGTCTCCGGGCTGCTCGGTGTGGCGATCGGAGCACTGTGGGCCTGGCGCACCGGGGAGGCGGCCGACTACTACCGGTGGGGTTTGTACGTGAACCTCGCCTGGGCGGTGGGTGTGCTGGTCTCCATCCTGGTCCGTTGGCCGGTGGTGGGCGTGGTCGTCTCGCTGCTGTTCGGCCGCGGGTTCAGCTGGCGCGAGGACCGGGAGCAGCGGCGCCGGTACGTCCTCGCCTCCTGGCTGTGGGCAGCGGCGTTCACGTTGCGCCTGGCGGTGCAGGTGCCGCTGTACCTGGAGTCCTCAGTGGGTTGGCTGGGCACCGCGCGGCTGGTGATGGGGCTGCCGATGTGGGCGCTGGTGCTGTGGATCACGTGGCTGCTGGTGCGGCGCCGAGCAGCTGCTGAAGAGCAGTCAGAGTCTCCGGTTGAGCCGAGGTGACCAGCAGCAACAGCTCGTCCCCGTGCTCCAGCGTGTCGTCCGGGCTGGGTGCGATCGGTCGTTCGCCGCGGATGATCGCCGCCAGGGCCACGTCCGGTGGCCACGGCACCTCGGAGACCCGCTGACCCACCACCCCGGCACCATCGGCGAGGGTGATCTCGTACATGCCCGCACCCGACTGGTGGAAGGTGAAGATCCGCACCAGATCACCCACGGCGACCGCTTCTTCGACCATGGCGGTCATGATCCGCGGGGTGGAGACCAGCACGTCCACACCCCACGCGTCGTCGAACATCCACTCGTTCTTCGGGTTGTTCACCCGGGCTACCACCCGCGGCACCCCGAACTCGGTCTTCGCCAGCAGAGAGACCACCAGGTTCACCTTGTCGTCCCCGGTCGCGGCGACCACCACGTCGCAGGTCTCCAGCTGAGCGCCGGACAACGAGGAGATCTCGCAGGCGTCGGCGAGCAGCCAGTCCGCCTCGCTCACCGAGGACACCTTCATCGCGGCCGGTTCCTTGTCGATCAGCGTCACCTCGTGCCCGTGACCGATCAGCTCCCGGGCGATGGAGCGGCCCACGCTGCCGGCGCCGGCGATGATCACGCGCATGCTCAGTCCTCCTCGGGCTGCGGCGGCCGGTTCAGGATCCGCTGCGTGGCCTCGATCTGGTCGCTGTAGACCAGCGCATGCAGCACGTCCTGGTCCTGCAGCACGTCCTCGGCGGAGACGATCAGACCGTCGCCGAACCGAGACAGGAACGCCACCCGCGCACTGGTGGCCGCCTCGATCTCGGCGACAGTACGCCCCACCCAGCCCGGATGGCTGTCCAGCTCAGACAGGATCACCTGGCCGGAGGAGTCCCGGTACTCGCTGGCTGCTCCGGTGGGCATCAGCCGGCGGAGCACCTGGTCGGCAGTCCAGCGGACCGTGGCGACGGTGGTGATGCCCAGGCGCTGGTAGATCTCCGCACGGCCGGGGTCGTAGATGCGGGCGACCACGTTGGCCACCCCGAAGGTCTCCCGCACCACCCGGGCGGCGATGATGTTCGAGTTGTCCCCGCTGGAGACCGCAGCGAAGGCGTACGCCTCCTCGATACCGGCCTGGGTGAGGGCATCCCGGTCGAAACCCATCCCGGTGACCCGGCGTCCCTCGAACTCCTCCGGCAGGCGGCGGAAGGAATCCGGGTTCTGGTCGATGATCGCCACCGAGTGCCCTCGGGCGGTCAGCGTGGTCGCCAGCGTGGTGCCGACCCGGCCAGCGCCCATGATCACGAAGTGCACGCCTCTGACGCTACACGCAGGCGGGCGAGCCCGCCCCGGCCTGTGTGGCAGGAGAGCCCCGGCCTGCGTGGCCCGAGAGCCCGCCCCGCGTAGCATGGCCGCGTGCCCGATCTCGCCGACGCCGCCAAGCGGATCCTGGTGGGCCGGCCGGTGCGCAGCGACCGGGCCGGCAACCTGCTGCTCCCCAAACGGGTCGCGCTGCCGGTGTTCGCCTCCGACGCGCTCAGCTCAGTGGCCTACGCCCCGGACGAGATCCTGCTCACCCTCGCCCTGGCCGGCACCGCCGCCTACGTGGTCTCCCCGGGGGTGGGCGTGGCGGTGGTGGCGGTCATGCTCACCGTGGTGGCCTCCTACCGGCACCTGGTGCGGGCCTACCCGACCGGCCGCGGCGACTACCAGGTGGCCAGCGAGAACCTCGGCCCGAAGGCCGGGCTGGTGGTGGCTTCGGCGGTGCTGGTGGACTACGTGCTCACCGTGGCGGTGTCGCTGTCCTCCGGGGCGCAGTACCTGGTGACCATCCTGCCGGTGCTGCGCGGGCACGAGGAGTGGATCGCCACCGCCATGGTCGCCGTGGTCACCTTGGTGAACGTGCGCGGTGGGCGCCGTCCCCGGTTGTTCGCCATCCCGGTCTACCTGTTCCTGGCGGCGATGGGAACGATGGCCCTGGTCGGCGGCATCCAGTGGGCCACCGGTTCGATCGGGCAGGCCGCCAGCGCCGGGTACGAGGTGCTGCCCGCATCCGGTTACGAGCAGGGTCTGCTCGGCCTGGCCGGCGGGTTCCTGGTGCTGCGAGCGTTCTCCTCCGGTGCGGTCGCCCTGACCGGTGTGGAGGCGATCAGCACCGGTGTGCCCGCCTTCCGCCGCCCCAAGGCCCGGAACGCCTCGGCGACGTTGATGCTGCTCGGCGTGCTCGGTGCGGTGATGCTGCTGTCTGTGCTCGGGCTGGCGCAGGCCACCGGGGTGCGGATCGTCACCGACCCGGCCAGCCAGCTGCTGATCGACGGCCACCTGCCGGGTGAGGAGTTCCGGCAGACGCCGGTGATCGGGCAGATCGCCAACGCGGTGTTCGCCTCCGCCCCGTGGCTGTTCTACGTGGTCGGCGGTGCTACGGCGCTGATCCTGCTGCTCGCTGCGAACACCGCGTTCAACGGGTTCCCGCAGCTGGCGTCGGTGCTCGGCAAGGACGGGTACCTGCCCCGGCAGCTGCACGCCCGCGGTGACCGGCTCGCGCTGACCAACGGGATCCTGTCCCTGGCGGTGGCCGCGATCGCGCTGATCTGGCTCTTCGATGCCGAGGTCACCCGGCTGATCCAGCTGTACATCGTGGGGGTGTTCGTCTCCTTCACCCTCAGCCAGCTCGGCATGGTCAAGCACTGGAACGCGCGGCTGCGAACTGTGGTGGCCGCCCAGGAACGGGCGAGGATGCTGCGCGCACGGGCCACGAACGCGTTCGGGTTCGTGCTGACGGCGATCGTCCTGCTGGTCGTGGTGGCCACGAAGACCACGCACGGCGCCTGGATCGCGCTCGGGCTGATGGCCGCGCTGTTCGTGCTGATGGGGCTGATCCACCGGCACTACGACCTGGTCGCCGAGGAGCTGACCGTCCAGGACCTGTCCAGGGCGAGAGCGCTGCCCAGCCGGGTGCACGCCGTCGTGCTGGTCTCGAACGTGCACAAGCCCACGATGCGGGCGCTGGCCTACGCCCGGGCCACCCGGCCCTCGTCGCTGGAGGCGATCGCCGTGGCCGTGGACGCCGAGGAGATCACCGAGCTGCGCCGGCAGTGGGACGTTCTCGAGGTCCCGGTGCCGTTGACGGTGCTGGACTCCCCGTACCGGGAGGAGACCCGGCCGGTGCTGGAGTTCGTCAAGACCATCCGGCGCACCTCCCCGCGGGACCTGGTGGTGGTCTACGTACCCGAGTACGTGGTGGGGCACTGGTGGGAGCGGGTGCTGCACAACCGCAGCACGGCCCGGATCAAGGCGCGGCTGCTGCACCTGCCCGGAGTGGTGATGGCCTCGGTGCCCTGGCAGCTGGCCTCGGCCGAGCCGGAGACCCTGGACTGAGCCGTGCCCGACCTGGTGGAGCTGACCGCGGGCCCTGCGGTGCACGGCGGGCACTGCCTGTCCCGGCTGGAGGGGCGGGTGGTGTTCCTGCGGCACGCGATCCCCGGTGAACGGGTGCGGGCGCGGCTGACCGAGACCCGGAAGAAGGGGCACTGGCGCGCTGAGACGGTAGAGGTGCTCGACCCGTCGCCGCAGCGGGTGCCGACGGTGTGGCCGCAGGCCGGTCCGGGTGGGGTGGGCGGTGGCGAGCTGGGGCACGTCAGCCTGCCCGGCCAGCTGGACTGGAAGCGGTCGGTCGTCGACGACGCGCTCGCCCGGATCGCCCGCCTGCCGGCCGAGCACCCGGCCCGTGCGGGCCTGGTGGTGCGGCACGCCCCCGGGGAGGATCAGCGCGGCGGGCTCGGGTACCGTACCCGGATCGATCTGGTCGCCGACGGCGGAGGCCGCCCGGGAATGTACCGGTATCGCAGCCATGAGGTGCTGCCCGTGGCGCAGATGCCGCTGGCCGCACCGGGTATCGACCTGGCGGAGCTGCTGCGCCGCCGGTGGCGGCCGGGACAGCGGATCGAAGCGGTCGCACCGAGCACAGGTGAGCCGCTGGTGCTCGCCGACGGGGAGCCGCTGCGCGGCAACCGTCGGGTGGTGACCGAGCAGGTGCGGCTGCCGGGCGTGGGGGAGTGGCGCTACCGGGTGGATGCCGCCGGGTTCTGGCAGGTGCACACCCACGCACCACAGCTGCTGGTGGACGCGATGCTCACCGCCGCCCAGGTAGCGCCCGGGGAGACCGTGCTGGACCTGTACTCCGGTGCCGGGCTGCTCACCCTGCCGTTGGCGGACGCAGTCGGAGAGAGCGGCACCGTGCACGCGGTGGAGGCCGATCCCCGAGCGAGCCGGAACGCCCGCAGGAACGCCCACACCCGAGGCCAGGTGGTGCTCCACCAGAGCCCTACGGAAGGTGCGTTGGCCAACCTCCCGCGACCCGCCGTCGTCGTGCTGGACCCGCCGCGCACCGGCGCCGGCCGGCAGGTGATGGCCCACCTGACCGGATGGCGGCCCCGGCGGATCGTGTACGTGGCCTGTGACCCGGCCGCCCTGGCCCGCGATCTGCGCTATGCCCGGTCGGAGGGGTACGAGGTGACCGCGCTGACCGGCTACGACCTCTTCTGCCACACCCATCACGTGGAGTGCGTGGCCGTGCTGGAACCCGGCGCGCCGGTCGCGTCGGACAGTGTGGTGCGATAGGATATCTCGACATCGAGATAATTAACTGACGCGCGGCTTTCACAAGTACCGGTACGGCCCGGAACAAGCCCGCGCAGTGAGCCGAGGAGTGGTTGTGAGCACCGTCGACAGCTTTGGCGCCAAGGGCACCCTCAGGGTGGGCGAGCAGGACTACGAGATCTACCGGTTGAACGCCGTCGAGGGCCTGGACCGGTTGCCGTACAGCCTCAAGGTGCTGGCGGAGAACCTGCTGCGCACCGAGGACGGGGTGAACATCACCGCTGAGCACGTGCGCGCGCTGGCCGGGTGGGACCCGCAGGCCCAGCCCAGCACCGAGATCCAGTTCACCCCTGCCCGGGTGGTGATGCAGGACTTCACCGGTGTGCCGTGCGTGGTGGACCTGGCCACGATGCGGGAAGCAGTGGGCGAGCTGGGCGGCGACCCGGCCGCGATCAACCCGCTCTCCCCGGCGGAGCTGGTGATCGACCACTCGGTGCAGATCGACGTGTTCGGCCGCTCCGACGCCTTCCAGCGGAACGTGGAGTTCGAGTACCGGCGCAACCACGAGCGGTACCAGTTCCTGCGCTGGGGCCAGACCGCGTTCGACGACTTCAAGGTGGTGCCGCCGGGCACCGGCATCGTGCACCAGGTGAACATCGAGTACCTCGCGCGCGTGGTGATGACCCGCGAGGTTGACGGGGTGCTGCGCGCCTACCCGGACACCCTGGTGGGCACCGACTCGCACACCACGATGGTCAACGGCCTGGGCGTGCTCGGCTGGGGCGTCGGCGGGATCGAGGCCGAGGCCGCGATGCTCGGCCAGCCGGTCTCGATGCTCATCCCGCGCGTGGTCGGCTTCAAGCTGAAGGGGGAGATCCCCTCCGGTGTGACCGCCACCGACGTGGTGCTGACCATCACCCAGATGCTCCGCGAGCACGGTGTGGTGGGCAAGTTCGTGGAGTTCTACGGCAAGGGTGTGGCCGAGGTGCCGCTGGCCAACCGGGCCACCATCGGCAACATGAGCCCGGAGTTCGGCTCCACCGCCGCGATCTTCCCGATCGACGACGTCACCCTGGACTACCTGCGCCTCACCGGCCGGGACGAGGCCCAGGTGCAGCTGGTCGAGGCCTACGCCAAGGAGCAGGGCATGTGGCTGGCTCCCGGTTCCGAGGACTACACCGAGCCGGAGTTCTCCGAGTACATGGAGCTGGACCTGTCCACGGTGGTGCCCTCGATCGCCGGGCCGAAGCGCCCACAGGACCGGATCGCGGTGAACCGGGCCAAGGAGCAGTTCCACGCTGACCTGAAGAACTATGTGCTGGACGGGCAGGACATCGAGGAGAGCCCGGTGGACGAGGAGCTCGCGGACACCTTCCCGGCCTCGGACTCGCCTTCGCACGACGCGCACGAGGAGGCCTCCCCGCTGGGCCATTCCACCAGCTCCCCGGTGGCCGAGTCCAAGCGTGCGCACAAGCTCGTCGACGTGACCGCCGCCGACGGCTCGACCTACCAGCTGGACCACGGCCGGGTGGCGATCGCCTCGATCACCTCCTGCACGAACACCTCGAACCCGGAGGTGATGCTCGCTGCTGGTCTGCTCGCCAAGCGGGCGGTGGAGAAGGGGCTGCAGGTCAAGCCGTGGGTGAAGACCTCGATGGCGCCCGGTTCGCAGGTGGTGACCAACTACTACGAGAAGGCCGGTCTGTGGCCGTACCTGGAGAAGCTCGGCTACCACCTGGTGGGCTACGGCTGCACCACCTGCATCGGTAACTCCGGTCCGCTGCCGGAGGAGGTCTCCAAGGTCGTCAACGACAACGACCTCGCAGTGGTCTCCGTGCTGTCCGGGAACCGGAACTTCGAGGGCCGGATCAACCCGGACGTGAAGATGAACTACCTGGCCTCCCCGCCGCTGGTGATCGCCTACGCACTGGCCGGCACGATGGACTTCGACTTCGACACCGAACCGCTGGGCACCAGCGAGGACGGCACCGAGGTGTACCTGAAGGACATCTGGCCCAGCCCGCAGGAGGTGCAGGAGACGATCACCTCCTCGATCAACCGGGAGATGTTCACCTCCGACTACGCCGACGTGTTCGCCGGTGATGAGCACTGGCGGTCGCTGGACACCCCGGAGGGGGACACGTTCGCCTGGGATCCGGAGTCCACCTATGTGCGCAAGCCCCCGTACTTCGAGGGCATGGGCGTCCAGCCCGAGCCGGTGGCGGACATCGCTGGCGCCCGGGTGCTGGCCAAGCTCGGCGACTCGGTCACCACCGACCACATCTCCCCGGCGGGCTCGATCAAGCCGGACTCCCCGGCGGGCAAGTACCTCGCGGAGCACGGCGTGGCGCGCAAGGACTTCAACTCCTACGGCTCCCGGCGCGGGAACCACGAGGTGATGATCCGCGGCACGTTCGCCAACATCCGGCTGCGCAACCAGCTGCTGGACGGTGTGGAAGGCGGGTTCACCAAGAACTTCCTCACCGGTGAGCAGGACACCATCTTCGACGCCGCCCAGGACTACCAGGCCAAGGACATCCCGCTGGTGGTGCTCGGCGGGGCGGAGTACGGCTCCGGCTCCTCCCGGGACTGGGCCGCGAAGGGCACCTTGCTGCTCGGTGTGCGGGCCGTGATCGCCACCAGCTTCGAGCGGATCCACCGGTCGAACCTGATCGGGATGGGCGTGCTGCCGCTGGAGTTCCCGGAGGGCAAGAGCGCCGACGACCTCGGCCTGGACGGCACGGAGACCTACGACATCTCCGGGGTGACGGCGATGAACGACGGCCCCACTCCGGAAACCGTGAAGGTCACCGCCACCAAGGAGGACGGCTCCACGGTGGAGTTCGACGCCGTGGTGCGGATCGACACCCCCGGCGAGGCCGAGTACTACCGCAACGGCGGCATCCTGCAGTACGTGCTGCGCCAGCTGGTGGCCGCCTGACCCGGAGGCGATGACGGGGGCGCCCCGTCGGTCCGCTGAGCCGGGCCGGCGGGGCGCTTGCTGTTCTGCGGCCTAGCTGGGGTGCTGCGGTTCGTGCGCGGCCGCGCGCCGGGCGGCGTGCACCAGGCCCAGACCTAGGAGCGTGAGGGCCGCGCAGGTGAGGAAGATGCCGCGCTGGCCGACCAGGGGGAGAGCCCCCAGCGCGATGATCGGGCCGGAGGCGACGGCGCCGATCCGGCGGGTGTTCATGTACAAGCCGGTGGAGAGGCCTGCTCCGGGGATGATCTCCTGGAACAGTGCCAGGCCGATGCCAGAGACGGACGCGAAGCTGACCGCGTTCAGCACCTGCAGCGCCAGCAGGGCCACCGGGCCGGTGACCGCTGCCAGCCCGAGGTAGTAGGTGATGCCGGCGATCGCGCCGACGGCGACGAGGGTCAGGTGGGAGACGCGGTCAGCGAGGCGACCGATGATCAGCAACGCGGGGACCTCGAGTGCGGCGGCGACGCCCAGGGTGACGCCGGCCCACAGGATCGGCAGGCCCACCGTCTCGCTGACGTAGAGGGTCAGGAACGCCATGGCGGTGGCGTTGGTGGCCTGGAACAGCACGAAGGCCGCGACGATGAGGACCGTGGCCGCTCGGCTCCTCGGCGGGTTAGGGTGCGGGTCCGCGTTGCGTGGTTCGGGCCTCGCCCTCGCAGCGGGCTGGTCCAGGTGCCGGTGGCGGGACATCATGGCGGCGGTGGTGGCAATGTTCAGGACCGCGAGGACCACCAGGGCCGCGAGCACCCCACGGCCACCGGCCCACCCGATGATCAGGGTGGCCAGCGGCGGTCCACCCATCCAGGCGACAGAGATGATGGCACGGGTGTTGACGATGGTGGCGGTGCTCCCGCCCGCGTCCCGGAGGTGCGCGAACAGCATCGTGGTGCCCAGCCCGGCCGGGCCACCGAGCACAACCAGGGCGACGGTCGCCACCGGCAGGGACGTCACCGCCGCGAGGACCGCTGCCAGAACGATCGTCAACACACCGCAGCCGAGCAGGACCTGCAGGTAGGAACGGCGTCGGTCCGCCCAGGCGGGGATCAGCAGCGAGGCGAGGAAGCCGCCGGCGTTGTAGACCGCCAGGCTCCAGCCGATGTCGGCGGTCGAGGCGTCGTAGAGCGTGGCCAGGATGAGCGCCAGCGCCGGGCTGAGCAGGGCGAAGTGCAGGCCCCACAGCAGGGCCG
>DATGRZ010000437.1:0-6632 GCA_035303065.1 Ruania sp.
GAGCAGACCACCGGAGGCCTGCAGCGCGGGCACAGAGATCCCCAGGAAGTTCAGGATGTACTTCCCGAACAGCACGAACGCCACGATCACCCCGAACGCCACCGCCACCGCCTGGATCGCCGCCCGGGCCCGCTGCTTGGCGGTCATCGTGGAGGTCAGCGCCAGGAACACCGGCACAGTGCCGGCCGGGTCCATGATCACGAACAGGGTGAGGAACGTGGTCAGGAACAGAGTGCCGTCGATCACCGCCGCCATCAGCGCACCACGTCGATCCGGCCGCGGCCGACGATCTCGGCCAGCACCTCCGGGGTGGTGGTGTGCTCCCCGAGCCGGTTCGGCTTTCCGGCACCGTGGTAGTCGCTGGAGCCGGTGACCAGCAGCCCCAGCTCGGCGGCCAGCTCCCGCAGCCGGGCCTTGTCCGCCTCGGTGTGGTCCCGGTGGTCCACCTCCAGCCCGACCAGACCGGCCTCGGCCAGGTCACGGATCACCTGCTCGCTGACCACCCGGCCGCGCGCGCTGGCCCGCGGGTGGGCGAACACCGGCACCCCGCCGGCTGCGAGCACCAGTCCCACCGCGTCGGCCACCTCCGGTGCGTGGTAGCGCACGTAGTACGGCCCGCGCGGCGCGAGCATGGTGGCGAACGCTGCCGCCCGGTCGGTGGCGTGCCCGCGGGCCACCAGCGCATCGGCGATGTGCGGACGCCCGATCGTGGCCTCCGCCCCGGCGCGGGCGGCCACCTCCTCCCAGGTCAGGTCGAAGTCGGCGGCCAGCCGGTCCACCATCGCCCGGGCGCGCCCGTCCCTGGAGGCCCGGGAGGCGGCGAGCTCGGCGGCGAGAGCGGGATCGTGCGGGTCGTGCAGGTAGCTGAGCAGGTGCACGCTGATCCCGCCGGCGGTGCAGGACACCTCAGTGCCGCGCACCAGCGCCACGCCCTCGGTCTGCGCAGCCGTCGCTGCCTCCGCCCAGCCGGCAGTGGTGTCGTGGTCGGTCAACGCCAGCACGTCCAGCCCCGCCTGGCGCGCCTCGGCCACCAGCTCGGCCGGCGTCTGGGTTCCGTCGGACACGCGCGAGTGCGTGTGCAGGTCGATGCGCACGATCACCCAGGGTATCGGGGTCTGTCCGGTTCCTGAGACGATCGGCGTTTGAGACGATAGGAGCATGGTGACCACTGCCTCCGAACCCCAGACCCAGGACCTGGCCGACCGCGGGTCGAACCGTTCCCAGCGGCCGGACTCCCAGGCGTTCCGCGACTTCATCGCCTCCGACTGGGCGCCGCGCACCGGACCGGCGCCGGTGCGCGAGCCGGTCGCCGAGCACACCGAGCGCCGCCGGGCGGCGATCAGCGCAGCGTTCCCCGGCGAGCGGCTCGTGCTCCCGGCGGGTCCGCTCAAGGTCCGCTCCAACGACACCGACTACCGGTTCCGCCCGCACTCGGCGTTCGCGCACCTGACCGGGCTGGGCACCGACGAGGAGCCGGACGCAGTGCTGGTGCTGCACCCGGCCGACGGCGGCGGCCACGAGGCGGTGCTGTACTTCCGGCCGCTGGCCGGCCGGGACACCGAGGAGTTCTACGCCGACGCCCGGTACGGAGAGTTCTGGGTGGGTGCGCGGCCCACGCTGGAGGAGATCGAGACCCGCACCGGGCTGCGCTGCGCGCACATCGACTCACTGCGCGACGAGCTCGCCAAGGACGCTCCCCAAGTAGCCCTACGGGTGGTGCGGGAAGCGGACGAGGCGATCTGCGCCGTCGTCGACGAGGTCCGGCAGGGCACCCGCGAGGAGCAGGACGCGGCACTGGCGGAAGCGCTCTCGGAGCTGCGGCTGATCAAGGACGACTGGGAGGTGGACCAGCTGCGGGAAGCAGTGGCGGCCACCATCGCCGGGTTCGGTGACATCGTGCGCGAGCTGGACCGGGCCACCGGCCACCCGCGCGGGGAGCGGGTGATCGAGGGGGCGTTCGGCGCCCGCGCCCGGGAGGAGGGCAACGGGATCGGCTACGACACCATCGCCGCCGCCGGGGACCACGCCACCACGCTGCACTGGATCCGCAACGACGGTCAGGTGCGCTCCGGCGAGCTGGTGCTGGTGGACGCCGGGGTGGAGGTGGACTCCCTGTACACCGCGGACATCACCCGCACCCTGCCGGTGGACGGCACCTTCACCGAGACCCAGCGCCGGGTGTACACCGCCGTGCTGGACGCTGCCGACGCCGCGTTCGCCTTCGCCCGCCCGGGCGTGCGGTTCCGAGACGTGCACACCACAGCGCTGCGGGTGCTCGCGCAGCGCCTGCACGACTGGGGCCTGCTGCCGGTGAGCGTCGAGGAGGCGGTCTCCCCCGAGGGGCAGCAGCACCGCCGGTGGATGCCGCACGGCACCAGCCACCACCTCGGCCTGGACGTGCACGACTGCGCCCAGGCCCGCCGGGAGATGTACCTGGATGCCGAGCTGGTGCCCGGGATGGTGTTCACCATCGAGCCGGGCCTGTACTTCAAGGCCGACGACCTGGCCGTACCGGAGGAGTACCGCGGTATCGGCGTGCGGATCGAGGACGACGTGCTGGTCACCGAGACCGGGGTGGAGAACCTGTCCGCCGCGCTCCCCCGCCGCCCGGAGGACGTGGAGGCGTGGATGGCTTCGCTGCGGTGACCCGGGCCGAGGCGCCGGCCGCCGGGACGGGGGCCACCGAGGGGGACCGGCGCACCCACCTGGTGGTCGCCGGTGCCATCGGCGCGCTGGTGACCGCTGTGTACACCGTGTTCTCGCTGCGGCAGTGGGACCGGTTCGAGGTGCCCTCCTGGGACCTGGGCATCTTCACCCAGGTGCTGCGCGGCTACTCCGAGCTGTCCGCACCGGTGGTGTCGATCAAGGGCGAGGGTTTCATGATCCTCGGCGACCACTTCCACCCGTTGCTGGCGGTGCTGGCGCCGGTGTACCGGCTGTTCCCCTCGGGGCTGACCCTGCTGGTGGTCCAGGACGTGCTGGTCGGGATCAGCGTGGTGGTGGTGACCGCGTGCGCGGCCCGGCACCTGGGCACCGTGGCCGGGGCCGGGATCGGGCTGGCCTACGGGCTGTCCTGGGGGTTGCAGTCGGCGGTGGCCGCCCAGTTCCACGAGATCGCGCTGGCAGTGCCGCTGCTGGCCGCGTGCTGTGCTGCGCTGGTGCGCCGGGACCACCGGGCGGCGGCGCTGTGGGTGGCGCCCACGGTGCTGGTCAAGGAGGACATGGGCTTGACCGTCGCGGCGGTCGGGCTGGTGCTGCTCGTGCGCGGCAGCCGGCGGCTCGGCGCTGGTCTGCTGGCCGGCGGGCTGGCCGCGTTCTGGCTGACCACGACCGTGATCCTGCCGGCGCTGAACTCCGACGGGGTGTGGGCCTACGCCGAGGACTCGCTCCTGTCGGTGCTGCTCAGCGACCCGGGGCAGGCGGTGAACATGCTGCTGGCCGGTGCCGGGCAGAAGGCGCTGCTGGTGCTGGCGGTGTTCGCGGTCACCGGTTTCCTCGCGCTGCGCAGCCCGATCGCGCTGATCACCCTGCCCACGTTCGCCTGGCGGCTGACCTCCGACGTGCCCTACCACTGGGCGCTGCAGTGGCACTACTCGGCGGTGCTGATGCCGGTGGTGTTCCTCGCCGCAGTGGACGGGCTGCGGCTGCTGCCCGCCCTGGGCGGGCGGGTGCGCTGGGTCGCAGCCGGCCTGGTCGCGATCAGCCTGGTGGTGAGCACGCACTTCCCGCTGTGGGACCTGACCGAGGCGCGCACCTATCGTCCCTCAGCCCACGACGGCGGAGCGCACGCGGCGTTGGCGACGATCCCGGATGGCGCGGTGGTCGCCACGGACATCACGTTGATGGCCTATCTCGCCCCGCGGGCGCAGGTGTACTGGGTGGGCAACGAGGGCAACCCGGTGCCGGACTACGTGGTGGTCAACCGCAGCTCGGGTGTCTACGGCGGAGCGCCGCCGCAGCACGTGGTCGGCTACGCCGAGGACAAGTTCCCGGAGGCGCAGTTCATCGAGGTGCTCGACGACGAGGGGTTCGCTGTGGCCGAGCGGGTCGGCTGAGCACGCGGGCTGGTTCAGCGGCCGAAACCGCCGAAGCGGTCCGGTTGGCTCGGGGCGTCAGGCAGCTCGCTGAGCAGCTGGCGGGCCTCATCGGCCTTCTCGGTCAGGCAGAGCACGGAGTACGCCCCGGCGACCACCTGGGAGGCGGAGGTGAAGTCCCGCTTGCCGCCGCTGAAGGCATAGGCGATCACCGCGAACAGCATGCCCGCCCCGGCGCCGACCAGCACTGCGGGCAGCAGCGCCTCGAGCAGCGTGCCGCCCATCAGGAACAGCAGCAGACCGATGAAGAAGCCGAAGTAGGCGCCGGACATCGCACCGCGGCCGGCGACGCTGGGGTAGGTGCGTCGACCGGTGATCCGCTCCACCATCTTCAGGTCGGTGCCCACGATGGTCACCGCGTTCACCTCGAACTCCTTGTCTGCGAGGAAGTCCACCGCACGCTGGGCTTCCAGGTAGGTGGCGTAGGAGGCGATCTCGTCGCCACGGGGCTGCAGGCCCGCTCGCGGGTCGGTCGGACGCATCGCTGACATGTACTCATTGTTCCCCAACCAGTGGCGTAGTGTCATCCGGCCGTGCCGAGAGCTGCAAAGGTGCGGTCGGCGGTGCTGTCATAGGCTGACCCGGTGAGCTCTGCGACCGGTCGGATCTATGTGGCCCGTCTCGCCGGCACCGGCGTCTTCGACCCGCTGGGGGACCGGGTGGGTCGGGTGCACGATGTGGTCGTGCTGCTCCGGGTACGGCAGGCGCCGCGGGCAGTGGGCCTGGTCGTGGAGGTACCGGGCCGGCGCCGGGTGTTCCTGCCGCTGTCCCGGGTGACCTCGATCGATGCCGGGGCGGTGATCACCACCGGGCTGATGAACGTGCGCCGGTTCTCCCAGCGGGCGGCAGAGACCCTGGTGCTCGGTGAGCTGCTGGACCGGGAGATCCGGCTGCGGGACGGCTCCAGCACGGTGACCATCCAGGACGTCGCGCTGGAGCAGCAGCGCAACCGGGACTGGTTGGTGACCAAGCTGTACGTGCGCCGCACCGGCGTACGCACCGGGTTGCTGCGCCGCGGGGAGCACCTGACCGTCGATGTCGGCGAGGCCCTCGGCCTGGCACCGGCCACCGCCCAGCAGGGTGCCACGGCGCTGCTGGCCACGATGACCGACCTGAAACCGGCCGACCTGGCCGACGTGCTGCACGACCTGCCTGCCCAACGGCGGGTGGAGGTCGCCGCCGCGCTGCGGGACGAACGGCTGGCGGACGTGCTCGAAGAGCTCGGCGAGGAGGACCGGGTGATGATCGTCTCCTCGCTGAGCACCGAACGGGCCGCGCACGTGCTGGACGTGATGCAGCCCGACGACGCCGCGGACCTGGTCTCCGAGCTGTCCACCCAGCAAGCCTCCGAGCTGCTCGCGCTGATGGCGCCGGAGGAGGCCGAGGACGTGCGCCGCCTGCTGGTCTACGACGAGCACACGGCCGGCGGGCTGATGACCACCGAACCGGTCATCCTGCCGCCAGAGGCCACTGTGGCCACCGCGTTGGCGCACGCCCGGCGCCGGGACGTCACCCCAGCACTGTCAGCGATGGTGTTCGTGGTGCGCCCGCCGCTGGAGACCCCCACCGGGCGGCTGCTCGGCGTGGTGCACCTGCAGCGGATGCTGCGCGAACCACCGCACGAGGCGCTCGGCACCCTGCTGGACCAGGACGTGGAACCGGTGGACCCGCACGATGTGATCGGCAAGGTCACCCGGCTGCTGGCCACCTACAACCTCACCGCCCTGCCGGTGGTCGACGAGGACCGCCGGCTGCTGGGGGCGGTGAGCGTGGACGACGTGCTCGACCACCTGCTGCCGGAGGACTGGCGGGAGGCGGACGACGAGGTGACCGACCAGGCGATGGGAGCACAGCGTGTCTGACCGACTCGACACCCCCCTGCGCAGCCGCCGCCGATGGCTGCCCCGCGGGCCGAGGAACAAGGACTCCTTCGGCAAGCTCGCCGAAGCGATCGCCCGGTTCATCGGCACGCCCCGGTTCCTCATCTACATGACCATCTTCTGCGCCGTCTGGCTGGCCTGGAACACGCTCGCCCCGCAGGAGGTGCAGTTCGACCCGCGGGCGCTGAACTTCACCCTGCTCACCCTGATGCTCTCGCTGCAGGCGTCCTACTCCGCACCGCTGATCCTGCTCGCCCAGGACCGGCAGGCCGACCGGGACCGGGTCGCTGCCGAGCAGGACCGGCAGCGCTCGGAGCGCAACCTCGCCGACACCGAGTATCTTGCCCGGGAGGTGGCAGCGCTGCGGCTGGCGATCGGTGAGGTGGCCACCCGGGACTTCGTCCGCTCCGAGCTGCGGTCCCTGCTGGAGGAGCTGCAGGCCGACCAGGAGGAGGAGCCGGCCACGGCGACCGGGCAGGCCTAGGTGGTCGATCCCACAACGCCGCCCGCTCCCGCTCCTAGGTGCTCGGCTTAGACTCGGGGCATGGCTGAGTTGATCGATCGTGTGCACGAGGCACTGACCACAGTGCTCGACCCGGAGATCAGGCGGCCGATCACCGACCTGGACATGGTCCGCGGTGTGGACGCCGAGGACTCC
>DATGRZ010000438.1:0-4362 GCA_035303065.1 Ruania sp.
TTCGGCTGGTCCCGGATCGAACCGGTCGAGGGGGAACGGGACTTCGTCTGGCTGGACGAGGTGCTCGACCTGCTGCACGAGTCCGGCATCGCGGTCGACCTGGCCACCCCGACCGCCAGCCCGCCGGCCTGGATGGCCACCCGGTACCCCGAGACCCGGCCGGTCACCGCCGACGGGGTGCGGCTCTGGCACGGCTCCCGGAACCACTTCTGCCCGACCGCCTCGGTCTACCGGGACCGGGCCCGCCGGATCGCCGCCGACCTGGCCGCCCGGTATGCCGAGCATCCGGCCGTGGTGCTCTGGCACGTGGGCAACGAGTTCGGGCAGGTCTGCTGGTGCGCGGGCTGCGCGGCGGAGTTCCGCACCTGGCTGGCTGACCGGTACGGCGACCTCGACGGGGTGAACCAGGCCTGGGGCACCGCGTTCTGGGGGCAGCACTACGGCAGCTGGGCGGAGGTGGTGCCGCCGCGGGCCACCCCGTACCTGCCCAACCCCGGTACCGCCCTGGACTTCCGCCGCTTCACCTCCGATGCGCTGCTACGTCTGTACACCGAGCAGCGGGAGGAAATCCGCGCCGCCGGTGCCAGCCAGCCGGTCACCACGAACTTCATGGGCTTCTTTCCCGGGCTGGACCCGTTCACCTGGACCGGCGAGCTGGACGTGGTCTCCGACGACTCCTACCCCGACCCGGCCGACCCCGAGGCCCCGGTGCGCGCTGCGCTCACCCACGACCTGATGCGCTCGCTGGCCGGCGGTGGCCCCTGGCTGCTGATGGAGCAGGCGGTCTCGGCGGTGAACTGGCGCGAGCACAACCTGCCGAAGACTACCGAACGGATGCGCTCGGACGCGCTGCGGGCGATCGCGCACGGCAGCGACGGGGTGCTCTCCTTCCAGTGGCGCGCCTCGGCCTCCGGTGCCGAACGGTTCCACTCCGCGATGCTCCCGCACGCCGGGGCCGACACCCGGGTGCACCGCGGCGTGCGCGCCCTCGGTGCCGACCTGCGCTCCCTCGCCCCGCTGGCCGGTACGCCGATCACCGCCCGCATCGCGCTGCTGTTCGACTGGCCCAGCTGGTGGACCGCCACCCAGCGCGGCCTGCCGACCAGCCGGCTCGACCCGCTCGAGCAGCTCCTCGCCTGGTACCGCCCGCTGTGGCGGGCGGGTCACGCCGTCGACATCGTGACCGGGGAGAGCGACCTGACCGGCTACGACCTGGTGCTCGCCCCCGCCCTGCACACCGTCACCGACGCCGCTCTGAGCACCCTGCGCTCCGCCGTCGGCACGAGCGTGCTCGCCCTGGGACCGTTCACCGCAGTGGCCGACCCGAACGGTGCCGTGCGTCCGGCGCCGCTGCCGGCCGGACTGGCCGACCTGCTCGGCGCGCAGGTGGAGGAGTGGTGCCCGCTCGGCCCCGATGGTGCGCAGCTGACCAGCCAGAACGGCCAGAGCCGCCCAGGGAGCCCAGGCAGTCCCGGCGGGTTGACCGGCCACGCGCACACCTTCGCCGAGCGGCTGCGCCTGGAGGGTGCCACCGTGCTGGCCACCTTCACCGGGGCCGACCTGGACGGCTGCCCGGCCGCGCTGCGCGCCCCGGAGGCGAACCTCTTCCACCTGGGCTGCGCCGTCGAGGAGGAGACGATGACCGCCTGGATCGACCTGCTCACCGACGCCGCCAGCCTCTCCCCGCCGCAGCTGCCGGTCCCGTCCGGCGCGCTGGAGACCGCCCGCCGCGGTGACCACCTGTTCCTGTTCAACCCGGGCACCCGCCCCGTGACCACCACCCTCACCCACCCAGGCACCGACGCGCTGACCGGCGCCGAGCTCGCGGGTGAGCTCACCGTGCCCGCCGAGGGTGCGGTCGTGATGAAGGAGAATCGATGAAGTTCACCGATGGCTACTGGCAGGTGCTGCCCGGTGTGCAGATCCTGCGGCCCCGGTTCGTGGAGTCGGTGGCCGACGGTGGGGACCACCTGATGGTCTACGCCGCCACCGCCCCGCTCTCCGCCCGCGGCGACACGCTGAACCGGCCGATGATCACCGTGCGGCTGGACTCCCCGGCCGAAGGGATCATCGGGGTGCGGATCGAGCACTTCCAGGGGGTGCGTGACCGCGGTCCCCGGTTCGAGCTGAACCGGGCGCAGGCACCGGTGCAGGTGCACATCGGAGACGACGTGGCCTCGCTGACCTCCGGGTCGTTGACCGCGCGGGTGCGCACCGAGGGCTCCTGGCAGGTGGAGTTCGTGGACGAGACCGGGCGCGTGCTCACCTCCTCGATCGACCGTTCGGTGGGCATCGTGTCCGTGGCCGACGACGGTCCGTACGTGTGCGAGCAGCTCACCCTGGGCGTGGCCGAGCGGGTGTACGGGCTGGGGGAGCGGTTCGGCCCGCTGACCAAGAACGGCCAGTCGGTGGACATCTGGAACCAGGACGGTGGCACCGCCTCGGACCAGGCGTACAAGAACGTGCCGTTCTACCTCTCCGACGCCGGCTACGGGGTGTTCGTGGACCACCCGGAGCGGGTCTCCTACGAGATCGGCACCGAGGTGGTCTCCCGCGCCCAGTTCTCCGTACCCGGCCAGCACCTGCAGTACTACGTGGTCGCCGGACCGGAGCCCAAGGATGCGCTGCGCCGCTACACCGCCCTGACCGGGCTGCCGGCCCGGGTGCCCACCTGGTCCTACGGGCTGTGGCTGTCCACCTCCTTCACCACCCCCTACGACGAGGAGACGGTCACCTCGTTCATCGAGGGGATGGCCGAGCGGGACCTGCCGTTGAGCGTGTTCCACTTCGACTGCTTCTGGATGCGGCAGTTCCACTGGTGCGACTTCGTCTGGGATCCGGCCACGTTCCCCGACCCGGAGGGGATGATCGAACGGCTGCACGCACGCGACCTGAAGATCTCGTTGTGGATCAACCCCTACATCGCCCAGCGCTCGCACCTGTTCGCCGAGGGGGCCGAACGCGGCTACCTGGTCACCACCCCCGAGGGGGACGTGTGGCAGTGGGACATGTGGCAGGCCGGGATGGCGCTGGTGGACTTCACCAACCCGGACGCCTGGACCTGGTACCAGGAGAAGCTGCGCACGTTGCTGGACCAGGGCGTGGATGCGTTCAAGACCGACTTCGGCGAGCGGATCCCCACCTCGGTGCGCTGGCACGACGGGTCGGACCCGCAACGGATGCACAACTACTACGCCCAGCTGTTCAATGCCTGCGTGTTCGAGCTGCTGGAGAAGGAGCGGGGCACCGGGCAGGCGGTGGTCTTCGCCCGGTCGGCGACCGCCGGTGGGCAGCAGTACCCGGTGCACTGGGGCGGGGACTGCGAGTCCACGTTCTCCGCGATGAGCGAGTCGCTGCGTGGTGGGCTGTCCCTGGCCGCCTCCGGGTTCGGCTTCTGGAGCCACGACATCGGCGGCTTCGAGGGCACCCCGGACCCCGCGGTGTTCAAGCGGTGGGTGGCCTTCGGGCTGCTCTCCTCGCACAGCCGGCTGCACGGGTCGGACTCCTACCGGGTGCCGTGGGCGTTCGACGAGGAGGCGGTGGAGGTGACCCGCACCTTCACCCACCTGAAGTACCGGCTGATGCCCTACCTGGCAGCCGCCGGGCAGCAGGCGAGCGGCACCGGGGTGCCGGTGATGCGCCCGATGATGCTGGAGTTCCCCCGGGACCGGTCGGTGGTCGCGGCGGACACCCAGTACCTGCTCGGTTCCTCGCTGCTGGTGGCACCGGTGTTCGACGAGCGCTGGGTGGAGTACTACGTACCCGAGGGCCCCTGGACCAAGGTGCTCACCGACGAGGTGGTCCACGGACCGCGCTGGGTGCGCGAGGAGCACGGCTTCGACTCGGTGCCGCTGCTGGCCCGGCCCGGCAGCGTGATCCCGTTCGGCGCGCGCACCGACCGGCCCGACTACGACTACGCCGAGGGGGTGCAGCTGCGGGTGTACGAGCTCGCGGAGGGCGAGCAGGTGGTCCTGGAGGTTCCCACCGCCGACGGCGCAGGCTCGGCCGGGCAGTTCACGGTGCGGCGGACCGGGTCTCGCCTGGAGGTGAGCACGGACGCCGACGTAGCATCGTGGTCGCTGTACTGGCGGGGCCAGGACCATCCGGCCCAGGGGCGCACTCTCTCGATCGACCTGGAGGACGACGCGACGTGACCGAACCCGGCACCAGCTTCCCGACGGACTTCGTCTGGGGTGCAGCCACCGCCGCCTACCAGGTGGAGGGCGCAGCGCGAGAGGGCGGGCGTGGCCCGTCGATCTGGGACACCTTCTCCCACACCCCGGGCCGCACGCTGAACGGGGACACCGGGGACGTGGCGATCGACCACTACCACCGGTGGCGCGAGGACCTGGACCTGATGGC
>DATGRZ010000439.1:0-2244 GCA_035303065.1 Ruania sp.
GCTCGCCGGGCCCCGGCAGCACCGACCCGGCCCGGGGCACCCAGTCCCGGGCGCGTTCGCCCACCACGGCGCGCACCGCTGCCGAGGCACCGCCGAGCACCGGGCCGGGCACCCGCTCGGCCAGGGTGAGCGCCCCGCGCAGGCCGGCTGTCACCGGCTCCCACGACTCCGCCGCCCGGCGCCCCGCGGCTCGCAGCAGCGGTCCGGTGGCCGCGGCGCGGCGCTCCTTCATCACCGCCCCGGTGTCGATCCCCACCGGGCACGCCACCCGGCACAGCGAGTCGGCCGCGCAGGTCTGCACCGCGGCGTAGTCGTAGGCGTCGGTGAGCTCGGCCCGGCGCGCGGGCCCGGAGTCGGCGGCCTCACGCAGCAGGGCGATCCGCTGGCGCGGCGTCGTGGTGGTGTGTCGGGACGGGCAGGCGGGCTCGCAGAAGCCGCAGTCGACGCAGCGGTCGAGCTCGGGATGGACTCGGGGGTACCGCTTGAGGTCCCGCAGGTGGATCGTGGGGTCGGTCGTCATCACGACGCCCGGGGCGAGCACGCCCCGCGGGTCGCACAGCTGCTTGATCTCCCGCATCACCGCGTACAGGTCGGGACCGAACTGCCGCTCGACGAACGGGGCCATCATCCGGCCGGTGCCGTGCTCGGCCTTGAGGGAGCCGCCGGCCCCGATGATGAGCTCGGCCAGGTCCTCGGTGAACTCCGCGTAGGCCTGGCGGGCGCGGGGGTCGCCGAAGTCGGGGTTGATCATGAAGTGCAGGTTCGCGTCCCTGGCGTGCCCGAAGATCACGGCGTCCCGGTACCCGTAGTCGGCCAGCAGCGACTCCAGCGCGCGGACCGTGCCGGGCAGCGCGGGCCCGGGCACCACGACATCCTCGAGGAGCGCGGTGGTGCCGCTCGGGCGGGCCCCGGCGACCGCCGCGTACAGCCCCTTGCGCACCTGCCACATCGCGGCCCGGGAGGCGGCGTCCGTCGTGAGCGGCGCGACTGCGGCGGGGGCGAGCTCGGCGAGCACGGGCTCGGCGGCGGCCCGCAGCTCGGCCAGCCCGTCGGCGGTGGCGTGCTGCAGCTCGACGAGCAGCGCGGTGTGCTCGCCCACCGTCAGCTCGCGCAGGACCGGGTCGGCGTGCGGGTCGCGGCGGGCCACCCGCAGCGCCGCGGCGTCCATGAGCTCGACCGCCACGGCCGAGGTGCCCGTGACGGTAGGCAGCGCCTCGGTGGCCGCGCCGATCGTGTCGAGCACCAGGAGCGCCGTGGCGGCATGCGGACGGACCGGGAGCGTGCGCAGCGTGACCTCGGCGAGGTAGCCCAAGGTGCCCTCCGAGCCGACCGCGAGGTGGGCGAGGATCTGCACCGGCGAGTCGTGGTCGAGCAGCGCGTTGAGCGCGTACCCCATGGTGTTCTTCATCGCGAACTGCTGCTCGATGCGCCGCCGCAGCCCGCGGCGGGAGCGCACGTGGTCCCGCAGCCGCAGCAGTCCGGCATGCAGGGCCGGTTCACGCACGGCGAGCAGGGCGTCGGCGTCCCGGGCACCGGTGTCCACGACCGTGCCGCTGGGCAGCACGAGGACCATCGAGTCGAGCGTCCGGTAGGCGGTGGCGGCGGTCCCGGAGGTCATCCCGGAGGAGTTGTTGGCCACCACGCCGCCGATCGTGCAGGCGATCTCGCTGGCCGGGTCGGGTCCCAGGCGCCGGCCGTACGGGGCCAACGCGGCGTTCACCCGGCGCAGCACCGCCCCGGGCTGGCACCGCACCCGCAGCCCGTCGTCCAGGACTTCGATGTCCTGCTGGTGCCGGCGCACGTCGATGAGCACCCCGTCGGTGCCCGCCTGGCCGGACAGGCTGGTGCCACCGGACCGGAACGTCAGGGGGATCGGTGGCTCAGCCGCGCCGGCGGCGGCCAGCACGGCGGCGACCTGCTCCGGCGAGCGCGCCGTGACGACCGCGCGGGGGTGGCGCAGGTAGTGGGAGGCGTCGTGGGCGAACCGGGCGAGGTCGACCTCACGCGTGCTCACGGCGTCGGGGTGGGCGGCACGCCGCAGGGCTGCCAGGTCGACCACGGTGGCTCCTTCGTCGCCGGTGGCCTCTACTGTGCCACGCCGCTCACCGCGCGGCGTCCACCACCCGCTGGCGCTGCTCCCCGAGCCCGTCGATCCCCATCTCGACCACGTCCCCGGCCTTCAGGTAGGGGAACCGGCCGGAGAGGGCCACTCCCTGCGGGGTGCCGGTGTTGATGAGGTCCCCG
>DATGRZ010000440.1:0-8191 GCA_035303065.1 Ruania sp.
GGGCCCCTACACAGACCAGAGCCCCGAAAGGGAATCGAACCCTTGACCTTCTCCTTACCATGGAGACGCTCTGCCGACTGAGCTATCGGGGCAGCGGGATCGAGGGTACATGCTGATCGGCCCGGAGGCGAAATCCGCAGCGGCCCTCAGACCGCTTCTGTGACCGGTACCACTCCCCCTGGCGAAGACGCCAGAGGACGCGGACGATCGGGCCGGAACGAGCGAGACGATGTCTTCGTGAAGACACCCCTGCGCCGTCCGGTGGCGGGTGCAGGATTCGAACCTGCGAAGCTTGCGCGGCTGATTTACAGTCAGCTCCCTTTGGCCGCTCGGGCAACCCGCCGGGTGGTCCAGGGACCGGATGGAACAATACCAAGTTCAGCGGCAGTTCGTGACATCGCCCAGGTGCGGCGGTGGCTAGATGTGAAGGAGATCTCAGTGGCCAGCGACTCTTCGTTCGACGTGGTGAGCAAGGTGGACCGGCAGGAGGTGGACAACGCGCTCAACCAGACCGCCAAGGAGGTGTCCCAGCGGTACGACTTCCGCGGTGTGGGTGCCTCGATCTCCTGGAGCGGCCAGGATGCGGTGGTGATGGTGGCCAACGCCCCGGACCGGGTGCTGGCGATCTTGGACGTGTTCCAGAGCAAGCTGATCCGCCGGGGCGTCTCGTTGAAGGCGATCGACACCGGGGAGAACGAGCCGCAGCCCTCCGGGAAGGAGTACCGCCTGGTGGGCACCCTGAAGGAGGGCCTGTCCAGCGAGAACGCGAAGAAGATCACCAAGCTGGTGCGCGACGAGGGCCCGAAGGGTGTGAAGACCCAGATCACCGGCGACGAGGTGCGGGTGTCCTCGAAGAAGCGGGACGATCTGCAGGCGGTGATCGCGCTGCTCAAGGACGCCGACATCGACGCGGCGCTGCAGTTCACCAACCGGCGCTAGCGAGGCCGGGTAGCGCGCCACCCGGTCCGCGGCACCCGGCCAGCACTGGCCTGGCCCCTGGCCCCGGCCACATGGCACGGAGGCACTGGCACGGAGGCACTCCTGTGACACTGAGGTGCGATTCTCGTGCCTCAGTGTCACATTCCTGCCTCAGTACCGGGCGGGCTCCGCCGCGAGCACCGGCCGCAGGCTGTACCGGCAGTTTCCCCACACCGCGTACAGCAGCGGTGCGGCCGCCAGACCCAGCGCCCACGCCGGGTGCAGGGTGAACATGATCGTGCAGCGCGCCGAGGAGCAGGGCATGGACGTGCCCGGCGACCTGTCCGTGCTCGCCTACGACGACCAGATCGCCACGCTGGCCTCACCCGCGCTGTCGGCCGTGCGCCCACCCCGGCGCACCATCGGGCGCACTGCGACTGCGCTGCTGGCCGCTCGGCTGGCCGAACCGGAGCGCCCGGTGCACTGTGTGCGGGTGAGCCCCACGCTGAAGGTGCGCGACTCCAGCGGGCCGCCGCGCACCCGCTGAGCCCCGCTCGCGGGGCACCCACCCACGCACCCGCGTACGCGGCATCCACGCGCCACCCACCCGGACTGAGGCACTCCTGTGACACTGAGGTGCAATTTTCCTGCCTCGGTGTCACAGGAGTGCCTCAGTCCCGGTGACGATCCCCCGGCAGGCTGTCCGGGCCGGCGGGCGCCGCTCGCTCGCGGGTGGGTGCGGGCCTCAGGCGCGGGCGCCCACGTCCCGGGAGATCTCGGTCATGTGCTCCCGCGGGACCACCTTCACCCGCTCGCGGCCCTGCTCCTCGCCGAGGGAGCGCTCATAGGCGTCCAGCAGCTCCCAGCCGTGCCAGGTGGTGTAGGGCACCCCGTCGGCGTGCAGGTGGTCCAGCACCGCCTGCGGGTCGCGCTCGACGGCGGAGCTCACCCGGCCCTGCTCGCTCGCCTCGGCCAAGTCGGCCACCAGGTTACGGACGGTCTCGGAGGCGTCGGACTTGGTGTGCCCGATCAGGCCGACCGGGCCGCGCTTGATCCAGCCGGTGGCGTACATCCCCGGCACGTGCTCCCCGTGGGTGTCCAGCACCCGGCCAGCATCGTTCGGAATCACCCCGGCGACCGGGTCGAACGGCAGGTCCGGCAGCGGGGAGCCGAAGTAGCCGACCGCACGGTAGACGGCCTGCACGTCGAACTCCTCGAAGGTGCCGGTGCCGCGCACCGACCCGTCGCCGTTGAGCTCGGTGCGCTCGGTGCGCAGCCCGGTGACCCTGCCGTCGGCGCCGAGGATCTCCGCCGGGCGGTGCAGGAAGTGCAGGTGCAGCCGCCGGGAGGCGGTGCGCTCGCTCTCCTCCCGCAGCGTCCAGTCGGTGAGCGTCTTGACCACCTGCTTGGTCTGGTTGGAGGACCGGATCGCTTCTTCCGAGCCTTCGTCGAAGTCGAAGTCCTCCGGGTAGACCACGATGTCCACATCCGGCACGCGCCCCAGCTCGCGCAGCTCCAGCGGGGTGAACTTCACCTGCGCCGGACCACGGCGGCCGAAGATGTGCACGTCGGTGACCGGGCTGGAGCGCAGCCCCTCGGCCACGTTGTCCGGGATCTCCGTGACCATCAGGTCGTCCACGTGCTTGACCAGGATCCGGGCCACGTCCAGTGCCACGTTGCCCGCACCGAGCACGGCGATCTGGCGGGCCTCCAGCGGCCAGGTGCGGGACACGTCCGGGTGCCCGTCGTACCAGGAGACGAAGTCCGCGGCGCCGAAGCTGCCGTGCAGGTCGATACCGGGGATGTTCAGGTCGGCGTCCCGGATCGCACCGGTGGCGAAGATCACTGCGTCGTAGTAGTGGCGCAGGTCAGCCATGCTCAGGTCGGTGCCGTAGTCCACGTTCCCGATGAACCGCACAGCGCCCTTCTGCAGCACCTTGTACAGAGCGTTGATGATGCCCTTGATCCGGGGGTGGTCGGGAGCGACCCCGTAGCGCACCAGCCCGTACGGCGCGGGCAGACGTTCCAGCAGGTCGATCTGCACGTCCAGGTCGGTCTTGGACAGGATGTCGGCCGCGTAGATCCCGGCTGGGCCGGCACCCACGACGGCGACACGGAGCGGAGTCGTGGTAGGCACGGTGTTGGATGCCTCTTTCGGAGAGTCTCAGGGGGCGCGGTCCGGCGCCCGAGGGCCATGCCTAGTCTAAGGGTGCCCTTACCGTGGGCCTATCCCGTGGCTATCCGTCTCTCATCGCGAGCACCCAGCTGCGCTGCCGGTGCCGGCACACGAGTAGATTCACGCCTCGTGACCCTCCCCGCTCCCCCACCTGCTGCTGACGGCGAGCTCGACCGCCGCGGCCTGGCCGCCGGGTTCGGCGGTTACCTGTGGTGGGGGATGCTGCCGTTGTACTTCCCGCTGCTGGCACCGGCGGGCCCCTGGGAGATCACCGCGCACCGGGTGGTCTGGTCGCTGCTGCTGTGCCTGCTGGTGCTGGCGCTGCTCGGCGAGCTGGGCACGTTCTGGCGGCTGCTGCGCACGGCCAGGGTCGCCGGGCGGCTGGCGCTGGCGGCGGTGCTGCTGTGCGCGAACTGGGTGACGTTCGTGCTCGCAGTGCTCACCGGGCACGTGGTGGAGGCGTCCCTGGGTTACTACATCAACCCGTTGGTCACCGTGCTGATGGCGGTGACCATCCTCGGTGAACGGCTCCGCACCGCGCAGTGGGTAGCCGCCGGGCTCGGCGCCGCCGGGGTGCTGGTGATCGCGATCGGCGCCGGCACGTTCCCGTGGATCTCCCTGGTGCTGGCGGGCACCTTCGGTGGCTACGGCCTGGTGAAGAAGCAGGTAGGGGCGAAGGTTCCCGCGCTGCCCGGGCTCGCGGTGGAGACGCTCACCCTGGCGCCGGCGGCGCTGGTGCTGCTGGTGGTGCTGGCCGCGGGCGGCGACGGGGCGTTCGGCGCACCGGGCGAGCTGTTCTCCAGCACCGGTCTGGCGCTGCTGCTGATCGGCTCCGGGGTGCTGACCACCGTGCCGCTGGTGCTGTTCGCCACCGCCGCCCGCCGGCTGCCGCTGGCGATGCTCGGGCTGCTGCAGTACGTCACCCCGACGATGCAGTACCTGACCGGGGTGTTCCTCTACCACGAGCAGATGTCGGCGACCAGGTGGGCCGGCTTCGCCGTGGTGTGGGTGGCGCTGGTGGTGCTCAGCACCGACGGGTACCGTGCCGCGGCGACCCCGCGACCCCGGCGCGGGACCTGACCACCCCAGGTCCCGCCGTCGCCCCAAGGTTCGCGAACGCCCCCTTTCGCGACCGGCAAGCGCTTCCCTGCCGCGAACCCGACCGTTCGCGACAGGTGGGGGTGACCGGGGCAGGTGGGGTGACAGAGCCGCGCGGACCTGGTTGTCTCCTGCCATGAGCCCAGAGCTGCTGGCGGCGATCGCCTCCGTGGGAGCGGTGCTCGCCGTGGCGGCGGTGCTCTGGCGGGTGCTGCGCCCCAGAGTGTTGCTCGGGCCGTCGGAGCACCGGTCCACGTACCGCATCCTGCACCGGATCACCCTCGCCTCCCCGCCGCTACGGGCCGGCCTGGGCAGTGGCGCCGGCCGTGCGGTCAAGCACCTGCACGCGCTCACCGGGTCCGCCGCCCTGGCGCTGGCCGACTCTGAGCGGCTGCTCGCCTGGAGCGGCGCCGGGGAGTCCCACCAGCACCGCGTGCCCACCGGCGGCGAGGTGTCCGAGACGCGGGTGCTCGGCCCGGAGGTGGTCACCTGCGGAAGCGACGACTGCCCGCTGCGGTACGCCGTCACTGCCCCGCTGACCACCAACGAGCTACAGGTGGGTGCGGTGACCGCCTACGTCAGTGGTTCCCCGCACGCCGGCCTGGTCCGGGCGGTGGAGGAGATCGCGGACTTCATCTCCGGCCAGCTCGACCTGGCTGAGCTGGAGAGCTCGCGCGCCGAGCTCGCCGAGGCCGACCTTCGGGCGCTGCGGGCACAGATCTCTCCGCACTTCGTCTACAACTCCCTGGGCGCGATCGCCTCCTACATCCGCACCGACCCCGAGCACGCCCGCGAGCTGGTGCTCGAGTTCGCCGACTTCACCCGCTACTCCTTCCGCCGGCACGGAGAGTTCACCACCCTGGCCGAGGAGCTGAAGTCGATCGAGCACTACCTCACCCTGGAGCAGGCCCGGTTCGCCGGCCGGCTGGGGGTCACGCTGCGCATCGCGCCGGAGGTGCTCGGTGTGGTGGTGCCGTTCCTGTGCCTGCAGCCGCTGGTGGAGAACGCCGTGCAGCACGGGATGGAGGGACAGCCCGGCGGTGGGCAGATCACCATCGTGGCCGAGGACGTGGGCAACGAGGCACACCTGAGCATCGAGGACGACGGCGCCGGGATGGATCCGCAGACCTTGCGCGACCAGCTCGGCGGGGCTCACGGGGACCGGGTCGGCCTGGCGAACGTGGACGAACGGCTGCGCACCACGTTCGGCGAGGAGTACGGGCTGGTGGTCGAGACCGCCGTGGGCGCTGGGTCGAAGGTGAGCCTACGGGTGCCCAAGTTCCACCCGGGCGTGTACGTGGCATGACTACTCTGAGGCACATGCTCACGGTCCTCGCCGTCGATGACGAGCCCCCGGCTCTGGACGAGCTCGCCTTCCTGCTGCGTCGGGACCCCCATGTGGCCGAGGTGCGCACCGCCGACGACGGCGCGGCCGCCCTGCGCGAGCTGGACGGCGGGGACATCGATGTGATCGTGCTGGACATCAAGATGCCTGGCCTCACCGGTCTGGACCTGGCCCGGGTGCTCACCCGGTTCCGCAAGGCCCCAGCGGTGGTGTTCGTCACCGCCTACGACGAGCACGCCGTGGAGGCCTTCGACATCGGGGCCGCGGACTATGTGATGAAGCCGTTCCGGCCAGACCGGCTCGCTGAGGCGGTCCGGCGGGCGCACACCTCGCTGCAGGCCGGCGCCGGTGAGGTGGAGGACGAGACGATCGTGGTGGAGCTGGCCGGGGTGACCCGGTACGTGCGCCGCAGCGATGTGCTGCACGTGACTGCGCACGGGGACTACGCCCGGCTGCACACCGCCGACGGTGAGCACCTGGTGCGGATGCCGCTGAGCACGCTCGCGGAGCGCTGGGCGGACGCCGGGTTCGTGCGTATCCACCGCTCCCACCTGGTGGCCCTGGACCAGGTGCGCGAGCTGCGCGGGCAGTCCGGCCGGTTGCAGGCGGTGGTGGCCGGCCGGCGGCTGCCGGTGGCCCGCAGACATGCGCGCGAGCTGCGCGAGCTGCTTGCCGGCCGGGGCGGGGAGCACGGATGACCGGGCGGGTCGAGCACATCCGCGGTGGCGGGGAGCACTGATGGTCGAGCGTGAGGTGGTCACCGGCCCACGTCGCCCGCGCCGGCAGGCCCGCCGCCCGGCCACCTCCGACATCGATGAGCAGACCCGGCTGGGGGACGTGTACCTGCGCGGGCTGATGCGCACCCAGCTGCGGCTGGGTCTGGCGGTGAGCCTGTCCACTCTGGGACTGCTGGCGGCGCTGCCGGTGGTGTTCGCCCTGGCCCCGGGGACGGCCACCCCGACGATCGCCGGGATCCCGGTGCCGTGGTGGCTGCTCGGTGTGGCCGCCTACCCGCTGCTTGCCGGTGCCGCCTGGGTGTACGTGCGGCAGAGCGAACGGGTGGAACGGGAGTTCACCGACCTGGTGGACCGTCGATGAACCCCACTGCGGGGATCGTCGCGGTGCTGCTGGTGGCGATCAGCACGGCGCTGCTGGGCATCGTCGGCGTGCGCGCGGCCCGCACCACCAGCGACTTCTACGTGGCTTCCCGGACGGTGAGCCCGTGGTGGAACGCCTCGGCGATCAGTGGCGAGTACCTGTCCGCGGCCTCCTTCCTCGGTGTGGCCGGGCTGATCCTGGCCTACGGCGCGGACATGCTCTGGTTCGGGGTGGGCTACACCGCCGGGTACCTGCTGCTGCTGGTGCTGGTGGCCGCCCCGCTGCGCCGCTCCGGGGCGTACACGCTGCCGGACTTCGCTGAGCTGCGGCTGGAGTCGCAGGTGCTGCGCAAGGTGGCCAGCGCCGGGGTGGTGACGATCGGCTGGCTGTACCTGCTCCCCCAGCTGCACGCGGCCGGGATCACGCTGCGCACGATCACCGGCACCCCGGCGTGGGTCGGGCCGGTGGCAGTGGCCGTGGTGGTGCTGGTCTCGGTGCTGGCCGGCGGGATGCGGGCGATCACCTTCGTGCAGGCGTTCCAGTACTGGCTGAAGGTCACTGCGATCGCGATCCCGGCGATCGTGCTGGTGTTCATCTGGCGGGCGGACGGCACCCCGGAGATCGCCGGTGAGGGCCCGGCCACGTTCGCCGAGCTAACCACAGTAGAGGTGGCCGCCACGATCGAGATGGAGGTGGCCGAGCCGCTGGTGGTCCAGGCAGAAGGAACGCTCGACGGCGAAGCAGCCAGTGGCGAGGTCACGTTGCCCGCCGGGGCGGTCCAGGTGGCTGCCGGCACCGAGCTCACCTTCGACGAGGGCGCTCCCGTACCGCACGCGGAGGGCCTGCGCGCTGTGGACGGGCCGGGCTGGACGCTCCCGTTGAGCAGCGGCCACCCGTACGCGCTGTACACCACCTATTCGCTGATCATCGCCCTGTTCCTGGGCACGATGGGGCTGCCGCACGTGCTGGTGCGGTTCTACACCAACCCGGACGGCCGGGCCGCGCGGCGCACCACCGTCACCGTGCTGGTGATGCTCGGGGTGTTCTACCTGTTCCCTACCATCTACGGCGGGCTCGGCCGGCTGTACGCCCCGGAGCTGCTGCTCACCGGGCGCACCGAGGCAGTGGTGCTGCTGCTGCCCTCGGCGATGGTCGGGGCGGGCAGCCCGGCCGGACAGGTGCTCACCGTGCTGGTCACCGCCGGGGCGTTCGCCGCCTTCCTGTCCACCGCCTCCGGGCTGACGGTGAGCGTGGCCGGTGTGCTCTCCCAGGACGTGCTGAACCGCCGCATCTCCTCCCCGGTGACCGCGTTCCGGGTGGGCACAGTGCTGGCGCTGCTGGTACCCACGCTGCTCGCCCTGGGTGGGCTGGACCTAGCGATCGCGGACGTGGTCGGCCTGGCGTTCGCGGTGGCAGCGAGCACGTTCTGCCCGTTGCTGCTGCTGGGCATCTGGTGGCGCCGGCTCACCGATGCCGGGGCGATGGCCGGGCTGATCGTCGGCGGTGGGGCGGCCACCGCCGCAGTGGGCGCCACGATCGCGCTCGGGGCCTCCACC
>DATGRZ010000441.1:0-5306 GCA_035303065.1 Ruania sp.
GGGAAGATGGGGCACCGTGACCAGCCACTTCTCCCGGATCGACGACCGGGTCCGCCGCTCCGCCTGGCTGGTCTGGCTGCTCGCGGTCGGGGTGTACTTCTTCGGCATGGTGCACCGCACCTCGCTCGGGGTGGCCGGCCCGCAGGCGGTGGCTCGGTGGGACATCTCCGCCACCGAGCTGGGCAGCTTCATCATGGTCCAGCTCGGCCTGTACGCCGCCATGCAGGTACCCGCCGGACTGGCGATCGACCGGTTCGGTCCCCGGCGGGTGCTGCTGGTGGCGACCGTGGTGATGGGCACGGCGCAGCTGGTGTTCGCCGTAGCCACCTCCTACCCGGTGGCGCTGCTGGCCCGGGCGCTGCTCGGGGTGGGTGATGCCATGGTGTTCATCGCCGTGCTCCGGCTGGTGGCTGGCTGGTTCCCGAGGCGGCGCTACGCCGTGCTGACGATGGCGACCGGGCTGGTCGGCATGCTCGGCAACTTCGCCGCGACCGTGCCCCTGGTGCTCGCTCTCGGCGCCCTGGGCTGGACCCGCACGTTCCTGATCACCGGTGGCATCTCGGTGGCCTATGCGCTGCTGCTGCTCCGCCCGGCGGTGGCGGCGCCGTTCCGCAGCGATGCGGGTGAGGGAACCGGATCCGCGGGCGCGAACGCATCGCGCAGCGACCCCGGCGAACCCACCGCCAGGAACGCCGCCGGTGTCACCCACCCGGCTCGGCCGACCGGCACGATGCGCGTGGCCTGGGGCCACCGGGAGACCCGGTTGGGGTTCTGGCTGCACCAGGGCACGATGACCGCCGGCACCGTGGTCTCCCTGGTGTGGGGGTACCCGTACCTGACCGAGGGGCTGGGGTACGACGATGCCGCCGCTGCGTCGCTGCTGTCGGTGTACGTGCTCGGCAACCTCCTGTCCAGCCTGGTGATCGGACCGTTGGCCGGCCGCCGTCCGGAGTGGCGCACGGCGATGGGCCTGATGGTGGCGCTGATCTGCATCCTGGGGATCGGCACCCTCGTGCTCTGGCCTGGGGGCCGGCCACCGACAGTGGTGATCGGCCTGGTGCTGGCGCTGCTGGCCACCGGGGTGCCCGGTTCGCAGATCGGGTTCCACCTGGCGCGGGACTACAACAGCCCGCGGACGATGGCCACCGCCACCGGGTTGGTGAACGCGGGCGGGTTCCTCGGGTCGATGGTCGTGGCCATCGTGGTGGGGGTGGTGCTCGACGTCAGTGCAGCCGGAGGACCGGCCACGTTGATCGACTATCGGTGGGCGCTCGGGGTGATCGCTCTGGCAGGTCTGCTGTCCACCACGGCGATGGTGCTGGTGCTGCTCAGGGCGCGGTCCCGGTCGCTGGCGCGGCTCGCCGCCGGTGAGCAGGTGCTGGTGCCGGTCACCGAGCGGCCCTGGGACCGCCTCTGGCGCCGCCTCTCCCCCTGACCACCCCCATCCCGGACGCGCACCTCCGCGGCTGCTGAACCGATCCAGGTCGCGGTCCAGGGTGTTCGCGACTGCGGGGTGGCCGGGTTGCGGACGTGACAAGGGCGCCGCCGGAGCCGGGTGGCTCCGTGCGGCGCCCTTGCTCGAAGGTGGCGGGAGGGCCGGGTCCCGGGCCTCACCGCCGCCATCGAAGCCGCACGGCCGAGGGGATGGCCGGCCGAGCGGTGGCTGTTCCCCACCCTCGCGAGCGCTCGCTTTCGCGGCCGCTGACCCGATTCACGCTGCGAACCAGAGCGTTCACGAGACGGTGGGGTGGGCGGATGGGTCAGCGCACGGCGCGGTTCACTGCGGAGACGATCGCCTTGAACGAGGCGGTGGTGATCGACGGGTCGATACCTACTCCCCAGATCACCTGGTCGCGCACCTCGCACTCCACATAGGCCGCTGCGGCCGCGTCCCCACCCTCGGAGAGGGCGTGCTCGGCATAGTCCAGCACGGAGACCTGCACGCCCAGCTGGTCCAGCGCTTCGGTGAACGCCGCTACCGGGCCGTTACCGCGAGCCTGCACGGTGTGCTCGGTGCCCTGGTCGACGATGGTGGCGGTGAGCACGTCGTCACTGCCGTCACCGGCGGAGGCCACCTGGGTGGCGTGCAGCTGGAACCGGCCCCACGGAGTGAGCCCGTTGTCGCCGGTGGCCGGCAGGTACTCGTCGGCGAAGATGTCCCACAGCCGCTCGGCACTCATCTCCCCGCCGTAGGCGTCGGTGTGCCGCTGCACGGTGCGGGAGAACTCGATCTGCAGCCGGCGGGGCAGATCCAGGTTCCGGGTGGAGGCGAGCAGGTAGGCCACGCCGCCCTTTCCGGACTGGGAGTTCACCCGGATCACGGCCTCGTAGTTGCGCCCTACGTCACGGGGGTCGACCGGCAGGTAGGGCACGTTCCAGACCACGTCCGCCTCGTCGCCACCGGCCTCGGCCACCTGCTGCTCACGGACGGTGAAGCCCTTCTTGATCGCGTCCTGGTGGGAGCCGGAGAACGCGGTGTAGACCAGGTCGCCGCCGTAGGGGTGGCGGGGGTGCACGTCCATCTGGGTGCAGTGCTCCACCGTGCGGCGCACCTCGTCGATGTCGGAGAAGTCGATGCCCGGGTCCACACCCTGGGTGTACAGGTTCATCCCCAGGGTGACCAGGTCCACGTTGCCGGTGCGCTCACCCTGCCCGAACAGGCAGCCCTCGATCCGGTCGGCCCCGGCCATCACGGCCAGCTCGGCGGCGGCCACGGCAGTGCCGCGGTCGTTGTGCGGGTGCACCGACAGCGCCACGTGCTCCCGGCGGGTGAGGTTGCGGCTCATCCACTCGATCTGGTCGGCGTACACGTTCGGGGTGGCGCGCTCTACGGTGGCCGGCAGGTTGAGGATGATCTCCCGCCCGTCCTCCGGGCCCCACACGTCCATCACCGCCTCGCAGATCTCCAGCGCATAGTCCAGCTCGGTGTCGATGAAGATCTCCGGTGAGTACTCGTAGCCGAACACGGTGTCGTCGTCGAGGATCTTCTCCGCGTGGTCCATCACATGCTGGGTGCCGGCGGTGGCCAGCTCCTTGGTGGCGTCCTTGTCGTTGCGGAACACGATCTCCCGGAACACCGGCGCAGTAGCGTTGTACAGGTGCACCGTGGCGCGGTGGGCACCCACCACAGAACGCACTGTGCGCTCGATCAGCTCCTCCCGCGCCTGGGTGAGCACGGAGATGGTGACGTCCTCGGGGATGGCCTCGTCGGTGATGATGGAGCGGACGAAGTCGAAGTCGGCCTGGGAGGCCGAAGGGAAACCGACCTCGATCTCCTTGTAGCCCATCTTCACCAGGAGGTCGAACATGGTGCGCTTGCGGACCGGGTCCATCGGCTCGATCAGCGCCTGGTTGCCGTCCCGGAGGTCGGTGGACAACCACCGCGGGGCCTTGGTGATCTGCTTGGCCGGCCAGGTGCGGTCGGCCATCAGGGTGGAGATGTCGGTGGGCATCGCCTCGTGGAAAGAGACGTACTTGGAGACCGGCATGCCGTGGGGAGTGCGCTTCGTCATCGGATGTCCTTCGTCGTGTGGTCGGCTGCGGCCGGGCACCACCACTCTCCGCGACGAGGATCCGGCCTGCTAGGCCTCGTCGCGGCAGCGAAGAAGGAGGTTGACGCTCGTGCGCATGGTGGTCACCGTACCACTGTCCCAGCCGCACCTGCACGCAGCACCACGTTCCCGGCACCCGCGTGATCAGGACTCGGCAGCCTCGATCCGTAGCAGCGACGTACCGAGCAGCAGCTGGTCGCCGGGCGCGAGGGGCACCTCGTCCCAGGCGGTGAGCGTCTCGTGCTCACCGCCGCGGACCAGCACCGAACCGTTGGTGGAGGCACGGTCGGTGGCCCAGGCCTGGCCGCCAGCCAGCCGGATCGCCAGGTGCGTCTTGGACACCGCAGCGTCATCCAGGGCCAGCGTGCCGGCCACCTGTTCACCGGTGCGCCCCGCGGGAGAACGGCCGAGCAGGGTCAGCCCGTCAGTGGTGACGGTGCGCCCGTCGGGCAGGACCGCGCGCAGCGCAGAGATCGCTGCTGTGCTCGCCGTAGTGGCAGTGGGCAGGTCTGAGACCTTGCGGGTGGCCGCCCACTCCTCTTCGTCCGGCAGCGCGGCTGTGCTGGGTTCCTGCGCCGGTGCCGCTGGTTCCTGTGCGGCCGGTGCACCTGCGGGTACACCTGGTCCCTGCGGCACAGCCGTGGGCACGCTGTGCACAGGCGGCGGGCCGTCGGGGTTCGCAGGCGGCGGGCCGTCGGGGTTCGCAGGTGGCGGCTCGTCGGGGTTCGCAGGTGGCGGCCCAGGGTCCGCAGGTGGCGGCCCGTCGGGGTTCGCAGGTGGCGGCCCGGCCGGTACCTGCTCGGGCTGCCAGGTGTCGGCGGTCTCCGGCGGCAGCTGCGCACCCGGCACACCCGTCCCGACCCCAGCAGGGCCAGCTGTTCCCGTCCCAGCAGCCGTGCCTGTCCCAGCGGGCGTCGCCATCCCAACCGGCGCAGCCGGCACGCCCTGCTGAGGCGCGTGCTGCTGCTGTGCTTCCGCTCCTGGGCCTCGCCCAGGCTTCGCACGTCTAGGTCGACGGCGGACGGCCAGTCCCGCTCGCACGGCACCACTGCCGGCCGCCAGTCCGCTGCCGATCGCGATCACCGCGGCGAACCACTGCCACAGCCCCTGCCCGGAGTCCTGCTCCGCGCCACCGGTGAACGGCCCCGCCCCCAGGCTGAGCACGCCGGTGCGCACCAGCACCAGGCCCACCCCCGCGGCCAGGGCGAGGAGCGCGAGCACCAGCCGGACCACCACGGCAGGGGTGAGGACCGTGCCCACCCCAGGTCCGCCGTCATCGGCTCGGGAGACGCTCCAGGTGCGCAACGCGCCCACCAGCCGGGTGCCGGTGAACAGCACGTACCCCGCCCCCGCCAGGCCGGCAAGCAGCAGCACCACTCCCCCGACCATGGCCAGCACCGCGACCAGGCCACCGGCTCCGCTCAGATCGATCACACCCCGCCCGAGCAGGAACGCACCACCGAGGGCCACGGCGGTGACCAGTGCGCCGCACACGGTGCGCAGCCAGGAGGCGTAGGTGCCGGCCAGCTGGCCCATCGCCTCCCGCCGGGTGCGCTTCATCGTCCAGGTGTCCTGCCACCGGGCCCGGCCCGCCGGGGCGGACAGGTAGCCGGCGGCCTCGCCGATGAGATCGAGCATCCTGGCTCCTGGTCAGTGGTGCTGTTCGTGTCCGGCGCGGGCCTCGAGCCGGGCCCGGGTGGACCACAGACCCGCGGACGGGGTGGAGATGAAGTAGATGCGTTCGCCGTCGGGCAG
>DATGRZ010000442.1:0-8048 GCA_035303065.1 Ruania sp.
AACGAGGGGAGACGATCATGGGGTGGGCACGCACGCTGCTGCTGGGCGACATCGGCAACCGGCTGGACATCGCGGACACCGAGACGGGCATCAACGAGCTCCGCGGGCGGCTGGCCGCCATGCGCAACGAGCGGAGGCGTACCGACGCACACCAGGACGCCCAGCTGGCCAACGCCCGCCAACGCCTCGACGAGCTCGAGGCTGAGGTCGATGACCTGAAGCTCTACATCACCGGTGTGTCTGAGCTGCTGATCGAGTACGCAGGCGTCCCGCGGGAGAAGGTGCAGCGGCTCGTCGGTGCGGTGGATCCGGACGAGAGGACACAGCGCCGCTGACAGTCCCGGCTCTGAGCGATCGGATCAGAGGCCGATCTGGTCCACTGCTGCCTGCAGCCGCGCCACTGTGCCATCGACGTCGCCGAGCTTGTCCAGCCCGAACAACCCGAGCCGGAACGTGCCGAAGTCCTCGCCCTCACCGCAGTGCAGCGGGACTCCGGCTGCCACCTGCAGCCCGACCTGCTTGAACGCTGCGCCGCTGCGCAGGTCCGGGTCATCGGTGTGCACCACCACCACGGTCGGGGCCGCATATCGCTCGGCCGCGACCGAGGGCAGACCGCGGGCAGCGAGCAGCTCGCGCACCCGCCCGCCCAGCTCGGTCTGGGCCGAACGCAGCACCTCCAGCCCGCGCTCGGTGGTGGCACGCATCAGCTCCACGTTGCGGGTGAGGGTGTCCGTGGGCATGGTCGCGTGGTACGGGGCGCGCCCGGTGCGGTACTCCTCCGCGATGGACAGCCACTTCTTCAGGTCCGCGGCAAAGCTGGTGGTCTGGCTCTGCTGCACCGCCGCATGCCCGGTCTCCCCGAACATCACCAGCCCGGCGCCCGGTGACCCGCTCCAGCCCTTCTGCGGAGCGGAGATGAGCACGTCCACACCCAGGTCGCTCATGTCCACCCACAGCGCACCCGAGGCGACGCAGTCCAGCACGAACAGCCCTCCGCCGTCATGCGTGGCCTCGGCGACCGCACGCAGATAGCCATCCGGAAGGACCAGCCCGGCGGCGGTCTCCACGTGCGGGGCGAACACCACCTCGGGCCGCTCGGCCCGGATCGCATCGACCACCTCTTCCACCGGCGCCGGCTGCCACGGGGCCTGGTGCGCCTCGGTGACCGGCCGGGCGCTGAGCACGGTGTTGACCACCGGGATCGACCCGACCTCGAAGATCTGCGACCACCGGTAGGAGAACAGCCCGTTGCGCACCACCAGGGTCCGCCGTCCGGTGGCGAGCTGACGGGCCACCGCCTCCATCGCGTACGTACCACCGCCGGGCACCACCGCCACGCTGTGGGCCTGGTAGGTGCTGCACAGGATGTCGATCGTCTCCTGCATCACGCCCACGAACCGCTGGGACATGTGGTTCAGGGAGAGGTCGGTGAACACCACCGAGTACTCCAGCAGGCCGTCAGGGTCGATGTCATCGTGCGGCAGGTTCACAGCTGCCACTGTGTCATACCGGCTGCGGTCCTCGGGAGGAGTTTCGCCCCAGGGCTCGCTCGAACCCGGTCAGTGCACCACCTGCGGCTCGGCCATGCTGATGAAGTCCAGACCCGTGCCGCTGCTGCGACCAGCATCGGGCAACCGGCGGCGCATCACCTCGATAGCCTCCGCACTGGAGTCCACCAGCACGTACCGCCGGCCGAGCCGCCCGGCGACCGCCCCAAGGGTGCCGCTGCCGGCGAAGAAGTCCAGTACCCAGTCGCCCTCAGCGCTGGAGGCCTGCACCATCCGGCGCACGATCCCCTCCGGCTTCTGCGTGGGGTACCCGGTCTTCTCCTTGCCAGTGGAGGAGACGATCGTGTGCCACCACACGTCGGTGGGCAGCTTGCCGCGGGCGGACTTCTCCGGGCCCACCAGGCCGGGGGCCATGTACGGCTCCCGGTCCACCTCGGCGTTGTCGAAGTAGTACCGGGCGGGGTTCTTCACGTACACGAGGATGGTCTGGTGCTTGGCCGGCCACCGGCTGTTCGCGCGGGCACCGTAGTCGTAGGCCCAGATGATCTCGTTCAGGAAGCACTCCCGGCCGAAGAGCGCGTCCAGCAGCACCTTGGCGTAGTGGCTCTCTCGGTAGTCCAGGTGCAGGTAGAGAGTGCCGTCGGCGGTGAGCAGGCGCCAGGCTTCCTCCAGCCGCGGCTCCAGGAACGCCCAGTAGTCGGCGAAGGCGTCGTTATAGGCGGTCACCTTGCCCCGCACGGTCTCATAGCTGCGGCCGGTGAAGCCCAGCCTGCTGCCTGTCTCCGAGGCCACCACCCGCATCGACTCCCGCCGCTGCACCTTGCCGGTGTTGAACGGTGGGTCCAGGTAGATCATCCGGAACGTGGCATCCGGCAGCCGGCCGAGCACCTCGGCGTTGTCGGCGTGGATCACCAGATCCGGTCCGTCCGGTGTCCACAGGCTCATGCTCCGCAGGGTACCCGGCCGCGGTCCGGCACCAAGACCTGCACCGCCGCCCAGGCCAACGTCTGCCATCCGGATCGCGCCTGTCCACGCTGTAATACGGTGACAGGTATGGCACGGCTCACGCCCTCCGACCCCACCCCGTCCCGATCGAACGAGACCAACGGGTCCGAGCCCCACCACGGCGCTCCTGCAGCGGCCGCCGCCCAGCGCGAGGACCGCTCCGCGCGGGTGGCGGTGACCATCTTCCCGCTGCTGGTACTTGCCGCCGCAGTGATCGGCTTCGTCGCGACCAGCACCGCGCTCGCGCTGCTGCCGTGGGTGAACGTGCTGCTGGGGATCATCATGTTCGGGATGGGCCTGACGCTGACCATCCCGGACTTCGCGCTGGTCGCCAAGCGGCCGTGGCCGGTGCTGATCGGCGTTCTTGCCCAGTTCGTGATCATGCCGCTGGTCGGTCTGGGGCTCTCCGTGGCCCTGCAGCTGCCCGCCGAGCTGGCGGCCGGGGTGATCCTGGTGGGTTGCGCACCCGGTGGTACCAGCTCGAACGTGATCACCTACCTGTCCCGAGCGGACACGGCGCTGTCGGTGACGATGACCTCGATCTCCACGCTGCTGGCACCGCTGCTGACCCCGTTGCTCACGCTGCTGCTGGCCGGGCAGTACATGGAGGTCAGCGCCGGCGACATGGCGCTGACCATCGTGAAGATCGTGCTGCTGCCGGTGGTCGGCGGCCTGGTAGTGCGGCTGCTGCTCTCCCGCCTGGTGGACAGGGTGCTGCCGGCGCTGCCGTGGGTCTCGGTGATCGCGATCTCGCTGGTCGTCGCCGCGGTGGTGGCCAACAGCGCCGAGCAGATCGTCTCGGCCGGACTGCTCGTGCTGCTGGCGGTGGTGCTGCACAACGGCCTGGGCTATCTGCTCGGCTACGGGGCCGGCCGGTTGCTGCGCCAGCCGGTCCGTTCGGCACGCACCATCTCCATCGAGGTGGGCATGCAGAACTCTGGCCTGGCGGCCGGGCTCGCCGCCCAGTACTTCTCCCCCGTGGCCGCACTGCCCGGTGCGGTGTTCTCCATCTGGCACAACCTCTCCGGGGCGGTGCTGGCCGCGATCTACCGACGTACCGCCCGATGATCCGGTCCCGGCCCAGCCGGGGCAAGCGCCGCGACGCTGCGGCCGTCGGCACCAGTCTCGAGCTGCGGCGCCACTAGCTCAGTCCTGGACCTCTTCGTTCGCCGGTTCCCAGCGCAGCACGTCACCCGGCTGGCAGTCCAGCACCCGGCAGATCGCCGCCAGCGTGGAGAACCGCACCGCCTTCGCGCGCCCGTTCTTGAGCACGGCCACGTTCGCAGGGCTCAGACCGACCCGCTCGGCAAACTCCCCCACCCCGATCCCACGTTCGGCCAACAGCACGTCCAGGTCGACGATGATCGCCACTCAGATCACCTCGGCAAGCTCGTCGTGCATGGCGACCGCGGAGCGCAGCAGCGCCCGCATCACCACCATCAGCAGAGTGAAGGCCGCCACAGCCGCACATCCGCCGAGCAGCACCAGCGGCACGGTCACCGGACCTTGCTGCACCACCAGCAGCACATGCGCGGTCAGCAGCAGGCTCAGCGTGGTCGCCACTACTCCGGCGCCGATCCTCACCCCGACCCAGCGAAAGGCCGCGACGTCGAAGATCGCCCCGCGCCGCACCCGGGTGAGCAGGGGCCAGATGGCCACCAGCACGACCTGCCCACAGCCGATCGTCGCAATACCCGCGACGGCGTAGGGCACCTGGAGATAGGACAGCTCCGGGGTCGTCGTGGCCGCCTCGGTCGCCGCGAGCGGCACCAGGGCCTGCGCGGCGAGCGCGAGGAGGAGCAGGACCACGATCAGGACACGTAACGGGACGATCACCCTCGACGTCATCTGTCGATTATCGCGAGATATCTATCGATATTCAATGGGTTTGACCGAACCTTAGCGTTCCCTGAGCATCAGGTGGGAGCCATCCTCAGGTTGGCTGCCTACGCTCGCAGATTCGCACCGAGAGCGAGGAGACCCCTATGAAGATCACGCGCCCCCTGACCGCGGTCGGTGTCGCCGTCCTGCTGGCGCTGGCCGGCTGCTCCGGAGACGGCGACTCCGGCGAGAACGGTTCCGATGCGCCCGCCGAGACCGCCAGCGACCCCGCGGCCGACCCCGGTGCCGACGGCCAGATGCCGGAAGCAGACGTCGAGGACGTCCCGGACGTCGTCGCCGAGGTCAACGGTGAGGAGATCACCCGGGACGAGTTCGTCGGCGACTACGAGGCCCAGCTGCAGCAGGCAGCCATGTCCCAGGACCCTAGCCAGATCGACCAGGACGAGCTCAAGCAGCAGGTCGCCCAGTCGATGGTGGACAACCAGCTCCTGGTCCAGGCGGCCGGTGAGGCCGGGATCGAGCCCACGGAGGAGGACATCGACACCACCTTGGAGGACATCGCCGCGCAGAGCGGGATGAGCTCCGCCGACGAGGTGATCGCGGCCCTGGAGGAACAGGGTATGACCGAGGACGAGGTCCGGGCCGAGGCTGCCGACCAGTTCCGCGTGCTGGGCTACATCGAGGCGGAGGCGGACGTCGCCGAGCCGAGCGAGGACGAGCTGCGCGAGCAGTACGACGCCTATGTGGAGCAGATGGAGCAGTCCGGGCAGGGCGGGGAGGATTCTGAGCTGCCCTCGTTCGAGGAGATGCGCGACCAGCTCGCCCAGCAGGCCGTCAGCGAGCAGCAGAACGCCGCCGCCGAGGAGATCCTGACCACCCTGCGCGAGGACGGTGAGGTGACCATCAACCTGTGAAGCGTCACCCTGCCCGCACACCGCCGGGCGAGGTGACCTGGCCGCGGGTAGCGTGGATACTCCGGTGAGGACGGAGGATCGGCCATGAACGACCCGTGCGGGCACGTGTCCCTCGCCCGTGAGGTAACGCCGTCGGCAAACGGCTGCGAGGACTGCCTGGCCACCGGCGGGTCCTGGGTACACCTACGCATCTGCATGGTCTGCGGGCACGTCGGCTGCTGCGACAGCTCCCCGCACCAGCACGCGACCGGGCACTTCCACGAGCATCCGGACCATCCGCTGGTGCGGTCGTTCGAGCCCGGTGAGAACTGGTGGTGGTGCTATCCGGACGCTCTGGTATTCCGCGTACCGGGCGCCGCGCCCGCCCCTTCCTACCAGCCAGACCTGTGATGGGGCGATACGCCTAAGATCGGCGGATGTCCCAACGACAGCACCCGCTGGCCCGGATCGCCAGCACCCCCGGCCGGCTCCGCCTGCTGCTGAACGTGTGGCCACCGTTCCTGTTCAGCGGCATCCGGGTGCGGCACGTGTCCGCTGACTTCCGGCACGTGCGGGTGCGGATGGGCAAGCACCTGCTCACGTCGAACTACTTCGGCACCCAGTTCGGCGGGACCATGTTCGCGATGACCGACCCGTTCTGGACCATCCTGGTCGCCCAGAACCTGGGCCCTGCCTACACAGTCTGGGACCGGCAGGCGGAGATCGAGTTCCTGGCCCCTGGGCGCACCGCTGTCACTGCGGAGTTCACCCTGGAGAATGAGGTGCTGGAGGAGCTTCGCGCCGCGGCCGCCGGAGGGCAGAAGGTGCTGCGCTGGTTCGACACCGACATCCTCGACCGGCGCGGGGCTGTGGTCGCGCGCGTGCGCAAGCAGGTGTACGTGCGGCGCCGCTGAGTGGAGCGGGCAGCCCCTACCTCGCCCGGTGCTGCGACCGCCACTGTGGGGGCGGCGTACGATGAGGTCATAGTGGCCTCGTCGCGGTGGCGCACCGAGCTGCAGGCCCTCGAGCCGACCCAGTGGCCCGCTTAATCTGACAGCCATCGGCTGCCTCCTGGTTCGGGGCAGGCCGAGACCGCCTAGCGCCGTATCGGTCGGGTCTCCACCCAGCAGCGCTCGCCGGCCCGTTCGAGCACCCCGAGCTGACGTCCGGACGCCAGCAGCGGCCCGGCCCGGAAGTACCATCGGCCGCGCAGCTTGCGAATACTGGTGGGCACGGGAGTCTTGCCGGGGGCAGCGTAGAGCACCGGTACCGCCCACATCGGTGGAGCGACACCTTCCGCAGGCGGCGCCGGACGGAACGGGAAGCCGAGCTGCCTGCTCCAGTTCTTCTGGGCAAGCACCGGGACCGGCGGCAGCAGCGGTGCATGGGCAGCAGACAGCAACCGGCGGCGCCGGCGGGCAGGCGGGATCAGGATGACGGCACCGGTACCGATCGTCACCAGCGCGAGAGCGAGGCCGATGCCCACGACGGCCAGCCGGACCGCGGTGGGCGACTCCAGCTGGACGTAGCCGTCCGCATCCACCCAGACCGGGATGTCCTCCCCCACACCAGGTGCACTGTTGCAGACCAGGTAGCCGCCGTGCCCGGGCGGCGGTCCCGCGGTCCAGCTCAGCTCGATCCGGAACTGCTCCCGGGACTCCGACGGCCTACCGCAGTACCCCACCTGCTGCACTGCGTCCACCCGAGCCGTGACCTGCTCGGTGCGGCCGAGCAGGTGCTCCAGCCGATCGCCGCCGAGCGAATGCTTACCGTCGGCAACGACGTACAGCACAGCCGGCAGCGCCAACAGCAACACGGCAAGCGCAGCCACCAGCACCCACCACCGCGAGCCCCTGGCGGCGGGCGCCCGGAGCGCGGCCACGGCGGCAGCATCGAGCAGTGGTTCAGGTTTTACGGTGGGCATCGCGCACCGAGACTACCCTGCCCCACCGCGCACCCACGCCTGGCAGACTGCCCCTCGTGACCTCCTCCCCCGGCGTGGCCGCCGATCCCCCAGCAGGCCGCCGCAACGTCTGGGGCTTCGGCCTGGGCACGCTCGGGCGCGACATGGTCGCCACGCTGGTGACGATGTACCTGCTGGTCTACCTCACCGAGGTGGTGCAGGTCTCCGACGCCACCCTGGGTGGGATCACCGTGGTGCTGGTGGTGATGCGACTGTTCGATGCCGTCAATGACCCGGTGATGGGCTACGTGGTGGACAACACCCGCACCCGGTGGGGCAAGTTCAAGCCGTGGATCGCCGGGGGCGCGCTCGCCTGGGCGGGGGCGACCCTGCTGATGTTCTCCGACTGGGGCGTGAGGGGGCCGGCGTTCGTGGTGGTGTTCGTGGGCGTCTACCTGCTCTGGGAAGTCGCCTACACGATCAACGACATCTCCTACTACGGCATGCTGCCCTCGCTGTCCCGACAGCAGGACGAGCGGGAACGGATCGGCGTGCTAGCGCGGATCTGCGCGAACGTGGGCGTGTTCACCGTGGTGGTGGCCCTGGTGCCGGTCACCGAGGCACTCACCAGCGCACTGGGCTCGGCGCAGCGGGCCTGGTTCGTCCTCGCCCTGGCAGTGGCGGTGCTGATGCTCGCCTTCCAGATGATCACCCTGCTGGCCACCCGGCAGCAGGTGACCACCAGCAGCGAGCACACGCCGCTGCGGGAGCTGCTGAAGGTGATCGTGGGCAACGACCAGCTGCTGTGGGTCACGCTGGCAATGGTGGCGTTCATGACCGGGTACACGATCACCACCAGCCTGGGCCTGTACTACTTCACCTACGCCTACGGCGATG
>DATGRZ010000443.1:0-4825 GCA_035303065.1 Ruania sp.
AGGACACTGAGGATACCGAGGACGCCGAGGACACTGAGAGCACGGTCGAAGAGGGCGCCGAGGAGGACTCGCCCCGGCTGCCGGCCACTGCGCTGCTGTTCCAGGCTCCGGAGATCACCGGCCCCCGGCGTCGTCGGCCGGCTGGCGCTGCTGAGACCGGAGCCGGGGCCGCAGAGGATGCGGAGCATGACGAGCACGGCGGGGAGAACGCCGGTGAGGAGTCCTCGAACGAGGGAGCGGACGGCGAGCCCGGACCGTCCGGAGGTGGCAAGCGACGGCGTCGGCGTGGCGGACGTGGGCGCCGGAAAGGCTCCGGCGGCTCCGGTGGTTCCGGCGGCACGGCCGGCAGCGAGAGCAGCGAGGGCGAGAGCGAGTCCGGTGACTCGGACGAGAAGAGCGCCAGCAGCAGCGGGAAGTCCGACTCGGGCAACGGCTCCGGCTCCACCCCGGAGGGCAAGGGCAAGAAGGCCACAGCGCAGGACAGCGACGCCGACACCGCCGGGAACGGCAACGGGAACGGCAACGGCAACGAGTCTGGTGAGTCCAGCGGAAGCTCTCGGCGCCGGCGCCGCCGCCGTGGTGGTCGAGGCTCGCGCGGGGACAACGGCGGCTCCGGTGACGAGGTCACCGCGCTGAAGGGCTCCACTCGCCTGGAGGCCAAGCGACAGCGTCGCAAAGAGGGCCGGAACGCGAACCGGCGCCGGTCGATCATCACCGAGGCCGAGTTCCTCGCCCGGCGCGAGTCGGTGGAACGAAAGATGGTGGTGCGCTCCATGGAGGGGCGCACCCAGATCGCCGTGCTCGAGGACGACGTGCTGGTGGAGCACTACGTCGCGCGCAAGTCCCAGACCTCGATGGTCGGTAACGTCTACCTCGGCCGGGTGCAGAACGTGCTGCCCTCCATGGAAGCCGCGTTCGTGGACCTGGGCAAGGGGCGCAACGCCGTCCTGTATGCCGGTGAGGTGAACTGGGACGCCGCAGGGCTGGAGGGCCAGCCGCGCCGCATCGAGGAGGCGCTGCACTCCGGTGACTCGATCCTGGTGCAGGTCACCAAGGACCCGATCGGGCACAAGGGCGCCCGCCTCACCGCGCAGGTCACCCTCGCCGGCCGATACCTGGTGCTGGTGCCCTCAGGGGCGATGACCGGGATCTCCCGCAAGCTCCCGGACACCGAGCGGGCCCGGTTGAAGAAGCTGCTCAAGGAGATCGTCCCGGACGGGCAGGGCGTGATCGTGCGCACCGCCGCCGAAGGGGCGAGCGAAGAAGAGCTGCGCCGCGACGTCGAGCGACTCTCCAAGCAGTGGGACGAGATCCAGACGAAGGTGAACCGCAAGTCCACCACCGCCCCCACGCTGCTCAAGGGCGAACCGGAGCTGGCCACCCGGGTGGTGCGCGACGTCTTCAACGAGGACTTCACCTCGCTGACCGTCTCCGGGGTGGAGGCGTGGCGGACGATCTCCTCCTACATCAAGACTGTGGCGCCCGACCTGACCGAGCGGATCCAGCAGTGGACCGAGGAGAAGGACGTCTTCGCCGCCTACCGGATCGACGAGCAGCTCGCCAAGGCGCTGGACCGGAAGGTCTACCTGCCCTCCGGCGGCTCGCTGGTGATCGACCGGACCGAGGCGATGACCGTCGTCGACGTGAACACCGGTAAGTTCACCGGATCCGGCGGCACCCTGGAGGAGACGGTCACCCGGAACAACCTGGAGGCGGCGGAGGAGATCGTTCGCCAGCTACGGCTGCGGGACATCGGCGGCATCATCGTCATCGACTTCATCGACATGGTCCTCGAGGTCAACCGGGACCTGGTGCTGCGCCGGCTCACCGAGTGCCTCGGCCGCGACCGCACCCGCCACCAGGTCGCCGAGGTGACCTCTCTCGGTCTGGTGCAGATGACCCGCAAGCGGGTCGGCCAGGGCCTGGTCGAGGCGTTCAGCCAGCCGTGCGAGCACTGCCAGGGTCGCGGCCTCATCGTGCACTCCGAGCCGGTGGAGGTCCGCTCCGGTGGCTCGGACTCCGGTGGCCACGACGGCTCGCGCTCCGCCCGCCGGCGGAAGAACAAGGGCGAGCAGAACAAACCGGCACCCGCCGAGCCCGAGGTGGACGACGCGCAGCGGGAGCAGGTGAAAGCCACCCTGGCCACCATCGCTGCTGCCGCCGCGCACGCCCACGGCAGCGCCGAGGGCGCCAAGACGGCGAAGGAGACTGGTGCGGCCAGTACGGACGCCACCGCCGGCGAGACCCGAGCAGACACCCCGTCCAGCGACGGCGACACCGCTTCCGATGCGGCGAGCACAGCCTCCGCAGGTGCTGTCGGCGCCGAGCCAGCTCCCGCGAAGCAGCCGCCCGCGGACCGGACCACCGGGGAGCAGGCCCCCGCGGAGGCGACCTCGGAATAGGTAACGCCTGAGGACGCCCGGACGCCGATCATCCTGGTGTCCGTCGAGGGCGAGTGGTTCGTCGAGTGGTTTGTCGAAATGGACAGCTTCAGCTGAGCCACGCCGGTGCTGCTGGTGCGCGCAGGGTCAGCTGCTCCGGGCGAGCAGCCGCCGCCACAGCGCACGCGCTGCCGCGGGCACCACGGCCACCGCGGCCAGCACCAGCAGCACCAGCGTGGCGACAGGGTTCCCGGCCAGGGTGAACGGGACCACGATCAGGCACCAGAACATCAGGATCACCATCCCCCGGGTGGGCGGCCCGGAGTGCACCGGCTGCGCCTGCGGGGTGCGATCGTCGAACACGTCCTCGCCGCCTTCCACCCGCCGGGCCTGGGTGTCCGCCACGCTCAGCCCGGCTGCCTCGGCGAACCCGGCGAGCGGGCCGAGGTCACCACCTGGCGCCCACTGCTCGATCGGTAGCACGAAGCGCCACTGCGCCCTCTGGTCCACCAGCGCGATCGCCCACGGGACGGCACCGTCGAGCAACCGGTGCACCGCGACCACGCCCCGGTGCTGGTCCCAGGGGCCGGCGGCCCAGGCGATGTGGCCGCGTGGTCCGCGCACCCCGATGGCGGTGCCGTCGAACAACAGTGCGGCACGGCTGGCGAAGCTGCGGCTGCCGCCCGGGTAGCGACCGGGGCGGTAGGCGGCGGTGATGCGGTGCGGGCTGCGGTCCCGAAGGTGCACCCAGGCCCACCACAGCCACGGCTCGCTCACCGCCACTGCGGACCAGAGCAGGCCCAGCTGCGCCCACAGCGTGCTGCTGAACAGGTAGGCGCTGCCCAGCCCGCCGATCCAGATCGCCGCCGGGGCGGCAGCACGGACCACGTGGTTGATGGGGGAGGCAGGGCCGGTGTCCTTGCGCCAGGTCTTCAGTCGTTGCAGCCGGCGCTTGTAGGCCGCTGCTGGTGTGGTGGCGTTACCCCGGTAGGGCTGGTGGTGCGGAGCCGGACGGACCAGACGGACCAGCTCACGTGGGCGGTAGCCGGACGTCCCCGGGGGAGCAGCGGATGGTGGCGGTGGCTCGGTAGTCAACGTGGTGCGCCTCGGCGGGTGCATCACGCCCCGGCGGACCGGCACACCGAGCACAGCGGCGCCGTCGACGATGCCCGCCGCCTCCAGGCCCCAGACCAGGCGGTCCCGGGCGAGCATCGGGTGTTCCCCGGCGGTGCTGGCCACCTGCTGACCGATCTGCAGCTGTGGCTGGGTGAGCCAGTCAGCCACCGCGATCGCCCCGAGACTGTAGCCGTCGGCGTCGCACAGGTGCACGGCGCCGAGCTCGTCCTGCAGCGGTAGCCGTTCGTACCGTTCGGCCAGGTCGTAGCCGGTCAGCGCCGCCCGTGGTGAAGGGGGGACCACGTGCATCAGCGCGGCGACCGGCCGGTCCAGGCCGATCACCTCGGTGCCCTCCGCCGTGGTGATCTCCACCCGACCAGGGACGAACAGCACATGTGCCGCCCGGGCCCAGCGTGCCTGCGGGTGGGCGCGAGGGCCGGGGCGCAGCTCCACCCGGGCCGAGGCGCCGGCAGGAGCGGGCACTGCTGGGCGCTCGAAGTCCCACACCGCTGCGGTGAACACGGTCACCGCTGCCTCTACCCGGGCGGCGAACTCCGCCACCGCAGCGGCCAGCATCACCCGCCGTAGCCCGGTGCCGAAGGTCGCCTGGCCCTGGGCCAGGTTGTCCACCGCGTTCGTCAGGTGCGCCAGCAGCGGGGTGATCGCACCCTCGAAACCGTAGACCGCCTCCTCGGCCAGGCGGGCCGGCTGGCGTCCTACCCACACGTCTTCCAGCATCGGTGCCTCACCCCAGGAGGCGACTGTGGGAGAGGCGAGCGCACCAGCTTCCTGCGCCGACAGGCTCCAGGTGCTGAGCACCGACGCCGCGTGCCAGGTGGCGCGGGCGGCCGGGTGGAACTGCTCGGCCAGCTGCTGCTGGTCGGCGGGCAGCAGCTCCAGCAGCTCGGTGATCGCGCGGTGCGCCGTGCCGGCTCGGGCACTCGCCTGGACGAACGGGTCACCCGGGGTGGCCAGCAGCATCAGCGTGGCCGTGGTCGGGTACTGGGGCGGCGCGGGCCGGGACGCGGTCATCGGCCCCCAGGCTAGCGGTCCGGTGCGGCCTCCAGCGGCAGGCTCGATGGGGAGTTCGGCACCACCTCGGCGGTCGTGGGAGAGCGGCGGCACCGGTGCCGGCACCGCCGGTGCGACAGGTCTGAGGGACCGGCAGCAGAGCACCGCTCGGCAGCAGTTGTTGACCCCAGCACCCGGTGCTAGCGTCGAGAGACCATCCCGTCCCGCTCCTGGCGGGACGTCAAGGCATCGATCGTGCGGACTGGCACGGTCGAGCGACGTTCGCCCAGCCGCCCGGTCCGCCGTCACTGCGGGCC
>DATGRZ010000444.1:0-9573 GCA_035303065.1 Ruania sp.
CATCGTGTCCTTCCCAAGCGGTGACCGATGTCCTACCTTGGTCACATCCCTTTCAGATGAAAATACTATCTGATGTGCCCCGTGGTGGTTCGCATGAACGTGCAGTCAGCGAGTCGGGACGGTCTGGAGAGCGTCGATCCACACGCCATCCGGATCGGTCTGGCCATTCCGCTCCAAGGGCCGGGCGGGATCTTCGGCCCGTCCTGCGAGGCCGTGTCCGAGCTCTTCCGCCGGCAGGTGAACGAGGCCGGCCTGCTCGGACGACCCGTTGAGCTGGAGGTCATCGACGCGGGCCAGCCGCCTGAGAAGGTCGGCCGTACTGTCCGCGAGCTGATGGACGGCGGTCGCATCGATGCCCTGACCGGCTGGCACATCTCCTCCGTTCGTGAGGCGGTTGCTCCCATCACCCAGAAGCGCATCCCGTACGTGTACACGTCGCTGTACGAAGGGGGTGAGTCACGAGCTGGTGTCTTCTGCGCTGGGGAGACTCCCGGGCAGCAGGTCGGCCCGGCGCTGGCGTGGCTCCGCGACACCTGCAACCTGCGGCGCTGGCACATCGTCGGCTCCGACTACATCTGGCCGCGCCGTTCCGCCCGCGCCGCCTCCCGCTACGCCCGCGCGCTCGGCCTTGAGGTGCTCAGCACGTCTTTGACCCGGTTTGACGCCATCGATTTTGCCGCCACGTTGGACCGGATCGAGCGCGGACCGCAGGCCGACGGCGTGCTGATGTTCCTGGTCGGCCAGGATGCTGTGCTCTTCAACCGAGAGTTCGCTGACCGGGGCCTGGATGGTGAGCTGGTGCGCCTGACGCCGCTGATGGGAGAGAACATGCTGCTGGCCTCCGGGCCGGGTGCGATCAGGAACCTGTACGTGGCCGCCGGCTACTTCCGCTCGCTGCCCACTGGCAGCTCGCTCGACTTCGTCGGCGCCTATACCGATGCCTTCGGCCCCGAAGCACCGCCCCTGAACAACCAGGGCGAGTCCTGCTACGAGGGCCTGCAGCTGCTGGCCGCACTGTTCACCGCAGCTCAGGACACGTCGATCGAGGCAGTGCTGCGGGTGGCAGAGGGCTTAGGCTATGACGGACCCCGGGGAGCGATGGAGCTCCGGTCCGGACACCTACGACAGGAGGTCTACCTCGCCCAGGCGGACCTCACAGACTTTGACGTGATCACCGCGCTGCGCTAGCTGGATCAGCGGCACAGTTCTGGGCCGGAGGGGCCCGGTACACCTTCGGTTGCACTTATTTCCGTTTGGAAATATTCTACTTGCAACCAATGGAGGTGTCTCGTGCCGACCTATACCTACGCGTGCGCGCACTGTGGAAAGTTCGAGCTGGTGCGCAGCATCGCGCGCCGCACAGACCCAGCACCCTGCCCGGACTGCGACCGGCTCGGTGCACGGGTCTTCACCAGCCCGCACCTGAGCCGGCTCGACCCATCGCTGGACCGCGCGGTGACGAGCGCCGGGCTCAGCGGTGAACGCCCGGAGGTCACCCGGCACATACCTCCGGCTGCGCGACCGGCCCCTTCTGCCCGACCGGGTCACCCCGCCCTGCCGAGACCCTGACCCATGTCCGCAGTCGGCCTCGTCTACGTCGGAGCCGTTCTCGTCGTCAACGGCCTTCTGCTCCTGGGCTGGCTCACGCCGCGCGAGGCCGGCCCGCTCAACCTCTTCGTCGGCGGCCTCCAGGTCATCACGCCGACCTACCTCATCTTCGTCGCCGCCGGCGATCCGGACGCGATCTTCGCAGCCTCGGGCATCTACCTGTTCGGCTTCACCTATCTGTGGGTCGGCATCAACGCCGTCAAGGACTACAGCAACCGCGGCTTCGGTTGGTTCGCACTCCTGGTCGCGCTGTGCACAGTGGTCTACGCCGCAGACAGCTTCTTACGAGCCGACGACGCCGGCTTCGGCGTGATCTGGCTGCTGTGGGGGGTGCTGTGGTTCCTGTTCTTCCTCGTCCTCGGTCTCGAACGAGCGGCGCTCGGTGCGGCGACCGGGGTCTACACGGTAGTCACCGGGGTCATCACCACCGTGGCGGCGATGATGACTCTCCTCGGCAGCTGGGAGGGCAGCTGGGGGATCGCCGTAGTGATCGCTGCCGTCGGCCTGCTCGCGCTGATCGTGGCAGGACCGGCCGCACGAGCGCTCTCCGCACCGGTCAAGGAGGTGGTCGACTGACTCGCCTCTCGCGTCCAACCAGACCATCCATTCGTCTTCTTCCCCTCAGCCTCCAGACAGATTGGTGATTTCCATGCCAGAAGTGATCTTCAGCGTCGATCAGTCCAAGTCCATGAATGACCAGGCAGTACCCGGTCACAACCGCTGGCATCCGGACATCCCGGCGGCAGCGAGCATCAAGCCCGGTTCGACCGTGCGGATCGAGTGCAAGGAGTGGACCAACGGGCAGATCGGCAACAACGACTCCGCCAACGACGTGCGTGATGTGAACCTCGACTTCAACCACATGCTCTCCGGCCCGTTCGCCATCGAGGGCGCCGAGCCTGGTGACCTGCTCGTGGTGGACATCGTGGACATCGGACCGGTTCCCCAGGCGCAGGGCGACAACTGCGGCGAAGGTTGGGGCTACTCCGGCATCTTCGCCAAGGTGAACGGTGGCGGATTCCTGACCGACTACTACCCCGACGCCTACAAGGCGGTCTGGGACTTCCGCGGGCAGGAGTGCTCCTCCCGCCACATCCCCGGTGTCCGCTACACAGGCATCCAGCACCCGGGCCTCGCGGGCACGGCACCCTCAGCTGAGCTCCTCGCCCAGTGGAACCGCCGCGAACAAGCCCTGATCGACACCGACCCGGACCGGGTGCCGCCGCTGGCCATCCCGCCCACCGTTGCCGGCACGCTCGCCGGGACCGCGAGTGACGAGGTGGCCGAGAAGGTCGCACGCGAGGGTGCCCGCACCGTTCCACCGCGCGAGCACGGCGGGAACATGGACATCATGAACTTCACTCGCGGCAGCAGGGTCTTCTACCCGGTGTATGTCGACAGTGCAAAGTTCTCCATCGGCGACCTGCACTTCAGCCAGGGTGACGGCGAGATCAACTTCTGCGGCGCGATCGAGATGGGCGGTTTCGTTGATCTGTACGTGGACCTGATCAAGGGCGGTATGGAGACCTACGGGGTCACGCACAACCCGATCTTCATGCCGAGCCGGGTCGAGCCGGTGTACTCGGAGTGGTTGACCTTCACCGGGATCTCGGTGGACCACCGGGACGACACCAACCTGTACATGGACGCCACCGAGGCGTACCGGAATGCGTGCCTGAACGCGATCGCCTACCTGGAGAAGTGGGGCTACACCGGCGAGCAGGCCTACCTGATCCTGGGCACCGCACCGATCCAGGGCCGGTTGAGCAGCGTCGTCGACATCCCGAACGCCTGCTGCACCGTGTTCCTCCCGACGGAGATCTTCGACTTCGAGATCCGCCCGGGTGGCGATGGACCAGTGAAGCAAGACCGCGGCCAGGTCGCCGTCACGTCCTGACCGGCATCCAGCACGCCGCCTGCCCGGGAACATTCCGGGCAGGCGGCCTGTCGGGAGGGCCACGCAGACCGGGACAACCGCAGCCGGAACGCCCGGAACCCGTTGCCGAAGTCACCAGAAAGCTCTACGCTATTTATGCAACATCGACGTTACTTAATTTGCTGTAGTGCGGCTTCTCGACCGATCGAGATCTGCAGCCGCCACAGCGGTAGGACAACCGATATCGGGTGAACGAGATGAGCACAACCAGCCGCACCGACGAGAAAGCGCTGCAGGAAGCAGTCGCCGAGCTCGAAGGCATCGCCCAGGGCGCCTACGGCGGCGCCGAGGGGCTCGATGGAGCGTCCTGCCACCCGATGCTCACCTACCTGGCGGAGGTGGCGATCGGCGCCGCTGCGCGCGGCTGCTCCGCCCAGGGGTGGCGCACCGAGGTGGCAAAGTCCACCTGGCCTGCGGCGGCTCGCGATGTCGCCGAGGCGGAGCGGTGCATGCGTCACGCCGGGCTGTGGCCGTGGTACCGACCCGCGGAGAGCGACTGACGCGCTCGGTCGTTCCACCGACGGACCTCGGAAAACTGGTGGAGCTAGCGGGATTCGAACCCGCGACCTTCTCGTTGCGAACGAGACGCGCTACCAACTGCGCCATAGCCCCAGAACCGTGCATCAGGATAGCACTTCGGCGCCGGTGACCAGCACCAGCCAGGGGGTGGTTCTGGTCACCGGAGCGGGCCGGAACTCAGTGGTGATCGAGTGCGCTACTGGCCCACGGCTCGGCGGCGCTCGAGCACTTCCTGGAGGTTCACCGACGGCGCGTGGGGTGCCGCCGGCGCTTCCGCGGAAGCGCCCTGCACGACCTCGACCGGCTCGGCCGGTGAGGCCGGGCTCGCCACGGGATCTCCGCCGTCGTGCTCAGCAGCGGGCGCCTCCTGCTCCGGAAGGGGCTCTACCTCACGGCGCGGGGCCGGGGCCTTCATCGTGTACACCGGGGCGGGCACGGGCACCGGGGTCCACCCCTCCCCCTCCGGCAGCTCGGGACGCATCACGCTGGTTTCCTCCGCGTCCGCCTCGAGCAGCTTCGTCGGGTCCACGTCGATGCGCAGGCTGGACCGTGACTTTGGCTCCTCCCCCTCACGGGCGGCCTTGGTGGCGGCCGCCCGGGCGGCGCGGGCATGATCGGCGCGCCGGGCACGCTCGATCTCCTCGGCGAGGCGGGCGTCGGCAATCTTCGCCTGGGCGGCGGCACGGCGACCGAGCACCAGCACCGCCAGGAACAGCACACTCGGCACGATGGCCAGCACGATCGGGGCAGAAGCTACCCCGACCAGCACCCACCCTGCCGCGGTCGCGGTGAGCAGCACCAGGGTCAGGACCAGTCGACGTGCCGCGGCCGCTGCCCGCCGGCTGGACGCGGCTGCCCGGGTGGCACGCGCCGCAGCAGCGCGGCGCGCATCGGCGGCTGCGAGCCGCTGGGGGGCGGGCGAGTGCATGGTGTCCTCCGTGGTCTCGGTCCGCGGCTGGTGCAGATATCCGCGAGCGCTCTCGGGTTGTGGGGTGGGGTCCGTCCCGGCCGTCGCCAGGACTCGTAGGTCCTCGGAGAACCTGTCAGCCACCCGAGAATCGACGACCACCTGACGGGACCGGATCGCGGTCGGTAGCAGGTAACCGAGGATCAGCACCACGATCGCCAGCACGACCCATCCGGCGAACTCCACAGTCCTGACGCTAGAGCCGAACAGGTGCGGAATCGCTGATCGGGCCCGGCGTGTCGTGCTCACAGTTCGGCGACCAAGGCGGCAGCTGGCACGCGGGGGCGATACCTCCGGGCACGACTCGGCGGAGGAAGTATCGCCTGATTCGTTTCACCGGTGGGTGGGCGGGGCGGAGCCGCGAGAGGTCAGCCAGCGCTTCAGCAGGCCCGGCGCCGCCTCGTCGACCGTCAGCGCGAAGGTGCGGTGGTCGGCCCACTGGCCCTGGATGTGCAGATAGGCGCGGCGCACGCCCTCGTCGCGGAAGCCGAGCTTCTCCACCACCCGCAGGCTGGCGGAGTTCTCCGGGCGGATGTTGATCTCCACCCGGTGCAGGCCCAGGTCGGTAAAACAGTAGTCGGCGACCATCGCCACCGCCGTAGGGATGATGCCCCGGCCGGCGACGTGCTCGGAGATCCAGTAGCCGATCGAGGCGGACTGCAGCGAGCCGCGGCTCACCCCGGCCACGCTCACCTGCCCGACCAGCTCACCGCGGTACTCCACCACGAACGCATACCCAGTGTCCTGCCGAGCAGCCCGGTTCAGCTGGCGCACGTACCCGGTGAACGAGGCCTGCGGCACTGTCCCGTCCGGCGAGGTCGCCTCCCAAGGCAGCAACCAGCCCATGTTCCGGCGACGCAACCGTTGCCAGGCGTCCCGGTCGCGGCGGCGCAGCGGCCGAAGCCGGACCGCACCGCTGCGCAGCTCCATCAGCTCTCGAGGACCAGGCACGCGAAGGAGTCTCCCACCGCCACCGTGCCGGTGCGCTCCGGGATCACGGCGAGGGCGTTCGCGCGGGACATGGCGTTCAGCGTGGGGCGCTCCGGCGGGCCGAGCGGGGTGGCCTGGTAGCCGGCGTCCGGGCTGCCAGCCAAGGTGACCGGCACGAACTGCCGCCGCCCCTCCGGGGAGTCCCAGCCCCGAGCCATCGCAGCGGTCACCGTAGGCCGGTACAGCTCACCGTGCCCTGCCATGGCGAGCAACGCGGGTCGGACGACGACCTCGAAGCCGATCTGCGCCGTCGCCGGATCCCCCGGGAGGCACACGACCGGGGTGCTGTCCCCGATGGTGCCCACGCCGAACTGGCGTCCCGGGTGGATGGCGACATTGTCGAAACGCACCTCGCCGAGCAGGCTGAGCACCTCCTTGACCGTGTCGTGGGCGCCGTCGCTGAGGCCACCGGTGGTCAGCAGCAGGTCGGCGCGCACCAGCTGGTCCTCCAGGGTCTCCCGGAGCGCGCCGTGGTCATCGGCGACCGGTGCGGCGCGGAACGGGCGGCCGGCCACGTCCTGCACACCGGTGGCCAGAGCGTGCCCGTTGGCGTCGTAGACCCCGGCCTCTCCGGCGGGCAGGCCTGGGGAACGCAGCTCGTCACCGACCGGCACGACCACCACGCGCGGGCGCGGGTGCACGCTCACCCGCGCCCTGCCCAGCGCCGCGAGCAGCGCGATCTGCCGGTCCCCCACCCGACGGCCAGCGGCCAGGGCCAGCTCGCCGCGGCGCAGGTCCTCCCCGGCGCTACGCACCCCGGCGCCGGCCGGCACCTCGGTGTGCACGGTGACCGAGGCGGCGCCTTCGTCGGTGCCGGTGACCGGGACCACGGCGTCTGACTCGGCCGGGAGGTGGGCTCCGGAGGCGACCCGCACTCCGCTGTGCGCCACCAGCCGTTCGGTGTGCCTGGCCCCGGCGGGCAGGTCAGCCAGCACGCGTAGGGTCACCGGGCTGGTCTCGGAGGCGCCGTCGACGTCCCGGGCGCGGACGGCGTACCCGTCGTAGGCGGCCAGGTCCACCGGAGGCAGGTCACCGGCGGCGATCACGTCCTCGGCGAGGATGCATCCAGAAGCATCGGTGAGCGCCACGTCCAGCGGCGGCAGCGGGCCGAGCAGCTCGAGAACCGCGCTCAGGTGTGCGGAGACACTCTTGGCCACCGGGTCACCGACCGGCGAGGAACGAACGCAGCCAGGACATGAAGTCCTCCCCCAGGTCGGGGTGGTCAACGCCGAGGGAGACGACGGTCTTCAGGTAGTCCAGCGGGTTGCCGGTGTCGTAGCGCCGGCCGCGGAAGACCACTCCGTGCACCGGGTGCTCGCCGCCTTGGGCGAGGGCCTGCAGGGCGTCGGTGAGCTGGATCTCGTTGCCGCGGCCGGGGGGTGTGGTGCGCAGCACGTCGAAGATGCCGGGGCCGAGCACGTACCGGCCGATCATCGCCAGGTTGCTCGGCGCGTCCTCGGGTGCGGGCTTCTCCACCATGTACGTCACCCGCACCACGTCCGCGCCGAGCGCGTCCGCCTGTGCTGGTTCGACGGCGGCGCACCCGTAGAGGCTGATCTGTTCCGGTGGTACCTCCATCAGTGCGATCACTGAGCCGCCGAGCTCGGCCTGGGCGGCGATCATCGCCGGGAGGATCTCATCACGCGGGTCGATCAGGTCATCACCCAGCTGGACGGCGAACGGTACCTCGCCGACGTGGTCGGCGGCGGTGAGCACGGCATGGCCGAGGCCGAGGGCCTCGCCCTGGCGCACTACGTGCACCCGAGCCAGGTCGTTGGTCGCCTGCACCTTCGCCAGACGCGCCTGGTCACCCTTGGCCTCTAGCGCACGCTCCAGCTCGGGGGCCGCGTCGAAGTGGTCGGCGATCGCCTCCTGGCCGCGGCCGGTGATCAGCAGTGCGTCGCCGATGCCGGCTGCTGCGGCCTCGGACACCACGTACTCGATCGAGGGGGCGTCCACCACCGGCAGCATCGCTTTGGGGATCGCCTTCGTGGCGGGCTGGAACCGGGTGGACAGGCCCGCTACCGGGATCACGGTCTTGGTCACAGTGCTCATGGTCGAAGGCTAGACGCTGCCGGGCCTCGCCGTCGCCTGGAGTGCAGGACGGGTCCACAACCGGCTCGATCGGACCACTCGAAATCGGATCGTTTCGCGCACAGCGGATCGCTAGCGCGCAGCCACAGACCCTGACATTGTTGAGGTATGTGGACACTGGCGAGCTCACTCCCGCACCAAGACGGCTTGGAGCTCGAGGACGCCAAGCAGCTGCTGCGCAACTCCGTGCGCGAGCACCGCAAGAACCGTCCCGAGAAGGAGCGGAAGGTCGCTGCCGAGAAGATCGCCGAGCACGCGCGCGACCTGCTGGACGGTGTGCGCTGTGCCGCCGCCTACGCCGCCCGACCGACCGAACCGGACACCAACGCACTGCTGCGCGTGCTGGACGAGGCCGGGGTGGAGATCCTCCTGCCGATGCTCGGTCCGGGCCTGAGCCGGGACTGGGCGCACTACCGCCCGGGGGACTCGTTGGAGGTACGCGCACCAGGGCGACCGCCCGATCCGGAGGGCCCGGGCCTCGGTGAGGATGCCATCACCCATGCCGATATCGTCTTCGCCCCGGCGCTGAGCGTGGACCCCCGGGGAGTACGCCTCGGTCAGGGTGGCGGCTGGTACGACCGGGTGCTCTGCTTCGCCCGCCCGGAGACGCCCGTGTTCGCCATCCTCTACGACGACGAACGGTCCGCCGAACCACTGCCCTCGGCCCCGCACGACCGCCCGGTCGACGGTGTCCTCACCCCGTCCGGCTGGGAGCGCATCGCGGACTGACCTCCGTCTCCGCGCCGGAGATCCGGCGCAGCGGCTGCGACACCTCCGGCGCCGGGCACCTCCCACACCCGCCGGTCCGTCGATACCTGCTCCGCCCGGGCGATACCCGCGAGCACGACCTGGCGCAGGAAGTATCGCCTGAATCGTTTCAGCGCGAATTGGGGGCGGGGTGAATGGGGTGGGTGGGTCAGGGGCCCAGGCTGAGGGTGTCCTCGGCGGCCTCGTCCACTGCGGCGCGGGTGAACGGCCACGGGTAGGTGTCCCCGTCTACCCAGGCCTGGTACTGGTCGCCGTAGTGGCTGGACGCCGGGTGCCCGGAGTTTCCGGTGAGGTTCACCCAGGTGGAGGCGTCCAGGTCGGCCAGGTCCACCACCATCCGCATCGAGGGCACCCAGTTCACCGCGAAGTTCGGGAAGCCGTCCTCGTCGAAGTCCGAGGCGTCCCATCCGGTCGCGTTCACGATCGACGAGCCGCCGCCGAGCTCCCTGCTGGGCAGGTTCACGTAGTCCTTGACCAGCGCCGGCACCCCCTCCCCGCCGAGCACCGCGTGGGTGGGGGTGAGCTGGTGCAGCCGGCCCCAGCGCCAGTCCGTGGGCTCCTTGCCGAGGGTGACGGTCAGCTGCGCGCGCGCCTCCTCCAGCGCTTGCTCGAGGATCTCGTCGCGCTGCTCCACCACGTTCAGCGTGGCCCGGTCGTCCCACCACGGGGAGTCCTCGTCCTCGAGCAGCTC
>DATGRZ010000445.1:0-6643 GCA_035303065.1 Ruania sp.
CCGCTGTCCCAGTACGCACCGGCGTCCAGCAGCAGCACGTAGGCGGTGTACTCCCCGGACGGCACGCTCGGGCCGACACCGGTCCAGGACTCGTCGCAGTAGTCCCACAGCTGATGACCAGCCGTCTGTGTGGTGTCCTCCTCAGGGGCCAGCGTGGTCTCCCGGACGTCGTCGCTGCCGAGCAGGGCGGGGGAGACGACGGTGCCGTCCTGGACGAGCACCACCTGCGTGTAGGTGTCCGCGGTCAGCTCCTCGTCGGCGGTGTTCGTCAACGTGACATCGGTGCTCAGTCCGCCGGTCGCCCCGTCGGGCGAGGCCTCGAACGGCCCCGTACCGAAGTCGGCGGACACCTGCCAACCAGTCTCGGCCGACGGTGGCTGCCACGGTTGCCCGCAGGTCGGCTCATACGTCTCCGGTGCAGACAGCTGCCCACCCGCATCCGAAGACTCGTCCTCGTCGCTCTCGGGGTCCGTCGTTCCTTCTCCGTCGGACGCGTCCCCACCCTCGTTCTCCGGATCGGTCGTATCCTCCCCGCTGGTCTCGTCCTGGTCCGGGGTGTCCTCCACGGACCCGATCGCGCCGTCGGTGACCTGCACCGTCGCCGGGTCGGTCAGCCAGGACAGCTCGTCCGCGCGGAAGTCGCCGGCGTAGGCCTCGGCCGGTCCGGTGAACGCTGCTGTGCACCAGGTCACGCTCACCGAGCGACCGGTATCGGCCTCGCCGCCGGCGGGCACGTACAGGTTCGCATCCTCCCGGTCGGCTGCCCGGTCGTCCTCGCTGTAGCCGACCACGTCCCCGGTGTCCGGATCGGTGAACAGGACGTCCACCAGGGGAGAGAGCTCGAGCTCGGTCTCCGAGGAGATCGTCACCGACACGGTGAGCTGGTCATCGGTGGTCTCCAGCTCTGCGACGCCCAGGTCGGGGTGGGCCACGCTGCCGGTCACTTCTTCCAGCGGTTGGCCGCACCACTGCACCTCCGGTGGATCGGTGGCCGGTGGCGGGACCGGCCTGTCCCACGGTCCACCCACCTGCCAGACCACCACGCCGGCGGCCACGGCAGTCACCACCCCGGCCGCTTGCGCGCCGGCCCGGCGGCGGCGCCGCTTGCGCACCCGGTGCACCAGGCCACCCAGACGCGGCTCCAACGGGTTGCCGGTGTCCCGGTGGGCGTCTGCCCGCAGCAGATCCTCGATGTTCATGCCCGCTCTCCTTCCGGCTGCAGCACGGCAGCCAGCCGCTGGTTCGCCTCGTGCAGGTACCGCTTCACAGTGCCCGCGGCGAGCCCCAGCTCATCCCCTGTCTGTTCGATCGTGAGGTCTGCGTAGTACCGCAGCACCACGCAGGCTCGTTGCCGGGGCGGCAGCGTGGTCAGCGCTCGGGCCACGTCCACCCGTGCCGACGCCGACTCGTCGTGGTCCACCTGGCCCGGTTCGAACAAGTGCCGTACCGCGCGCCAGCGCTTGCCTCGCCGATAGGAGTCCAGGTACAGCGTGACGATCGTGCGCCGGACATACGCCTCGGCGTACTCCGGTCCGTCCTCGCTCTGCGACCGGCGGAATCGGCTGAACACCTTCGTCAGGGCGTCCTGCACCAGGTCCTCGCCATCGCTGGCGTTCCCGCACAGCAGCGTGGCGTACCGGGCCAGCGCCGCCCCACGACTGCGCACCAGCTCGGTGAGCACTGCCTCCCACGGTGCCACTGTCCCCCTCCTTCTCCTCCTCGACGGGGTTCTACTCTCCCCAACGCCCGCCACCGTGCAATGGTTGGGTCCGAGTTTTCATCCAGCCTTCACCAGGTGCCTGACAGCAGCCTTGCGCCCACCAGGCACACAAGACCGCCGGAACACCGCCACCAGGTCGCGAACGCCTCCTGGTGCGGCGACACGCCGACCAGCGGCTGCGGATGCGGGTGTTCGCGATCCGCAAGGCGCAGGCAGGTTCACCCAGCTGGGTCCCTCAAGAATGCCAGCACACCCGCTGCGGGCAGATAGACTCACCGCGTTCGCCGGATACCCCGGCGGTAAACCCATCCTGTTCGTCGAGGAGGACGGATGCTCACGCTCGGAACCACGAGCCTCGTCATCGTGTCGGTCATCGCCGCCATCGCGGTCGCAGCCCTGGTCTTAGCCGTCGTCCTCCGTAGGCAGGTGCTCGCCGCCGGCGAGGGAACCAGTGCGATGCAGACGATCGCTACCGCCATCCAGGAGGGTGCCTCCGCCTACCTGAACAGGCAGTTCCGCACCCTGGCGATCTTCGCCGTCGTGGTGTTCGGGCTGCTGTTCCTCCTGCCCGGTGACACCGGGATCCGGCTGGGCCGCTCCATCGCCTTCCTCTTCGGCGCGGCGTTCTCCGCCGCGATCGGCTACCTGGGCATGTCCTTGGCCACCCGGGCGAACCTGCGCGTGGCCGCGGCCGCCACCGCGCACAACGGCCGGGCGGAGGGTGCACGGATCGCGTTCCGCACCGGTGGTGTGGTCGGCATGTGCGTAGTCGGCCTGGGCCTGGTCGGTGCGGCGGCAGTGGTGCTGATCTTCCGTGGTGACGCCCCGGCCGTCCTCGAGGGCTTCGGCTTCGGCGCCGCCCTGCTGGCCATGTTCATGCGGGTCGGCGGCGGCATCTTCACCAAGGCCGCCGACGTCGGCGCCGACCTGGTCGGCAAGGTGGAGCAGGGCATCCCCGAGGACGACCCGCGGAACGCCGCCACCATCGCCGACAACGTGGGCGACAACGTCGGCGACTGCGCCGGTATGGCCGCCGACCTGTTCGAGTCCTATGCCGTCACCCTGGTCGCCGCCCTCATCCTCGGCAAGGCCACGATGGGTGAAGCCGGGTTGGTGTTCCCGCTGATCGTCACCGCCATCGGCGCGCTGGTCGCCGTCCTCGGCGTGTTCATCACCAGGGTGCGGGGCAGCGAGGATGGTCTGACGGCGATCTACCGCGGCTTCTACATCGCCGCTCTCGTGGGTGCGGTGCTCGCCGCGATCGCCGCCTTCATCTACCTGCCCTCCACCTTCGGGGCGCTCGAGGGCGTGGGTGAGGCGCTCACCGACCACGGCGGCGACCCCCGGCTGGTCTCCGCGCTCGCCGTGGTCGTCGGCGTCGTGCTCGCCGGCGTGATCCTGGCCCTGACCGGTCACTTCACCGGTACCACCGCCAAACCCACCCGCACGGTGGCCGCCACCTCCAAGACCGGTGCTGCGACCGTGGTGCTCTCCGGAATCGGCGTCGGTTTCGAGTCCGCCGTGTACACCGCCGGCATCATCGCCGCCGCACTGTGCGCGTTGTTCCTGCTCGCCGGCGGTTCGGTCTGGCTGGCCCTGTTCCTCATCGCACTGGCCGGCTGCGGGCTGCTTACCACAGTCGGGGTGATCGTGGCGATGGACACCTTCGGCCCGGTCAGCGACAACGCCCAGGGCATCGCCGAGATGTCCGGCGACGTGGACGAGGAGGGCGCGCAGATCCTCACCGACCTGGACGCCGCCGGCAACACCACCAAGGCGATCACCAAGGGCATAGCGATCGCCACCGCCGTGCTGGCAGCCACCGCCCTGTTCGGCTCCTACGGTGACGCCGTCTCCACCGCGATCGCCTCCGCCGGGGCGAACGTGGCCGACATGACCGACGGGGTCGTGGCGGCGATGGTCAACTACGAGATCATCTCCCCGGTCACCCTGGTCGGCGTGATCCTCGGCGCCGCTGTGGTGTTCCTGTTCTCCGGGCTGGCCGTGGACGCCGTCACCCGCGCCGCCGGTGCCATCGTGCTGGAGGTGCGCCGCCAGTTCCAGGAGCACCCCGGCATCATGACCGGTGAGACCCGCCCGGAGTACGGCCGCGTGGTGGACATCTGCACCAAGGACTCCCTGCGGGAGCTGATCACCCCCGGACTGCTGGCCGCGTTCTCCCCGATCGCCGTCGGCTTCGGCCTCGGAGTGGGCCCGCTGGCCGGTTTCCTCGGTGGTGCGATCGCTGCTGGTGTGCTGATGGCGGTGTTCCTGGCCAACTCCGGTGGCGCCTGGGACAACGCGAAGAAGATCGTCGAGGACGGCCACTACGGCGGCAAGAACTCCGAGGCGCACTCGGCCACAGTCATCGGTGACACCATCGGCGACCCGTTCAAGGACACCGCCGGTCCGGCGATCAACCCGCTGATCAAGGTGATGAACCTGGTCTCCTTGCTGATCGCCCCCGCTGTGGTGGTGATGAGCGTGCCTGCCGACGCCAACCACGCACTGCGGATCACGATCGCCGTGGTCGCCGGGTTGATCGCAGTGGCCGCGATCATCGCCTCCAAGTTCCGCGCTTCCTCGGTGGTGATCGAGGACGGCGAGACCCAACCTGCTGAGCAGAAGGTCGACGCCCACCGCTGACCGCTGCCCGCCCCCGAGGGTGCCCTGGTGGTTGTGATCCGGCCCGATCGCCACCACCAGGGCACCCCCGTGCCACCACCAGGGCACCCTCGTGTGGTTCCGGGAGGTCGGGGATACTAGGGGGATGACGACCCCGACAGTTCCCGCTGCCCGTACTGCCCTGGTCACCGGCGCCTCCCGAGGCATCGGAGCCGCACTGGCCACCGCCTTGGCCGCCGCTGGTCTGGACGTCGCCCTGCTCGCCCGCGACGGGCAGAAGCTCACCGCCGTCGCTGAGCGGGTGGAGGCGCTCGGGCGCCGCGCCGTGGTGCTGGCCGCCGACGTCACCGACCGGGTCGCGGTCGACGCCGCCGCCCGGGAGGCCGAGCTCGCCCTCGGCTCGGTCGACCTGCTGGTGAACAATGCCGGCCTGGTGGACGCCGAGGTGCCGCTGTGGGAGGCGGACCCGGAGCAGTTCGCCCAGGTGCTGACCACCAACGTGTACGGCCCGTTCTTGCTCGCCCGCGCACTGGTCCCCGGCATGCTGTCCCGGGGCGGGGGCCGTGTGATCGACCTCAGCTCCGGGGCTGGCACCCACGACTCGGACGTGATGGCTGCCTACAACATCACCAAGACTGCCCTGTTCCGCATCAGCGGCGGTCTGCACGCCGCCGGGTTCGACCGCGGGCTGCGCGCGTTCGAGCTCGCCCCGGGGGTGGTGGCCACAGACATGTCCACCGGGATGCAGATGCATGCCGACCGTACCGACTGGACCCCACCGGAGGCGGTCGCCGAGCTCGCCGTGGCGATCGCCGCCGGAGAGCTCGATGCCCTCTCCGGCCGCTACCTGCACGTCGGTGCGGACACCCTCGAGGAGCTGCGGGAACGGGCCGCCGCCGGCACGCCGACCGGCCGGCGCCTGGTGGTCACCGACTGGGGTGGTCGGAGCTGACCCGCACGAAGAACATCAGGGCCGCCCCCACGGCCAGCACCAGCACGATCCCCAGGATCCCCCAGTACTGCGCCTCCCGGGCCGTGGCCAGACCGGTGACCGCCATCCCGGCAGTGATCGCCACTGTCCACATCCCCGGTGCCATGAAGCTCACCGCCCGCCCAGTGGTGGCGTACAGCCCGAACACCTCCCCCTCCCGACCGGCGGGGATGAGCCGGGCGAGGAACGTACGGGAGGCGGACTGGGCGGGTCCCACACAGACCGCCATGACCAGGCCGAGGGACCAGAACACCTTCGCTCCGCCGTCGTGCAGGAAGAAGATCGCGGTACCCATGGCCACCATGAGGAGCAGCGACACCAGGATCACCACCCTCGGCCCCAGCGAGTCATCCAGCCGCCCGGCCAGGATCGTGGCGATCCCGGCTACCACATTGGCCACCACACCGAAGATGATCACGTCTCCCGGGCTGAACCCGAACGTGCTGGCAGCGATCACCCCGGCGAAGGTGAACACCCCAGCCAGTCCGTCGCGAAACACCGCCGAGGCGAGCAGGAAGTAGACCGTGTTCCGGTCCGCCCGCCACAGGCCCGCGATGGTGCGCCCGAGGTGCACGTAGGCGCCGACCAGGCCGAGCAGCCAGCCGAGCAGCGTCGCCGGCACAGCGCGCAGGCCCCGTGCCCGGCGGTGCCCACCGGCTGACGCGTCCCGGGTGGCGGACTTCTCCCGCACGTCCCGAACCACCCGCAGCACCGGGATGGAGAAGACCAGCGTCCACGCGGCGCAGAACAGCATGGACACGCGCACGTCCAGCCCGTCCTCGCCGGTCACCCCGAACAGCCCGACCTCTGGGTTGATGAACCCGAAGTACACGAACAGCAGCAGCACGATGCCGCCGAGGTAGCCCATTCCCCAGCCCAGGCCGGAGACTCGCCCCACGTTCGAGGGGGTGGAGACCTGGGCGAGCATCGCGTTGTAGTTCACCCCGGCGAACTCGAAGGCGATGTTCCCGCCGGCGAGCAGCACCAGCCCCAGCCACAGGTACTCCGGGGCGGGCAGCACGAAGAACAGGCCCGCGGAGGCGAGGATCACCAGGGCGGTGTTCACCCCCAGCCACAGTGTGCGCCGCCCGGCCCGGTCCGCGCTCTGCCCGGCCACCGGTGCGAACAGCGCGATCAGTCCCCCGGCGATGGCGAGCACTGAGCCGAGCTGACGCCCCGCCTCCGGTCCGAACGCATCGGAGGTGATGTACACGGTGAACACGAACGTGGTGATCACCGCGTTGAACGCCGCCGATCCCCAGTCCCACAGAGACCAGGCGAGCACCGGGACGGTGAGCAGGCGGTGC
>DATGRZ010000446.1:0-2627 GCA_035303065.1 Ruania sp.
CACCGTGGCGGTGTCCCCGGCGAGCACGTCCGCCGACTGTGCCCGCCAGGAGGTGATCGGCCCCTGGTCGGAGCTGTCGATCATCTCGGCGGTGCGCTGGTAGGCGGGCAGGTCGTGCGCCTGGACCACGGAGACCACCCCGGCGTCCTGCGGGTCGTCGGAGGCGGCGATGTCCCGGCGCACAGTGGTCCGGTTCGGCTCCACCGGGTTGGGCTCGTTCTCCAGCCCGGGGGTCAGGTCACCCTCGTGCTCCACGTTCAGCGTGGCCGCTCCGTCCGGGGTGCGCATGTGTCCGACCGGTCCGCCGAACGTGACGATCGAGCGGACGTCGTAGTTCCGGCGCACCACCGGGCTGCCCGCCACTGCCATCGCCACCATCGCGCCCTGGGAGTGCCCGGCGAGCAGCACCGGTTCACGTGCCCCCACCCCTGCCGCTGCGAGCGCCGCGATCACCCCGTTCTGCGCCGGGTTGTCCTGACCGGTGAACACCTGGAGGTTGGTCGCCCAGTCCTGCGGCACCTCGTTGGCGATCGCCGCACCGAAGGGCCCACCGGTGTCCGGCTCCCCCAGCTCCCACTGCGTCTGGGTGCCAGGGATGTACACCTGCCAGAACACCTCACCGTTCGCACCGGTCACCCGGTCCAGACGGATCGTCCCCGCCGGCACTCCCGCCCCGTGGTAGAGGTCGGAGATGCCGGCGTTCAGGTCGCCGACGTCCGCAGCACCGTGGGGGTTCACCGGCCCCGTCCGGACTCCGGCCAGGTCGTAGCCGCGCCACATCCGCTCCAGCTCCACCCCGGTCGGGGTGAACCCTCGCTGCACAGTGATGTTGCTCGTGACGATGGCGCTGGTCACGGTCGCCAGGAGCTGGATCCGGTCATCGGCCATCGGGGCCCAGTCCGGATAGAGCCCTCCCCCGGTGAGAGTCCAGGACATCTCCTCCAGGAGGTAGCCGAACTGTGGGTCGCTGGGGGTCCACTGACCGCGCAGCAGCATGTTCAGCCCGGTCAGGTTGGCCAGGATGAGCGTTCTGGACGGATCCGTCATGAACCACCGCGCTGCACCCGGCATCCGCAGCACGAACCTGTTCCGGGCCGCCGCCTCCGCCTCGGCATAGGCGTCGGCCGCCGCCCGGAGCCGGGCGGCCACGTCGTCAGCCTGCCTGCTGGCTTCCAGCACGGCCGACTGGGCGAGCCGACAGGCCAGCTGCGCCTGCCGTCCGGAGGCCGGTGCCCAGCTGGTCGAGGCCTCCAGGGCCTGCCGCGCCGCCGCGACCTGCTCGGCGGCCTCCCGCAGCGCATCGGCGACCCCGTCGAGCAGCGCGGCGAGGTAGGTGAGCTCTCCGGTGTCGGCGTCGATCGAGGAGCCGATCACCTGCAGCTGGCTGTCGTCGTAGGCGGGTCGGCCGTGCCCCACCGGACCGTCGGGTACCGGTGCGATGCCCCGGCTCACCGCGGCACCTGGTCACCGTGGAGCAGGGCCTGCCGCACGTACTCCAGCTCGGCGGCGTGCTGCTGGGCGGCCGCGACCGCCAGGTCGATCTGGTCAGCGGCACGGCGAGCACCGGCGACCAGCTCGCGCACCCGCTGCCGGTACTGCTCGGCCGACGGCGCACGCCAGTGCTCCGGGGAGAGGGTGGCGGCACAGGACGCGCTGCCACGTACGTCCTGGGCGGCAGCCAGCAGCGTGGCTACACCGGGCCCCGCACCGGGCATCGGTGCTGGCAGACCATGCATCGTCATCCTCCTTGCTCGTCCTCACCTCGACCCCGCTCACGCTAGGAACCTCGCCACCGGCAGGCGCCCGGCGCCGGGGCGGGGTGTGGACAACGCGGCATCACAGCGGCTCTGGGCTCTCTGATGATGGAGCCATGGAGCATGCCGTCTCGCTGGCCACCCTCACCCCGCCGATCGCCCTCGGCCCGCTGGACGGGCGCTACCGCACTGTGGTGGCCCCCCTGGTGGACCACCTGTCCGAGGCTGCACTGAACCGCGCCCGGCTGCACGTGGAGGTGGAGTGGCTGATCCACCTGACCACCCAGCGTGTGCTGCCCGGCGCCCCGGAGCTGTCCGAGCAGGAGACCGGCTACCTGCGCCAGGTGGTGGCCACCTTCGGCGCCGACGAGATCGCCGAGCTGGCCGCGATCGAGGCGGAGACCCGGCACGACGTCAAGGCCGTGGAGTACTTCCTGAAGCGGCGCCTGACCGCCGCCCCGCAGGTGCTCGGCCCGGACACCGTGCTGCCCCAGGTGACCGAGATCGTGCACATCTTCTGCACCAGCGAGGACATCAACAACCTGAGCTATGCCACCACGGTGCGCGACGCCGTCGAGCAGGTGTGGCGCCCGGCCGCTACGGCAGTGGCTGACGCGGTGGCCGACCTGGCCCGGGAGCACGCCGAGGTACCGATGCTCGCCCGCACCCACGGGCAGCCGGCCACCCCGGTGACCCTGGGCAAGGAGCTCGCAGTGCTCGCGCACCGGCTGCGCCGGCAGCTGCGCCGGATCGCGGCCGCGGAGTACCTGGGCAAGATCAACGGCGCCACCGGGACCTACGGGGCGCACAGCATCTCGGTGCCCGGCGCCGACTGGCAGCAGGTGGCGCGCAGCTTCGTGGAGCACCTGGGGC
>DATGRZ010000447.1:0-4280 GCA_035303065.1 Ruania sp.
GCGGTGCGCCCGTCGGCCTTGGGCCGCATCAGCCGGCCGAGGCGCTGGGCCTCCTCCTGCCGGGACCCGAACGACCCGGAGACCTGGATCGCCACCGCCGCCTCGGGCAGGTCGATGGAGAAGTTCGCCACCTTGCTCACCACCAGGGTGGTCAGCTCCCCGGAGCGGAACGCCTCGAACAGCCGCTGCCGCTCTGGCACCGTGGTGGCGCCGGTGATCACGGGGGCGTCGATGTGCTCGCCGAGCTCGGTGAGCTGGTCCAGGTACTGCCCGATCACCAGAGTCTGCTCCCCGGGATGGCGGGCCAGGATCTGCTCCACCACCGCCAGCTTGCCCGGTGCGGTGGCCGCCAGCCGGTACCGGTCCTCCGCCTCGGCGACCGCATAAGTCATCCGGTCCGCATGCGGCAGGTCCAACCGCACCTCCACGCACTCGGCCGGGGCGATGTAGCCCTGCGCCTCGATGTCCTTCCACGGTGCGTCGTACCGTTTCGGCCCGATCAGGGAGAACACCTCGTCCTCCCGGCCGTCCTCGCGCACCAACGTGGCCGTCAACCCGAGCCGCCTACGCGCCTGGAGGTCCGCCGTCATCCGGAAGATCGGCGCGGGCAGCAGGTGCACCTCGTCGTAGAGGATCAGCCCCCAGTCGCGTGCGTCCAGCAGCTCCAGGTGCGGGTAGACGCCCTTCCGCTTGGTGGTCAGGACCTGGTAGGTGGCGATGGTCACCGGGCGCACCTCCTTGCGCGAGCCGGAGTACTCACCGATCTCCTCCGGGGTGAGACTGGTGCGCCGCACCAGCTCGTCCCGCCACTGCCGGGCGCTGACCGTGTTGGTCACCAGGATCAGCGTGGTGGTTCCCGATCGGGCCATCGCGCCGGCGCCCACCAGCGTCTTGCCCGCCCCGCAGGGGAGCACGACGACGCCGCTGCCGCCGTGCCAGAAGCCCTCCACCGCCTCTTCCTGGTAGGGCCGTAGCGCCCAGTCGGAGGTGTCCAGGCTGATCTCGTGCGCCTCGCCGTCCACGTAGCCGGCCAGGTCCTCGGCCGGCCAGCCGAGCTTGACCAGCACCTGCTTCAGGTGGCCGCGCTCGCTGGGGTGGACCACCACGGTCTCGTCGTCGATCTTCTCCCCGAGCAGCCCCTGGGTGCGCTTGGAGCGCATCACCTCGGCCAGCACCGGCTGGTCCAGGGCGTGGAGCAGCAGCCCGCGCGCGGGATCGGACACCAGCTGCAGCCGCCCGTACCGGCTCATCGTCTCGGCGATGTCCACCAGCAGCGCGTGCGGCACCGGGTAGCGGGAGTAGGTGATCAGCGCGTCGACCACCTGCTCGGCGTCGTGCCCGGCGGCGCGCGCGTTCCACAGCCCCAGCGGGGTGAGCCGATAGGTGTGCACGTGCTCCGGGGCGCGCTCCAGCTCGGCGAACGGGGCGATCGCGCGGCGGCACTCGGCCGCCTGGTCGTGGTCGACCTCGAGGAGCAGGGACTTGTCGGACTGGACGATCAACGGGCCGTTGGGCATCCGACCATTCTCCCACGCCGAGCCGATTCGCCTGGGTGGCGCCGATCACGCCCGGGCGCGTCTACCGCATCCCGTGGGGCTACCGGCGCAACCACGGCAAGGGCCCGGCCCCGCGGCCAGTCGCCCCACGGTGACCACCGCGGTCGCTTCCTGACGTAGTGATCCGACGCTTCGGGGCTGATGTGGTCGGGCCCGCTCGGTTCGTACCGTCGAGGGCATGACTAGCTCGCGTCCCGATCCACCCCCACAGCCACCTGCTCGGCGGCCGCACCGATTGCGCACGCTCGGACTGCCGATGATCGCGATCATCGGTCTCGCGTTGCTGGCTGTACCTCGGGTGGTGCTCCACGACCTCGGCCTTGTCCGGTCCGGGACTGCCGTCAACGCACTGCTGGTGTTCTTGCCACCGCTGATCTGGATCGTTGTGGTGCTCTGGCGACGCGTACCGAATGCCTTCCTCACGCTCCTGGTGGTGGGCGTGTGGTACGGCGTGCTCCTGGCGGTGGGCCACCAGGTGCTGTGGGACTCAAGCTTCGCCGGCGCTCCGCCGTCCCTCGGGGGCAATCTCACCGACATCGACCCGGATGCCGGATCGGTGATCCTGCGGACCTTCGCGTTCGGCTCCAGCCTGATCACCGGCACCGCGGTCGGTGCCATCGCCGGGCTCGTCGCCTGGCTGGTGCGGATGCTGCTGCGCAGGTGGCGCCCCTGACGAGGCGTCTGCGTGCGCTACCGGGCCCCAGGCACCTCTCCTGCGGAATGTCCCGGTCCTGGCCGCCTCACCCGCGCGGCGCCGCCGTGCTCTCGCGCACCACGAGCTCGGCCGGGAGCAGCATCGCACCGCTGGCCGTGATCCGCACCCATCGGGGGCTCGAGGCCCAGCCGGTGGCCCGCCGTCACCCGGCACCGGACCTGCGGGTGGACCAGCCCGCTGCGGTGGTGCCGTTGTGGGCCGTGGTGGGAAGGGCCCGCAGCAGACCCTGTACGTGCCCGCACCGGTCACCGGCACCGGCACCGACCGCCTGGTCGCCCTGGAGCTGCTCGCCACCACCGACGCCGCCGCGCGCTTCGTGCCCGGGCCGCGCTGGGCCACCACGACCGCCGACTGACCCGCGGTCGCGCGCGTCGTCTGGCTGTTCCGAAGAGTCTCGCGGCGCGCCCCTGGGTCGGTGGACTTCTCTGTGTCACGGCGTGTAGCGTAGGTCACTCTGGTAAACGTTTACTCGATGCGTTCGTGACTATGGCGTCTGACTGGGGAGCAGGCCCGCGACTCGACACCGCCGCGGCACCGACCGAGACCCAGCACGGTGTCACTCCTTGGCCTGCGCTCACGAAGGAGGGAACTCGATGACGCCACTGCTCTCGCTCGAGGGTGTTTCCAAGGGCTTCCCCGGGGTGCAGGCGCTGGCGGACATGCACCTGCAGGTCTACCCCGGCGAGGTGCTCGCACTGGTGGGGGAGAACGGTGCGGGCAAGTCCACTCTGATGAAGCTGCTCTCCGGGATCTACACCCCGGACTCGGGTACGTTCCAGCTCGATGGCCAGCCGTACCGGCCGACCGACCCGAAGCAGGCTGAGGAGCTGGGTATCGGCATCATCCACCAGGAGTTCCACCTGATGCCCGACCTCACGGTCGCGCAGAACATCTTCATCGGACGAGAACCCAGGCGGGTGGGCATCTTCACCGACGACCGTGCGCTGAACCAGCAGACCGCCGAGCTGCTGGAGCGGCTCGGGCTGGACCTGGACCCGCGCAGCATCGTCGGCACGCTCACCGTGGCCAAGCAGCAGATGGTGGAGATCGCCAAGGCGCTCAGCGACGAGAACACCAAGGTGCTCATCATGGACGAGCCCACCGCCGCGCTGAACAACGCCGAGGTGGCCACCCTGCACCAGCTGATCCGTCGGTTCATCACCCCGCACACCGCTGTCATCTACATCTCCCACCGGATGGACGAGCTGCGCGCGATCTCCGACCGGATCACCGTGATCCGGGACGGGCAGTACATCGACACCGTCACCACCGCCGAGACCACGATGGCCGAGGTGATCTCCCGGATGGTCGGCCGGGAGATCGACACCAGCGTGGGGCCGCAGAACGTGCGCGAGGGACGAGAGCCGGTGCTGACCGTCACCGGCCTGTCCACCAAGCGCCTGCTCCGAGACGTCTCCTTCGAGCTGCGCAAGGGCGAGATCCTCGGCTTTGCCGGTCTGATGGGCGCGGGGCGCACCGAGGTGGCCCGCGCCATCGTGGGCGCTGACCCGATCACCAGCGGCACCATCACCGTGCACGGCCGCGAGGTGCGGATCCCGCACCCGGCACGCGCCAACGAGTACGGCATCGGCTACCTGTCCGAGGACCGCAAGCGTTACGGCCTGCTGCTCAACCTCAGCGTGGCGGACAACATCGCGCTGTCATCGCTGCGGGAGAAGTTCACCGCTGCCGGGTTCGTGCGCTCGACCGGCATCGCCGAGGAAGCCCAGGAGAAGGTGCGGTCCCTGGGCATCCGCACCCCTTCCACCCGCCAGGTGGTGAACAACCTCTCCGGTGGCAACCAGCAGAAGGTCGTCATCGCCAAGTGGCTCACCAAGGACTGCGACATCCTCATCTTCGACGAACCGACCCGCGGCATCGACGTCGGCGCCAAGGACGAGATCTACACCCTGCTGAACCAGCTCGCGGCGGCAGGCAAGTCGATCATCATGATCTCCTCCGAGCTGCCCGAGGTGCTGCGCATGGCCCACCGCGTGGTGGTGATGAGC
>DATGRZ010000448.1:0-2210 GCA_035303065.1 Ruania sp.
CTCCCGGGCGGACAGGTGCCGCATCCGGACCCCGTCGAACTTGGTCAGCCCGGTGAGCAGCACAGTACGGATCGGCACGTTGATGCCCACCCCGAGGGTGTCGGTGCCGCAGATCACCGGCAGCAGCCCCTGCTGGGCGAGCCGTTCCACCAGCCGCCGGTACCGGGGCAGCATGCCGGCGTGGTGCACCCCGATCCCGTGCCGCAGCAGCCGGGACAGGGTGGCACCGAACCCGCGGGCGAAGGTGAAGTCGCGCAGTGCCTCGGCGATCTGGTCCCGGTGCGCGCGGGAGGCGACCGGGATCGAGGTCAGCGACTGCGCCTGCTCTACGGCCGCCGCCTGGGTGAAGTGCACGATGTACACCGGGGTGCGGTGGGTGCCGAGCAGCTCGCGGACCACCTCCTGCAGCGGTTCGACCGAGTAGCTGTAGGTCAGCGGTACCGGCCGTTCGGTGTTGGCGATCACCGCCACCGGATCGCCGGTGCGCCGGGTGAGGTCCTCGGCGATCGCAGACACGTCCCCGAGGGTGGCGCTCATCAGCACGAACTGGGTGTGGGCCAGCTCCAGCAGCGGCACCTGCCACGCCCAGCCGCGCTGCGGGTCGGCGTAGAAGTGGAACTCGTCCATCACCACCTGGTCCACACCGGTCTCGGCGCCGCCGCGCAGGGTCTGGTTCGCAAGGATCTCCGCCGTGCAGCAGATGATCGGCGCGCCTGAGTTGATCGCCGAGTCCCCGGTGAGCATGCCCACCTGCTCGGCACCGAAGATGTCCACCAGGTCGAAGAACTTCTCGCTGACCAGCGCCTTCAACGGGGCGGTGTAGTAGGTGCGCTGCCCGCGGGCCAGGGCCACGTAGTGCGCCGCCACGGCGATCAGCGACTTGCCCGACCCGGTGGGCGTGGAGGCGATCACGTGTGCCCCGGTGACGATCTCGATCAGCGCCTCCTCCTGGTGCGGGTACAGCTCCAGGCCACGCCCGGCGGCCCAGTCGGTGAACGCTTCGACGAGGGCGTCGTCGTCGGTCGGGTCGGCGGGGAGGGAGAGAGTCATCGCCTGCCATTCTCGCAGGGCATACTGTCCCGGTGACCCGCCCGCTCTGCTTCCTGGCCTCCCGTGCCGAACCGGCGGCAGCCGACGCTGAGTACGCCAGCGTGCTCACCCACACCGGGCTCGGTCCTGAACAGCTGGTACGGGTGCGGCTGGACCAGGGCGCCCGCCCCGGGCCGCTGACCGGGTACGCCGGGGTCATCCTGGGTGGCAGCCCGTTCACCGCTTCCACTCCGGAGGCGGACAAGTCCAGCATCCAGCACCAGGTGGAGGACACGCTGGCCGACCTGCTCGATGAGGTGGTCGCCGAGGATGTTCCGTTCCTCGGGCTCTGCTACGGCATCGGTGTGGTGGGCCGCTGGGGCGGCGGAGTGGTGGACGGGAGGTTCGCCGAGGACACCGCTGCGGTGACGATCAGCCTCACCGACGAGGGGCGCACCGACCCGCTGCTGGCCGGGATGCCCGGCCAGTTCCAGGCCTACGTCGGGCACAAGGAGGCCTGCACCGAGCTGCCCCGCGGTGCAGTGGTGCTGGCCACCTCCTCAGCGTGCCCGGTGCAGATGTACCGGTTCGCCCCGCGTGCGTACGTCACCCAGTTCCACCCGGAGATGGACGCCGAGGCGGTCCGGCTGCGGATCGAGGTGTACGCCCACGCCGGCTACTTCCCGCCCGATGAGGTGGCCGCGGTGATCGAGCGCACCGCCCGCGCCGACGTCACCCCGGCACACCAGGTGCTGCGGGCCTTTGCCGACCTGGCCGCTGCCGCCGGACCGGGCGTCACCCGCCGAGACGTTTCTCCAGGTACTCCGCGGTCTCGGTGAGGGTGTGCTTGCTGCCGTCGGCGGCGACGTAGGTGTAGGAGTAGGTCTCGGTGCGACCCGTCGGGGTGTAGCCGAGCCGTTCGTACAGGCGGCGGGCACCGGAGTTGTCCTCGCTCACCCCGATCCAGATCCTGGTGAAGCTGGCTGCCTCGGCCTCCGCGGCAGCCACGATCGCCGACCCGATGCCGTGCCTTCGGTGCCCGGCGGCGACCTGCAGGTTCTTCAGCTCCGGTACCGGGGCCCACTCCAGCTCACCCGAGCCCACTGGTTCCGGCCCGATCCAGGCGACCAGGTAGGCGCACTCGCCTGCGGACTGCCGGGCGAAGGTGCGGCGGGCGTAGT
>DATGRZ010000449.1:0-4907 GCA_035303065.1 Ruania sp.
GGACCTGGGGTCGATGGCGCTGTGCACCGGTGTGCTGCTCACCTACCTGGCCGACCACCGGGACCTGCAGCTGCGGGTGCGTTCCGGTGTCAGCGACACCGAGCTGGACGCGATCATCGACGAGGTGCTGCGGATCGACTCACCGTTCACCGCCAACCGCCGGATCACGACCCAGCACACGGTGATCGGTGGCCGGCCGATCGGACCCGGGGAGCGGGTGTTCCTGAACTGGACCGCTGCGAACCGGGACCCGGACGCCTTCGGCGACCCGGACGAGTTCGACCCCGACGGCAACGCTGCGCACAACCTGGTCTACGGCGTCGGCCGGCACGTGTGCCCGGGCCGGGAGCTGGCCACGATGGAGCTGCGGGCGCTGCTGCGGGCGGTGCTGGCGGTCACCGAGGCGATCCTTCCGGACACGGCCCGCACCCGGCGGCGCGGCCGACCGCCCGTGGGCGGGTACGAGTCGGCGCCGCTGCTGCTGCGCTGACGGTGCGCGGCGCCCGGCCCGTGCCGGCGGCTGGGCGCCGCGGAGTCACATCTCGCAGTCGCAGAGCGCGCTGAACTCCACCACCTGCTCACCCTCGTCCGGGTGGGCCCAGGCCTCGGCCTCGGCGCGGGTGGCGAAGGTGCGCGGGGCGAGCCGCCCGCTGGGCAGCAGCACCCCGATCTCGATCTGCTCGCGCGGGTCGTCCGTGATCGGTGCAGACATCTGGCGACCTCCTTCTCCTGCGGTACCTCCAGGATCCCACTCCGCAGCCGCGGCCGCCACCCCCGAGAGCCGGTCAGGGCAAGCCGGGGTCAGGACGAGCCGGGCGGGCCGGGGTCAGGGGCGGACGTGCCCGTCGCCCTGCACGATCCAGGTGGTGGTGGTCAGCTCGGCGAGCCCCATCGGGCCGCGGGCGTGCAGCTTCTGGGTGGAGATGCCCAGCTCCGCACCGAGGCCGAGCTGGCCGCCGTCGGTGAACCGGGTGGAGGCGTTCACCATCAGCGCGGCCGAGTCCAGCTCGGTGGTGAAGCGCTGCACGGAGCGGACGTCGGTGGTGCAGATCGCCTCGGTGTGCCCGGAGGACCAGGTGCGGATGTGCTCCAGGGCGGCGTCCAGGTCCGGCACCACCCGCACCGCCAGGTCGAGGCTGAGGTACTCGGTGGCCCAGTCCTCCTCGGTGGCCGGGGAGAACTGACCGTCGGCGGGAACGTGCGCGGCCGTGGCCTCGTCCCCGTGGATGTGCACGCCCTCGGCGGACAGCGCTGCGAGCGCGCCGGGCAGGAACTCCTCGGCCACCTGCTGGTGCACCAGCAGGGTCTCGATCGTGTTGCACACCCCGACGCGCTGGGTCTTGGCGTTGATCAGGATCGGCAGCGCCTCGGTCAGGTCCGCACCGGCATCGACGTACAGGTGACAGTTGCCCACACCGGTCTCGATCACCGGTACCACCGACTCGCGCACCACGGTCTGGATCAGCCCGGTACCCCCGCGGGGGACCAGCACGTCCACCAGCCCCCGGGCGCGCATCAGCGCTCGTGCCCCGGCCCGGCCGTAGGCATCGACAGTGGCGATGGCGTCGGCCGGCAGTCCCGCGGAGGTCAGCGCACTGCGCAGCACCCGCACGATCACCGCGTTGGACTCCTCAGCAGCCGACCCGCCGCGCAGCAGCACCGCGTTCCCGCTCTTCAGTGCCAGGCCGGCAGCGTCCACGGTCACGTTCGGGCGGGCCTCGTAGATCATCCCCACCACACCCATCGGCACCCGGGTCTGGCGCACGGTGAGCCCGTTGGGCAGCGTCTGTCCGCGCACCACCTCCCCGACCGGGTCGGGCAGGGTGGCAAGCTCCCGGACGGCGTCGGCGATGCCGGCGATCCGGGTCTCGTCCAGGCGGAGCCGGTCCACCAGGCCCGGGCTCATCCCGGCGGCGGACTCGCGCTGCACGTCGATCGCGTTCGCCGCGGTGATCTCCGCCGTAGCGGCGACCAGCGCGTCGGCGATGCCGTGCAGGGCGGCGTCCTTGGTGGCCGTGGTGGCGCTGCGCAGCGCGCGGGCGGCGGTGCGGGCGCGCACCGCCAGCTCGGTCACGCCGGCCTGGGCGCGCTCGTCCTCGGTCTCCTCGGCGGCGGGCTGTGGGTCGGTCTGCACGCTCATGGTCCCAGGATAGGCGCCCGCTGCTGCCACCGGCCGAGGTGTCTCAGCGGCGCGCACCTCCCCCGGTCTGCCCGCGGTGACGGGCCGGTCATCGTCCGGCACGAGCCGCTGCCCGCACCCGGCCGGTGGGGCGGCCGGCGGCCGGTCGGTCCACCTTCGCCCGCCGCGGCTTGCGCAGCCCGCGGGCTTCCAGGGCGGGGACGACCTGCTGCACCAGGGCGGCCACGTCGGTGGGCACCGAGGCCGGGATCACGGTGAACCCGTCCGCCGCGCCCCGGTGCACCCACGAGCCCCACAGGTCGGCCAGGTCCGCCGCCGTCCCGAGCGAGCGCAGCGGCACTGCTCGCGGCTGGGTCTCCAGGGAGGTGAGCAGGTCCCAACGCGCCCGGGCGCTGGGCCGGTCGGCGGAGATCACCGCCTGGACATCGACCAGCACCTGCACCTCGTCCGGGTCCCGGCCCCAGTCGGCGGCCGCCTGACGGATCGCCGCACGCGCAGCGTGCGCCTCCTCGAAGGTGGCCACGGAGAGCCGGGCGACGTCGGCCCGGGCAGCCGCCAGCTCGCCGTCGACGGCGGTACGCACCGGGACCACGAGCTGCGGGCGGGCACTGGGCCGGCCCCAGGCACCGATCACCGCGTCCACTGTGCGTGGTGCGACCGCAGCGTTGGTCTCCAGCTGCCAGCCGGCGCGCCCCGCGCTGGCGCGGTGCACGCTGGCCAGGGCTCCGGCCACGTGGTCCGGGCGGGTCGGGCCGAGCGGGACGGTGGTGACCAGGGTGGCCGTGGTGGTGTGCCGGGACAGCCGGGAGGCGGCCACGGCACCGTCCAGCCAGTCGTCGCGACGGCGCTGACCGGCGGCGTGGAACGTCTCGTCCAGGGTGATCAGGTCCACACCGCCCTTGTCCGCCAGTGCGGCCAGACCCGCCAGGCGACCCATGATGAAGGACTCGGCGTCCGGGTCGGCGCCGCGGCGCCACTCCCGGGGCGCACCGGCGCCGGAGAGGTCGAGGGCGACCAGCGAGGTGCGCAGGGCGGCGCCGGTGGTGTGCCGGGTGCGGGGTGCCGGTGCCGTGTCGGACGGGGCCGGTGCCGTGGTGGGGACAGGGGTGTGCGAACGTGTGAAGGCCATCAGTGTTCCTTGCCGGTGAGGAGCGGGAGGCCCGACCCGGCTGACGCACACCGACGGTGTCACTCCGTCGGCCCCGTGCGACGCGCGGGCCAGGGGTGATGCCGAGGGGCAGGCCGCCCGAGGCATCGGATGAGGGTTCGGCTCAGGCCGACATGGAACAACAGCACATGACGCAGGTGGCGGTGCTCGAGACGGGCACGTACTGCCGGGCCTGGTTCATCGCTGCTGTGGTGTCCTTCTGCTCGTCACCGCGGTCGCGGTGCTGCGCTTGCCTCGGCCGGTGCGGACGAGGCCAGGTCGTCACCCGGGGCACCCCACCGCATCTGGAGGGTTGCCGGTCAGCCGGCCGGGGCCAGAAGACTGACGCTCAAGACCTACGTGTGCACAGTAGAGAGCAGATGCATGACGTGTCAACCATCAGCTCGGCGCGCTCCCCCGACCGTGCCCGCCAGGTGAGACGACCAGACGCAGGAACAGCCGGCCGGCTCGTCGGGTTACCGTGGACGAGGTGAGCACAGTGAGTGAGACGGATCTGGCGCGGCGACGCGCCACATCGTCGGCGGAGGACGCCGACGGCCTGGACAGCACCGAGTTCAAACAGCTCTTCCGGCAGCACCCGGCAGGTGTGGCGGTGATCACGTTCGCCGGCCCCGAGGCGCCGATGGGATTCACCGCCACCTCGGTGATCTCGGTCTCGGCCGCTCCCCCGGTGCTCGCCTTCGCCATCGCTGCCACCTCCACCACCTGGCAGACGCTGCGGCGAGCGCAGACCGTGCTGGTCAACTTCCTGGACACCTCGTCGGCACACCTGTCCACCCAGTTCGCCCAGCGCGGCGCCGACCGGTTCGCCGGCGTCGAGTGCCGCACGCTGCCCACCGGGGAACCGTTGCTGACCGAGGCGGCGGCGTGGGTCCGCGCCCGCGTGCTGGAGCACCTGCCGACCGGGGACAGCCACCTGGTCACGTTGCACGCCCTCGAGGCGCAGATCGCCCGCACGCACGCACCGTTGGTCTACCACGACCGCACCTACCACGGGCTCGGTGAGCACTCCCGGCTCTGAGCGCGAGGCAGTGCCGCCTGTCCCCGGGTGCGGCTGACTAGGCTCAGCCCATGCAGTCCCCCATCCCCGCGTACCTGAACGAGCTGCACGCGGACATCGCCACGATCCGGGACGGTGTGCCCTACCCGGTACGGCCGAAACGCGCCCGGATCGACCCGGACGACTTCGGCATCGCGTTGGCGACCGTGGACGGCTACGTGTACACCGTGGGCACCACGGCCAAGGAGTTCGCGCTGCAGTCGATCTCCAAGCCGCTCACCTACGGTCTGGCGCTCAGCGACGTGGGGACCGCAGCAGTGGACGCCAAGGTCGACCTGGAACCTTCCGGTGACCCGTTCAACGAGATCTCCCTGGACCCGCGCACCGGCAGGCCAGCGAACGCGATGATCAACGCCGGGGCACTGGCGGTGGTGTCGATGATCAAGGGCTCCGGCGGGCGGTCGGCGATCCAGCGGATCGACGAGACCTACGCAGCCTTCGCGGGCCGGTCGCTGCGCCGCAGCGCCCGGGTGCTGCAGGCGGAGCTGCGGCACAGCGACCGCAACCATGCTCTGGCCTACCTGCTCAGCTCGGTGGGG
>DATGRZ010000450.1:0-2343 GCA_035303065.1 Ruania sp.
TGGCTGTCCAACCACGGGCTGCCGGAGATGAGCGTGACCGAGGCGGCCGCGCACCCGCAGGTGGCCGAGGCGCTGCAGGGTGCGATCGATCGCGCGAACCGGGCGGTCTCCCGGGCGGAGTCGATCCGCAGGTACGAGATCCTCGAGGAAGACTTCACTCTGGACGACTACCTCACCCCGAAGCTGAGCGTGCGGCGCAACCTGGTGCTGCGCGACTTCGCCGACCGGATCGACGGCCTATACGAGCGGGCCGCCGCGGAGCGAGCCGGCGAGAAGGCGTAGCGCCGGCGAAATCGACGGTCATACGCACGGACCTCGCCGTATAGCCGAGGTGCGTGCGTATGACCGTCAGTTTGACGGTGGCTCCTCCGCCAGAATGTCGGGGGCCGGGGTTACCGTGACCGGGATGCGTGCAGGACTGTTCACCGCCGCCCGCCCCGGTGGCCGGATCGACCGACCGGATGCGGGTGCGGGCGCCATGGGGCAGCCGGTGCAGCTCGGCCTGGAGGACATCGGCACCCCGCTGTTCGACGCCACGTTCGTGGTGGTGGACCTGGAGACCACCGGTGGCTCCGCCCGGGAGTCGGCGATCACCGAGATCGGGGCGGTCAAGGTGCGCGGCGGGGAGACGATCGGCGAGTTCCAGACGCTGGTGAACCCCGGTGTGGGCATCCCGCCGACGATCACGCTGCTGACCGGGATCACGAACGCGATGGTGATGACCGCCCCGCGCATCTCTGCGGTGCTGCCCTCGTTCCTGGAGTTCCTCGGTGATGCGGTGCTGGTGGCGCACAACGCCCGCTTCGACGTCGGCTTCCTGAAGTCGGCCGCGGCGCGGCTGGACCTGACCTGGCCGCGCCCGCCGGTGGTGGACACCCTCGCCCTCGCCCGCCGGGTGGTCACCCGGGACGAGGCGCCGAACCACAAGCTGGGCACCCTGGCGGCACTGTTCCGCACCGAGGTTGCCCCGGACCACCGGGCGCTGACCGATGCGCGCGCCACGGTGGACGTGCTGCACGGGCTGTTCGCCCGGATGTCCTCGCTGGGGCTGACGCACGTCGAGGACCTGGCCACCGCCGCCGACCCGGTGCCACCGGCGCGGCGGCGCAAGGCCACCCTGGCCGACGACCTGCCCACCAGCCCGGGTGTGTACCTGTTCCTGGGCCCGCGCCAGGAGGTGCTCTACGTGGGCACCGCCACGAACCTGCGCCGCCGGGTGCGTTCCTACTTCACCGCTGCGGAGAAGCGGAAACGGATCGGGGAGATGGTGGACCTGGCCACTGCGGTCCGGCCCATCCCGTGCGCCACCCCGCTGGAAGCAGCCGTGCGCGAGCTGCGCGCCATCGCAGAGCACGACCCCCGCTACAACCGCCGCTCCCGCACCCCGCAGCGGCGCCCCTGGGTCCGGCTCACCGCCGAGGCCTACCCACGGTTGTCAGTGGCGCGCACCGCTCCCCCGCTCGACGGCGGAGCATGCCTGGGTCCGTTCCCCTCCCGGGCCAGTGCGTCTCTTGCTGTGGAGGCGATCGTCGCGGCGACCGGTCTGCGCACCTGCACCGCGACGCTGCCCCGGGTGCCCGCCACTGGTGCCAGTGCCTGCATCCTGCTCGAGCTGGGCCGGTGCGCTGCGCCGTGCGTGCACCCGGGCACCGACTACGCCACCCGGGTGTCCGGCGCCCAGCGGGTGCTCGGCGGGGACGCTGGCGCAGTGGTGGACACCCTGCGCGGGATCTTGGCCCGGCTCACCGCTCAGGAGCGGTTCGAGGAGGCGGCGGTGCGCCGCGACCAGCTGCTCGCCTACCTGCGCACCGCGGCCCGGGCCGAACGCCTCGGCCCGCTGCGCCGCGCCCGGCAGATCCTGGCCGCTCGGCGTCGCGAGGGCGGCGGCTGGGAGATCCTGCTGCTCCGGTACGGCCGGTTCGCCGGCACTGTGCTCACTCCCCCGGGCCGATCACCGATGCCGGCGGTGGAGGCGTTGCGGGCCACCGGAGAACAGGTGGCCGACCCGACCACGGTCGCCGGCCCGGCCAGCGATGAGGAGACTGCTCTGCTCGCCGACTGGCTGGAGCGCCCAGGCACCCGGCTGATCGAGTGCGACCTGGACGCTGCGGACGGGCCCGGCTGGTCGGTGCCGGTGCACGGGGCGCAGCGGCACCTGGAGCAGCTCGGCGCCTGAAGCCGACGGTCTGGCGGCGCACCGCGCGCGGGGTGGAGCGGTTAGGCTCTGCGATGGAACCACCCGCCGCACGCACGCCCGAGGGAGCTGCCATGATCACCGCGATCGTTCTCATCGACACCGAAGCCGACAGCATCCCTGAGGTCGCCGGTCAGGTGGCCGAGCTT
>DATGRZ010000451.1:0-4932 GCA_035303065.1 Ruania sp.
GCTCGCCGACAACGGGCTGAAGGTGGTGGACAGCTGGTCGGACGCCTACTCGGTGGACTTCTCCGGCTCCACCGGTGAGGGCGACCGGCCGATCGTGCTCTCCTACTCCACCTCACCGGCGTTCGAGGTGGGCGAGGACGACGACGAGGCGCCCACCGGTGCGCTGCTGAACACCTGCTTCCGGCAGGTCGAGTACGCGGGGGTGCTCGACGGTGCGGACAACCCTGAGGGGGCGGAGGCGTTCATCGACTTCCTGCTGTCCGACGAGGTGCAGGCCGACATCCCCGAGCAGATGTACATGTACCCGGTGAACGAGGCGATCGAGCTGCCGGAGTCCTGGACCACGTTCGCACCGCTGGCCGACGACCCGTTCGCCGTGAGCATCGAGGACATCAACAGCCACCGCGATGAGTGGATCGAGCAGTGGACGCAGACCGTGATCGGCTAGCCACGGTGCCCACCGCCCGCACCGGTCCCGAGCGCGCGGCCCGCCCTGATGCCGGGGGTGTGGTTGACGTCGGGCATGGGTCGATGATCGACGTCAACCACACCCCCGGCGGGCGGAACCGGGGCGGCTGGCTGGGGACCGCGGGCGTGGTGGTCGCTGCCGCAGTGCCGCTGGCGTTCCTGGCGGTCTTCTTCGCCTACCCGGTAGCGATGCTGGTGGCCCGCGGGTTCGTCACCGACGGCGCCCTGGACCTGGGCGGCGTGGCCGAGGTGTTCAGCAGCAGCCGCACCTGGCGGATCGTCGGCCTCACCTTCGCCCAGGCGATCCTCGGCACCCTCGGCGCAGTGCTCCTCGGGGTACCTGGTGCGTACGTGCTGTACTGCCGCAGCTTCCGCGGCCGCACCCTGGTGCGCGCCCTGGTGACCGTGCCGTTCGTGCTGCCCACAGTGGTGGTCGGGGTGGCGTTCCGGTCGCTGCTGGCCAGCTCCGGGCCGCTGGGCTTCCTCGGTCTGGACGGCACGTTCACCGCGATCGTGCTCGCCCTGGTGTTCTTCAACTACGCGGTGGTGGTGCGCACCGTCGGTGGGCTGTGGGAGCGGCTCGATCCGCGGACCGCACAGGCGGCCCGCGCGCTCGGGGCCTCCCCGGCGCGGGCGTTCCTCACCGTGACCTTGCCCGCGCTCGGCCCGGCGATCGCCTCAGCAGCTTCGGTGGTGTTCCTGTTCTGTGCCACTGCGTTCGGGGTGGTGCTGGTGCTCGGCGGGCTGCAGTTCGGCACGGTGGAGACCGAGATCTGGATCCAGACCACCCAGTTCCTCAACCTGCGCGCCGCCTCGGTGCTGTCCGTGGTGCAGCTGGTCGTGGTGGTGGCCGCGCTGGCCGTGTTCTCCCGCACCCGCGCCACCCGGGAGCGGGCACTGACCCTGCACGGCAGCCCGGCGCGCACCGCCCCGCTGCAGCTGACCCGGCGCGGACGGCCCGGCGTCGACCTGCTGCCCGCTGCGGTGACCGCTGTCGTGGCCGGAGGGCTGCTGCTCGCCCCGATGCTCACCCTGGTGCTCCGGTCGCTGCGCACCCCGACCGGGTGGGGGCTGAGCAACTACTGGGCGCTGGGCAGCACCGGCGGCGACAACGCGCTCACCGTGACCGTGTGGCAGGCGACCGCGAACTCGCTGCGGATCGCGGTGGACGCCACCACGCTCGCCGTGCTGCTGGGCGTGCTGGTGGCCCTGGTGGTCTCCCGGCGGCCGCGCAGCGCCGCGGGGCGCCGGGCGATCACCTGGCTGGACGGGGCGGTGATGCTGCCGCTGGGGGTGTCCGCGGTGACCGTGGGCTTCGGGTTCCTCATCGCGTTGAACCACCCGCCGCTGGACCTGCGCTCCTCCCCGGTGCTCATCCCGATCGCGCAGGCCATCGTGGCGATGCCGCTGGTGGTGCGCACCGTGCTACCGGTGCTGCGTGCCATCGACCCCCGCCAGCGGCAGGTGGCCGCGGTGCTCGGGGCCACCCCGCTGCGGGTGCTGCTCACTGTGGACGGCCCCTACCTGGTGCGTTCCCTCGGCCTGGCGATCGGGTTCGCGTTCGCCGTCTCGCTCGGGGAGTTCGGTGCCACCAGCTTCCTCTCCCGCCCGGACCGGCCGACCCTGCCGGTGGTGGTGTTCCGCCTGATCGGCCAGCCCGGTGCACTGAACCAGGGCATGGCGCTGGCCGCAGCGGTGGTGCTCGCGCTGCTCACCGCCACCGTGATGAGCCTGGCCGAACGCCTGCGTGGAGAACACACCAGTGAGATCTGAGCGGCGCGCGGCCCGGATCTGGTGGTCAGCCCAGCAGGTGCTCCAGCACCGCCACCGACCCCCGGTACGGCGGCTCGGGTCGCGGCCAGTGCACCACCACGTCGGTGAACCCCAGCTCAGCGGCCCGGCCCACCTGCTCCTCGGCGAAGGTGCGGCTGCTCAGGGCCGCCGGTCCGGCCGCGTCCACGGACAGGTAGCGGCGCAGCGGTGTGTGCCCTGCGCCGCGGGCAGCCTCCGCGGCGTCCATCTGCTCGGCGAGATCAGCGACCCCGCGCCACCAGGAGGTGACCTGCTCCTCGGCCGTGGCCGCGTCCCCGGTATCGGCCGGCGCTGGACCCGCCGACGGTCCGGTGGTCAGCCAGCCCTGCCCGTAACTGGCAGCCAGCGCCATCGCCCGCGGCCCGTTCGCGGCGATGACGAACGGCACCCGCGGCCGCTGCACGCAACCGGGCAGCCCGCGGGCACCCTCGGTGGTGAAGAACTCACCCTCGTGGTCCACCCGGTCCTCGGTGAGCAGCCGGTCGGTGAGCTCGACCATCTCCGCGAACCGGCGGCTGCGCTGCCCGCGGGAGAACGTGGTGCCCAGGAGGGCGGCGTCCAGGTCGCCGCCCGCGCCGAGACCGAGCAGCAGCCGGCCGCCGGAGAGGTCGTCCAGAGTGACCGCATCCTTGGCCAGCAGAGCCGGATGGCGGAAGTTCGGCGAGGTGACGAACGTGCCCAGCCCGATCCGCTCGGTGACCATCGCCGCTGCCGCCAGCGTGGGCATCGTGGCGTACCAGGTGGAGTCCGGCAGGCCACCCCAGACCAGGTGGTCATAGGTCCAGGCGTGCGCGGCGCCGAGATCCTCCACCCGGCGCCACTGGTCCGCGGACTCCCGCCAGGGGAGCTCGGGCAGCAGGCACACACCGATGCGGACATCACGGGCAGGGACGCCGCGGCGGGAGGGCATGGTGCCAGCGTAGCCACACCTAGGATCGACACCGAGGACGGGAGCTGACGTGGACGGGCTGGAGCTGCGCGGTGCCGTGGTCCGGTATGGATCGACGACGGCGGTCGCCGGGGTGGACCTGCAGGTCCGCCGGGGCGAGGTGGTCGCTCTGCTTGGTCCCTCCGGCTGCGGGAAGTCCTCGCTGCTGCGTGCCGTCGCCGGGCTGGAGCCGCTCAGCGCTGGTGAGCTCACCTGGGACGGTACGGACATGACGGGGGTGCCGGTGCACCGCCGCAACTTCGGGCTGATGTTCCAGGACGGGCAGCTCTTCCCGCACCGGGACGTTGCCGGCAACGTCGCCTACGGACTGCAGATGGCCCGGACGCCGCGCGGCGAGCAGCGCGACCGGGTGGCTGAGCTGCTGGACCTGGTGGGTCTGGCTGAGCACGCCACCCGGCCGATCACCGCACTCTCCGGTGGTGAGCAGCAGCGGGTGGCCTTGGCTCGCGCGCTGGCGCCCCGCCCCCGGCTGCTGCTCCTGGACGAACCGCTGTCCGCGTTGGACCGGGCGCTGCGCGAGCGCCTGGTCACCGAGCTGCACGACATCCTCCGCGCCGCCGGCACCACAGCGCTGTACGTCACCCACGACCATGACGAAGCCTTCACCGTGGCCGACCGGGTGGCGCTGATGCGCACCGGGCAGATCGTGCAGACCGGCACCCCCGCCGAGCTGTGGGACCACCCGGTCGATACCGAGGCCGCCCGGTTCCTCGGCTACTGGGTGGTGCAGCGTCAGGAGCGCACGCTCGCGATCAGCCCGCACGCGCTCACCCTGGTCTCGTTCGTTGCTGACGACGGCGATGCTCACCTGGCTCCGGACGCTCACCTGCTCCAGGGCACGGTGGTCTCGGTCGGATTCACCCGGGGGCGCACCACCGCCCGGGTGACGATCCCCGGCTGGGGTGAGCAGACCGCCACCACCGATGGCCTGGAAGGTGTGCAGACAGGCCAGGAGGTACAGGTGCAGGTGGAGCCGAGCGGCGTGGTGGAGCTGTAGTGCTCGTGAGGATGGTCCTCAGGAGAGGTAGGTGCGGACCGTCGTGCGGAGTGTGTCCGCGTGCTGATAGATCTCGTCCAAGCTGTCTATCGGCTCTCGCGTCTCGTTCTTCTCGGCGTCGAACACGCCGAGGTACTTCTGCCTCTTGCTGTTGAAGTGCAGACGAGCAATCGGTTTGCGGTTGTTGTCGTCGAGAAGGATCGCGAAGTAGGACTTTGCGTCGCGCTGAGCCACCCGACCGGGCTTCACCTCGCTGCAGGCGATAGCCTTCACGATGTGGTACGCCTCGAGCTCCTCGAGTGTCGTCTCGATGCCGGTGTCCCGATCGAGGTCCTCGTCGCTGACCTGATGGCTGGTCGGGGCGTCATCGGCTCCCTCGTCGGTCGCCGTCGTGTACGACGAGGCGCCCAGGGCGGTCTTGAGCCGATCGTTGACCTGGTCGCTGAGGAACTGTTTCGCAGCCTTGGCGACCAGTGGTGTGAACTGCTCTCGGACGCGTTGGGTGAAGGAACCCTCGTACACCTTGGCGGTCAGGTACTTGACCCAGTCGGGTGACGGGTTGCGGAACTCCTCGACGATCGCCCGCTTGATCGCGCCGACATATTTCAGCTCTTCGGCCGCATTGATGATCGACTCCAGGTCGAAGTTGTCTTTGGTGAGCTTTCGCAGCTCGGGGACGAGAGACCCGTCGACGTCATTGAGGTCC
>DATGRZ010000452.1:0-22440 GCA_035303065.1 Ruania sp.
GCATCCGGGTAGCCCACGGACAGGCGCACCATGAACCGGTCCAGCTGGGCCTCCGGCAGCGGGTAGGTGCCTTCGTACTCCACCGGGTTGGAGGTGGCCAGCACGTGGAACGGTCGCGGCAGGGTGTAGCTGGTGCCCTCCACGGTCACCTGCCGCTCAGCCATCGCCTCCAGCAGCGCCGACTGGGTCTTCGGCGGGGTGCGGTTGATCTCGTCGGCGAGGAACAGACCGGTGAACACCGGCCCGGGCCGGAAGGTGAACTCCGAGGCGGTCGGGTCGTAGACGAACGAACCGGTGATGTCCGCCGGAAGCAGGTCCGGGGTGCACTGCAGCCGCCGGAACTCCAGCCCGAGCGCGCCGGACAGACAGCGGGCCGCGAGCGTCTTGCCGAGCCCGGGCACGTCCTCGAAGAGCACGTGCCCGCTGGCGCAGATCGCGGCCAGCGCTGTCCGCAACGGCTCTTTCATACCCACGACGACGGAGCTCACCTCGGTCAGCACCTGCTCGCCCAGGCGGGCGACCTCGGTGGCGGGCAGCGGGGCGATGGGTCTGTCTGTCACGGGGTGCCTTTCGTCCGGGTGGGCTGGTCGGCGTGCTGCACGCGGGCAATGATGCGCCGCACTGCGCGCGGGTCGGGGGCTGGGGCCTCGGGGTCGGTGAGCCAGCGTGCCACGTGCCCACCGACCACGGCATCGGCCTGCTCCTGCCCGGTCGGGGTGGTCAGGTCCACCCCGCGCAGCTCCAGAGCCGCGGTGAGCACAGTGCGCAGGCGTCTCTCCCCGGTGGAGGAGATCCCGCCGCCCCGGTCGATCATCGTCCAGGTGAGGCTGGAGACGTCCCGCCGGGCGCCGTCCCGCCGACCGTAGGGCAGCACCGGCCAAATGGCCCGGGAACCGAACGGGAGTGCGCGCACCACCAGGGTCGCAGCGGCGAGCGTGCCACCGATGAGCAGGGCGTGCGGCAGGTCGGTGCCGATCAGCAGGGCCAGGGCCGGACCGGCGATCGCTGCCAGCAGCGGGGACCACCGGCGCACGAAGGCACTCGTCCGGGCCTGCCGGAACTGGGGAGGGTGGCTCATCTGTGCTCCGTCTCCTCTCCGCCGGCGGGGCGGTGGGCGAGCTCGGGCCAGGACGCGGCCAGCTGCTCCAGCGCGTCAGCGGCTTCCTGCACGTCCGAGGGTTGTGGTTCCTGGGTGGAGAACCGGGCCCGGTGGTACAGGTGCAGCAGATGCTCGGTGGCGCGTGGGTCGGCGGCGGTGCGGGCGAGGACTGCGCTGGCGTGCTCGGTGGGGGTCTGTGCGGGCCGGCGGGTCACCCCGGAGCGGCTGGCGGCGTCCTCCATCGCGAGCCAGGCGGCCACGATGGCATCCCGTGGTGGGCCGACCGCCCGGAGCTGCTCGGCTGCGGTGCGCACCCCGTCCTGCAGCACCGGCAGGTCCGGTTCGTCCTCCGCGTCGCCGTAGTCGGCGGTGGTGCCTGGTTCGGCAGGCTCCTTCTCCCGGGGGCGGCGTAGGTAGGCGAGCACGCGCAGCAGCACCAGCACTACCGCAGCCGCGCCGATCACGGTGATCACGATCGCCAACCAGGTCAGGTCCGGGGCGGGCATGTCCTGCCACTGGGTCGACTCGCTCGGGCTGGGCGTGGAGCTGGCGGTGCCGGTGCCGGTTGCCGGGGGCACGTCGGTGGTCGATGGTGCCTCCAGCTGGAACGGCGGGTCCAGCTGCCACGGGCCGATCGCGCTCGCGGCGACCACCACGAGCAGCACCACGAAGCCGACGGCCACGATCTGGGTGACCGACTGCAGCCGGTCCCGGCGGGGAGCGCCGCCGGCGTGCTGCTCCTCCGGCGGCGTCGACGGATCGGGGGGCACTGCGGTCATCACCTCCGGTAGGTGACGATCCGGAAGCGCAGCCCGTTGTCGGCCACCTGCCAGTCGGTGACCTCAGCGCGCAGCCACTCCGGCGTGATCTCCGGGGCGTAGGTGTCCCCGCGGACGCTCAGGTCGATCTCGGTGACCACCAGCACGTCCGCATGCGGCATCGCCTCGTCGTACACCTGACTGCCGCCGCAGATCCAGGCGTCCTCGTCGGCCACCAGCGCCAACGCGTCCGGCAGGCAGGAGACCAGCTCGGCGCCGGGCGCGTCGTAGTCCGGGTTACGGGTGAGCACCACGTTGCGGCGGCCCGGCAGCGGGCGCACCTTCGGCGGCAGCGACTCCCACTGCTTGCGGCCCATCACCACTGCGTCCCCGGCAGTGGTGGTGCGGAAGTGCTTGAGGTCCTCCGGCAGGTGCCAGGGCAGGTCGTTGTCCCGGCCGATCACCCCGTCGTGGGCCTGCGCCCAGATCATCCCCAGCATCTCAGACGGCCACCGGTGCTTTGATGCCGGGGTGGTGGGAGTAGCCGGCCACCTGCACGTCGTCATAGGCGTAGCTGAACAGGTCCGGGGCCCGGTGCAGCTGCAGGGTGGGGAAGTCGTAGGGTTCGCGCTGCAGCTGGGTGCGCACCTGATCGGTGTGGTTGTCGTAGATGTGGCAGTCGCCGCCGGTCCAGATGAAGTCGCCCACCTCCAGGTCGGTCTGCTGGGCGACCATGTGGGTGAGCAGCGCGTAGGAGGCGATGTTGAACGGCACCCCCAGGAACAGGTCGGCGCTGCGCTGGTAGAGCTGGCAGGACAGCTTGCCGCCGGCCACGTAGAACTGGAAGAACGCGTGGCACGGAGCCAGGGCCATCTTGTCCAGGTCGGCCACGTTCCACGCGGAGACCACGATCCGGCGCGAGTCCGGCTGCTCGCGCAGCTGGCGCAGCACGGTCGCCAGCTGGTCGATGTGCCCACCGCCCGGGGTGGGCCAGGAGCGCCACTGCACGCCGTAGACCGGACCGAGCTCCCCGTCGGCGTCGGCCCACTCGTCCCAGATCCGCACCCCGTGCTCACGCAGGTAGGCGATGTTGGAGTCTCCGCGCAGGAACCAGAGCAGCTCATGCACGATCGACTTCAGGTGCACCCGCTTGGTGGTGATCAGCGGGAAACCGCGCTGCAGGTCGTAGCGCAGCTGGTGGCCGAACACCGACCGGGTGCCCGTGCCGGTCCGGTCGGACTTCGGCGTGCCGTGGGCGAGCACGTGCGCGAGCAGGTCTTCGTACTGGGTGTCCGGCATACCCCGCAGTGTAGGTCGACAGCGGCGCTGTTCTCCGGCAGCGACCCGGTCAGTCTGCGTCCCGATCCTCGGTGCGGGTCTCGATCAGGCCCCCGGCGTGGGAGAACAGGTCGCCCTCGAGCCGTGCCGCAGCCAGGGAGTGCCCGATCGCACGGGGGAAGGTCGCCGGCGGCGGGCCGAACGCCTCGCGCAGCCCGGCCACCAGGTTTGTGCCCATCGCCCGGGAACCGACGAACCCGACCACGGCGCCGATGCCGAACGGCAGCAGCCGACCGATGAACACGGTGGAGCCCTTGGTGACCACCACCTTGGCCATCCGGTGGCGCAGTGTGCGGTTCACCGTCTTCACCGTGGCCACCGGGAGGCGAGTGAGCAGCACCTTGGCCCAGGTCGCCGAAGCCAGACCGAGCTGCTGCTCCATCAGCTGCGGTCCGCGTTCGCCGAGCAGCGTGGTCAGCAGCAGGGCGCGGCGGCGGCTGGCATCGTCGGTGGCGATACCGTGCACCTCCGCCACCGCCAGGCAGAGCACGCTGGAGGCAGCCAGGAACGTGGTGACCTGCCCGGCGGTCAGGGCGAGGGCCGCTGTGGTGCCCACCACGGGGAACGCCGCGGCTGCACCGACCGCACCGCCGGAGCCGGAGACCGCCCACAGGTACCGGCTGGACAGGATCTCGATCAGCTCCTCCGGGTCGGCCTCCGGGTGGTCAGCGCGCAGGGAGTCGACGTAGCCCCCGACCCGCCTGCTCGGGATGGTCACAGCAGCATCGATCAGCTGCTCGGTGCGGGAACGCTGACGCGGCACAGATCACCCTTCCTCCTCGTGCTCCTGAGCACGGATCGTCAGGCTGTCGACCAGCCCGGCTTCGAGGGTACGTCCGACCGTGCAGCCACGCTCGACGGCACGACGGACCACCGGTTCCAGCTCGGCCAGCCGGTCGGCGGCCTCCGGGCCGAGGACGAGGTCCACGTCGGCAGCCGTGTACCGGTTCTCCGCGGCGAGCTTGGTACGGCCGACGCTGGCGCTCGCGGTGAAGTCCTCGCCCAGCCTGCGGGACAGCGGGAAGTCTGCGGTCATCACGTTGCAGGCGCCGAGCGCGATGGCGAGCAGCTCACCGGGGGTGAAGACGCCATCGGTCTCCTCGCCGCCGATCTGCACCTGCGCTCCGCGGGAGTTGGTGGCGACGTAGCGGCGGGTGCCGGTGCGCTCGACGTGCACCACGTCGGGGCCGGTCTCGGGAGCAGCAGGACGTGCCGGTGTGGGTTCCGGCGTGGCGGTGTGTTCCATCTGCCGATCTTCCCACGGTGGACGGATCCTTCCCACGCTGTCAGCCGGTGGGTGGGGGCGTGTCAGGCGGTGGTGAGCGCCACCGTCGCCAGCAGCACCAGCCCGCCGAGGCAGAGCAGCACGCGGAGCAGGTGCCAGCGGTCCCAGCGCCGCACCTGGCGGCGCCAGTCGGCGGGATGGTCGCCCTGGGACCACGCCTTGACCCGGTTGTTGATCGGCACCAGCACGGTCACCGAGAGCACCACTGTGGCGAGGAACAGTGCGGCGGCGACGCCGCTGAGCGCACCGGCCGCCGTCGAGCGCAGCAGCACGGCCAGCACCACGGTCAGCGTGACCGTGGCGATGTACCACGGCGGCATGACGGCACCGAGCCGGCGCGCAGCCAGGCTGCGGAAGGTCAACGCGCCAGCAGACGGAAGGCGGTCGGCGACCGGGTGGACCAGCACGGCCACGCACAGCTCGACGCCGACGAGCAGGCCGGCCACGACGATCGTGGCACCAGTGATGAGCTCAAGCATGAAGTCCTCCTCGGGCGTAGTGGTGCCGGGTCGGCTCGCACACCAACCTAGCGATGCTAGGTGGCGCTGCAGACGAATCTAGCATTGCTAGGCTAGGGGTGTGAAGACGCCAGCACGGACCAGGTCGACAGCGGCACCCGCCGATCGCGAAGCCGCGATCGTGGCCGCGGCCCGCACGATCGCCGAGACCGAGGGCTGGTCGGCGGTGACCGTGCGCCGGCTCGCTGCCGCGATCGGCTACAGCCAGCCCGTGCTCTACCAGCACTTCCCGAGGGGCCGCCCGGAGATCATCGCGGCGGTGGCGCGCAGCGGGTTCGCTCAGCTCGAGGAGCTGGTCGCCGGCGCCGATGACCCCGATGCGCTCGCCCAGACCGCCCGTGCCTACCTCACCTTCGCGCGCGAGCACGCGGGCCTGTACACGGCGATGTTCGAGATGCCCTCGCTCAACCGGTTCGCCAGCTCGCAGACACCCCCGGAGCTGCGCCGGGGGTTCGACGCACTGGTGGCTGTGCTCGGGCGCGGGCCGGGCGCCGACACCCGCGCGGAGCTGTTCTGGAGCATGCTGCACGGGGTGGCGGTGCTGGAACGGGACCGCCGGCTGCCCGCAGCGCAGCGCGAGGAGCGGATCGCAGAGATCGCCCGGCTCTTCAGCTGACCGGCGACCTCCGCGAACGCCCGCCTTCCCGGCGACACGCCGGCCGGGAGCTGCGAAGCAGAGCGTTGGCGATGGCGCCGCTGCGGGCAGCGCTGACCATGTCGGTCGAGCGGCTGGCTCAGGCCTCGGCTACTCCGGCCACTCCGGATTCGACCACGAACGAGGAGCGGGTGGAGACCGGGGCGCCGGTGGTGGTCACGTACGGCACCTCCCGGTAGTCGACCTGCAGCAGGTCCTCGTCCAGGTGGCATCGGACGTAGCCGCGCTGCAGCGAGGCCCAGTGCAGGTGAGGGTTCGCGGCGTAACGATCGTCGAGACCGCCGTCGTCATCGACCCCGTCGGAGCCACTGGTCAACGAGGTGCCGGCGAACTCGGCGCCCACTGTTGCTGAGTCCGGATCGTCGTAGTCGGCCTTGAGATCGAGCACGTAGTTGCGGTGGATGTCACCGGTGAGCACGACGAAGTTGGGTACGTCGTGCTCGGCCACCGTGCTGAGGACACGCTGTTGGGAGGCCTGGTAGCCGTCCCATCCGCCGGGAGCGAACCGGGAGGCCTCACCGGGTTGGCTGTCCAGCATCCCCATCAGGACCTGCTGCGGGACGATGTTCCAGCGAGCTGGGGAGGAGGTCAGGCTGTTCAGGAACCATGACTCTTGCTCTGCTCCGAGCATCGTCCGGTGCTCGTCCCGCCGTTCGGGCGAGTCCGGGATCGGCTCCTCAGCCACCTCCGCGCTGCGGTATTGGCGGACATCCAGGACGGTGAACCGCGCCAGCCGGCCGAAGTCGAAGCTGCGGTACATGCGGGCTTCCGGTCCCACCGGCCGTTGCGGCCTGCGCAGCGGCATGTGTTCCCAGTAGGCCCGGTAAGCGTTGGCTCTGCGGACCACATCGTCGGCATCTGCCTCTTCGACGGGGTAGTCGTTCTCCACCTCGTGGTCGTCCCAGGTGGCGATCCACGGTGCCTGCCGGTGCGCGTAGATCATGTCCGGGTCGGACTTGTACAACGAGTACTGCAAGCGGTAGCGACTCAGCGAGCCCGTCTCGACGTTGAGCTCAGCGGGTACCGGTTCCATCCCCACCCGCAGGCTCGTCTCCGCGCTGATGGCGTACTCGTAGATGTAGTCACCGAGGAAGAAGACGAGGTCTACGTCTTCGTCGCCCAGGTGCCGTGCGGATGTGAAGTAGCCGGCCCCGAAAGAGTTGCAGGAGGCGAACGCGAAGCTGAGCTCACCGATGCGTGTGCCAGCGGCGGGGGCGGTACGGGTGCGGCCGGTGTCACTGACGTAGTCACCGGCGATGAACCGGTAGAAGTAGGTGTAGCCGGGTCGAAGGCCCCGAGCGTCCACATGCACCGAGAAGTAGTACTCGGGATGGGCGAGCTCAGTGCCCTCCCGGGCGATAGAGGTGAAGTTCTCGTCCTTGGAGACCTGCCAGCGCACCGGGATCGATGCGTTCGGGTCCAGTCCGCCGTACGGGGCGAATTTCTCCGGGGCCAGCCTCGTCCAGAGCACCACGGCACTGCGCAGCGGGTCTCCGGAGGCGACACCCAGCGTGAACGGAGTGGAGTGGAACCGTGGTTCCCGGATCCGGGCGGAGGCCGGGTGAGGCGTGTTGAACGTGAAGGCCAGACTTGCGGCACCGAGCCCACCCAACAGGGCTCGCCGGCCCACAGGGGTGCCACGAAGTAGAGAGTCAGACTGAGGTGTCACAACCATCGTGGCACGCTAACACGCATGACTACAGACGTCTATGCGTCATGTGCATGATGGCTGGAGGTGTTCTGGAGCGTCTCCTCGACCTCGCGACGGAAGTCGTGCAGCCAGATGCGCACCGTGGCGTCGTCGGCAATCTCGCCGGGTCCGGACAGAGCGAGCGCCACCGGATACGGCTCATCCGCGCGGATCGGTATGGCGGCGCCCATCTCGCCTGGGTTGTGCCAGTCGCGGAGCACCAGGACATCGTGCTCGGTCCGCTCCCGCGCTGCGGCGAGCACAGCTTCTTCGGTCGCGGGCAGCACATCGTGGTTGCCGTGCCATCCGTGCCGCGTCCGGGACGTCTGCAGGGTGTCCAGTGCGTGGTCCTCCGGCTGGTCGAGAAGTAACCGCATGCCCGGAGCCGAGACCTGGATCGGGTAGTTGGACCACCAGAAATCGATCATCTCGCCTGAGGCTAGCCTGCGCAGGAAGTAGATCATCTGTCTGCGCCAGAGCATCCCGAGGGACACGTTCAAGCCCCCTGCCTGCTCGCCGATACGCTGCATCGCCACCCGGGGCCGGTCGATCAGCGGGAACTGCTCGATCGAGGAAGCCAGGGCCAGCACACCGAAGTCCGGGGTGAACCCCGCCGCGGTCTTGCGGACGAAGCCGGTGTCAGCCAGTGTTGCCAGTAGTCGGGAGACTGATGATTGGTGCAGGCCCATCTCCCGTGCGATGGCTGTCGCACTGAGTGGCCGTCCGGCATCGACCAGGCTCCGCAACACAGTGAGGCCACGAGCGAGCGCCTCGACTCGCTGACCCTCTTTACGGCCAGGTCGCATGGCGACAGCGTAGTTTGCGGCTGACGCGTATCCAACCACGACTACTGGCGGGCATCGGATAGTGCAGTCAGGGCTGGGTGGCTGTCTCGGCCGTGCGGTCCAGCAGCTGGTGATAGATGACCCGGTGGGCGGTGACGTCGGCCATCTTCGCGACCATCTCGTCCACGAAGTCCGACCGGTACACCGCATCGGTGAGCACCGAGATCGCGTAGTACAGGCCGGTGAACGTAGCCAGCGCCACCGAGACCCGCAGCAACGTCTGGCTGATCTGCAGCGTCTCACCCCAGAACGTCAGGTCCACCTCCCAGGTGCCGCCGTCGATGCCCCACTCCTGCAGCACCCCGGGAGTGATGGTGAGCACCCCGAGGGCGAAGAAGAACACCCCCACCCCCGCGCTGACCACGATCACCTGCAGCAGCTGGCTCGCCCCGACCATCGCGGTCACGTTCAGCTCCTGCGCGCGACTGAGCGGCGGCAGCTGCGTACCGGGCTCCTGCTGTGCCTCGGCGCGGGTGAGCAGCTCGTGGGTCTCCGCACGCAGCCGCATCGACAGGATGAGCAGGATGAGGGCGGCGAAGAAGATGCCCAGGATCACGTCCGAGACGCCAGGGGTGTGGTCGAACACCTGCCACACCTCGGCGCTGTAGAACAGCGCGATGGAGAAGATCAGCAGCAGCGGCAGGAACCGGATCAGCCGCACCAGCGAAGAACCCAGCTCGGTGCCCACCCGGCTCATCCCCCACCAGAGGGTGGCGGCCAGCCCGTAGCCGACCACCGCCCACACCAGCAGCAAGATCACGATGTTCACGATCGCGTTCACCGCGCCGGTGAGCCACTGCCCACCGAACAGCAGCGGCGCCGCCGCCGGCGCCAGCACGAAGAACCCCAGCTCCGGTCCGCCCACGTCCTGCGGCAGCGTGGACCAGCGCCGCCCGCGCAGCACGTTCAGCCCGGCGTAGGACCCGCACAGCGCCACCATCACTCCCAGCACGGCCAGCAGGTTCAGCCACCATGGCCAGGACAGCTGCACGGTGGCCATCGCCTCCAGCAGCAGCACCACCACCAGGAACGGGGCGGCCCGGCCGAAGATGTCTCGTCGGGCGGTGTGCCCGTGCACCAGCAGCGGCAGCCCGTAGCGCCGGAAGGTGCGTTCGCAGGCGGCGATCTGCTCGGTGGTGGTCACGGCGACCACTGTATGGGCCCCGAGCGCCGGATTCTGCTCTCGGCAGCGGGCTCTTCTCCCCATCCGGGCCGCGCCGTAGCCTGACCAGATGTCTACCGCTCTGGTCCTCGGCGGCACCGGACAGATCGGCGTGCCGACCGCGCGAGCCCTCGCCGGTGACGGCTGGCAGGTCCGGGTGCTGCACCGCGGCACCCGCCCGCTCGCCGCTGAGCTGACCGCCGCCGGCGTCACCGAGGTGCGTGGTGACCTCGCCGACCCCGACACCCTGGCCCGAGCGCTCGGCGAGGGTGCGGACCTGCTGGTGGACTGCATCGGCTACGACGACAGCCACGCCCAGCGGGTGGTGACCGGCTCGGCCGACCTGGGCTCCGCCGTCGTGATCTCCAGTGCGGCCGTGTACACCGACGCCCAGGGGCGCCACCTCGGCACCGAGACCCCACCGCGCTTCCCGGTGCCGATCCCGGAGACCGGGCCCACAGTGCCGGCCACCGCTGCCGGGTACGCCGGTGGAAAGGTGCGCTACGAGGCGGCCTGGCTCGCCGCCGGGATGCCGGTGACCGTGCTGCGGCCCGGGGCGATCCATGGCCGCTACGCCCGCAACCCACGGGAGTGGTACGTGCTCAAGCGCATCCTGGACGGGCGCCGGCACGTGGTCCTCGCCCACGGTGGCAGCTCCAGGTTCCAGACGACGGCGGCGCGCACCATCGCCGAGCTGGTCCGCCTGGCCGCGGCTCACCCAGGCAGGCGCGTACTGAACGCGGCGGACCCGCAGGCGCCCACTGTCGCCGAGATCGTCGCCGCCGTGGCCGTCGACCGGGGCGCGTCCCTGGCCGTGCACACCTTGCCCGGCCGGCCGCAGGGCACGCTCGGGATGAACCCGTGGGCGGTGCCGCACCCGATGGTGCTGGACATGACCGCCGCTGCCCGTGAGCTGGGCTACCGCCCGGTGACCGACTACGCCGGCGCGCTGACCGACTACCTGGACTGGCTCGAGCAGGTGGCCGCCGGGGACTGGCGTGCCGAGCTCACCGACTTCCCGACCGGGGACCTCGACCTGTTCGACTACCAGAGCGAGGACGCCTGGCTCGCCTCCCGAAGCCGGGGCTGAGGGCCCGGTCCGCGACCGTCGTCGTGGACAACGTACGCACCGGGTGGAGGCACCGCGGCGATCCGACGAGACGCCGGTGCCTCGGTCGGCGCAAGATGGGGGCATGACATCTGCGACGATCGACTCTGTCGTCGAGCCCGCGGTGCAGCTGGCGCACCGGTGGGCCGCCGCGACCGCACAGTCCAGCACCGGTGCCGAGTCCCGCACCAGCCGGCGGCTGGCCGCCCTGGTCGCCGACCCCGAGGGCCTGGACCTGGCGGTGCAGTTCGTGGACCGGGTGGCCCGGCCGGAGGACCTGCAGGTGGCCGCTCGTGAGCTGGCGCGGCTGTCCGCCTCGGCCGCGAGCGGATTCCTGTCCCCGGTGGACCGCGCCCTGCTCGGCCTCGGCGCCTCGGTCTCCCGGCTGGCACCCTCGGTGGTGGTGCCGCTGGCCCGACGCCGGCTGCGGCAGCTGGTCGGGCACCTGGTGGTCGATGCCGAGGACCCGGCACTGGCCACCCACCTGGCGCACGCGAAGGCGGACGGGCGCAGGCTGAACATCAACCTGCTCGGTGAGGCGGTGCTCGGGGAGGGCGAGGCCGCCGCGCGCACTGAGCGCACCCGTGCGCTGCTGGACCGCCCGGACGTGGACTATGTCTCGATCAAGGTCTCCTCGCTGGTCTCCCAGCTCTCCCACTGGGACGTGCAGGCGAACCTGGCGCGGGTGCTGGACCGGCTCCGACCGCTGTACCGCACCGCTGCGGCGAAGAACCCGCCCGCGTTCGTGAACCTGGACATGGAGGAGTACAAGGACCTCGACCTGACCGTCGCGGTGTTCGAGGCGATCTGCTCCGAGCAGGAGTTCGCCCACCTGGAGATGGGTGTGGTGCTGCAGGCCTACCTGCCGGACTCGGTCGCCGCGCTGCAGCGGCTCACCGCGTTCGCCCAGCAACGCGTCGCCGCCGGCGGTGCACCGATCAAGATCCGGCTGGTCAAGGGCGCCAACCTGGCGATGGAGAAGGTGGAGGCGGAGCTGCACGGCTGGGCACAGGCCCCCTACCTCACCAAGGAGGACGTGGACGCCAACTACGTGCGGATGCTGGACCTGCTCCTCCGCCCGGAGGTGGCCGCTGCGGTGCGTACCGGGGTGGCCTCGCACAACCTTTTCGACCTGGCGCTGGCCTACCAGCTGGCCACCGTCCGCGGGGTGAACCGGGCGATGGACGTGGAGATGCTGCAGGGGATGGCTCCGGCGCAGGCCCGGGCGGTGGCCACCGACGTGGACACGCACGGGCCGCTGATCCTCTACACCCCCGTGGTGGCGCCGAAGGACTTCGACGTGGCGGTCTCCTACCTGGTGCGCCGGCTGGAGGAGAACGCCGCCCCGGAGAACTTCGTGCACGCCATCTTCGCCCCGCACCAGGGTGACGAGGTGGCCGACTCCCCGATGGCGGAGCAGGAAGCGCGGTTCCGTGCCAGCCTCGCGGCGGCCGGCACGCTGTCCGCCGAACCGCGCCGGTCCACCGACCGGCCGGCCACACCGCGGGCGTTCGCGAACACCACCGACTCCGACCCCGCGCTGCCCGCGGTGCGCGCGGCCGCCCGGGCGTGGGTGGACGCCCCAGCCCGAGAGCTGACCTCACCGCTGCTGGCCGGTGCCGAGGACGTGGACCGGGTGCTGGCCACCGCCCGGCAGTCCGCCCCCGGCTGGGCGGCGCGCCCGGCGGCCGAGCGTGCCGCAGTGCTGCGCACCGTCTCCGACGAGCTCGAAGCCCGCCGCGGTGAGCTGATCACCGCGATGAGCCACGAGGGCGGAAAGACGGTGGCCGAGGCCGACCCGGAGGTCTCCGAGGCGATCGACTTCGCCCGCTACTACGCCGACCGCGCTGAGGAGCTGGAGCAGATCGAGGCTGCCGAGGGCCTGACCTTCACCCCGGCCTCGGTGGTGCTGGTCACCCCGCCATGGAACTTCCCGGTGGCGATCCCCACCGGCGGCATGCTCGCCGCCCTGGCGGCCGGGGCGGCCGTGGTGATCAAACCGGCGCCGCCGGTGCCCGGCTGCTCCGAAGTGGTCGTGGCCGCTGTTCACGCAGCGATGACCGCCCACGGTGTCCCCCTGGAGACCATCCAGATCGTGCGGGCTGACGAGCAGGGTGCCGGGCAGCGGCTGGTCGCCCACCCGGATGTGGACCGGGTGATCCTCACCGGCGGCTACGAGACGTCCCGGATGTTCTCCTCCTGGCGCGCCGAGCACCCGGGCGGCCCCGGAGTGCTCGCGGAGACCTCGGGGAAGAATGCGCTCATCGTCACCCCGAGCGCCGACTACGACCTGGCCGTGGCCGATGCGGTGCGCAGCGCGTTCGGGCACGCCGGGCAGAAGTGCTCGGCCGCCTCGTTGCTCATCCTGGTCGGCTCGGTGGCCACCTCGGAGCGGTTCCGCCGGCAGCTCATCGACGCGGTGAGCTCGCTGCGGGTGGGGTGGCCCACCGACCTCGCGGTGACGATGGGGCCGGTGATCGAGCCCCCGCAGGGCAAGCTGCACACGGCGCTGACCCGCCTGGAGCCGGGGGAGACCTGGTTGGTGCCGCCGCGCCCGCTGGACGAGACCGGCCGGCTCTGGTCGCCGGGGATGAAGGAGGGGGTCTGGCCCGGGTCCCCGTTCCACCTCACCGAGTACTTCGGTCCGGTGCTGGGCATCATGACCGCGGAGAGCCTGGAGCAGGCGATCGAGTGGCAGAACGCCACCGCCTACGGGCTCACCGGCGGGCTGCACAGCCTGGACGAGGACGAGATCCGGCACTGGTTGGCGCACGTGCAGGTCGGCAACGCCTACGTGAACCGGCACATCACCGGTGCGATCGTGCAGCGGCAGTCCTTCGGCGGCTGGAAACGGTCCTCGGTGGGCCCCGGTGCCAAGGCCGGCGGCCCGAACTACGTGGCCCAGCTCGGCACCTGGACCACCCGGGAGCGGCCGACCGGGCAGGGTGTGCTCGGCAGTCGGGTGGCCGACCTGCTGGACACCTACCTGCTCCTGGCGGCCGACCCGGCGCAGGCGGAGTGGTTGCGTGCCTCCGTGGCCAGCGACGCCTGGGCCCGCGACGAGGTCTTCCGCGCGGAGCGGGACCTGACCGGGTTGAGCGCGGAGGCGAACATCTTCCGTTACCGGCCGGTGCCGCTGCTCGCCGTGCGGGCCGGTGCGGACGGTCTGCCGGTGGAGGTGGGCCGGATGGTGCTCGCCGCAGCATGTGCCGGGGTGCCGGTGGAGGTCAGCCTGCACCCGGAGGTGACCGCTGCGGCCGAGTCGTTGCTCGGGGCGGAGGTGGCTGCCCTGGGCTGGGGTACCGAGACCGATGAGGCGTTCTGCATCCGGGTGGCCGCCGGGGACGTGACCGGCCGGTTGCGCGTGGTCGGTGAGGTGCCCGGGTTGTGGGAGGCGGCCGCGGACGAGCGTGCCGACGTCACTCCGTTGACCGGGGAGGTGCTCGCCTCCGGACGCCGCGAGCTGCTCTGCGTGCTGCGCGAGCAGGCCATCTCCCGCACCCTGCACCGGTTCGGGCACCTGCCGGTCGGGCGGGACTGAGCCCGCGGGGGGACACCTGGCAGGGCCGTGCTGCGGCCAGTGAGCGGATAGGTTGAGCGCGACGAGAGGAGCCAGGCCGTGTCCAGTGTGCTGTTCATCGGGGGCACCGGCCAGATCAGTGCGGCGTGCGTGCCGGTGGCATTGCAGCGCGGCTGGGACGTGACCGTGCTGAACCGCGGAGCGTCCACCCTGCGCGCCGTGCCAGAGGAGGTGCGCACCGTCCATGCCGACGTGCGCGACCCGGAGGCGGTGCGCGCGGTGCTCGGTGCTGCCGAGTTCGACGCGGTGGCCGACTTCACCTCCTTCACCCCGGAGCACGCGGCCACAGCGGTGGACCTGTTCTCCGGGCGCACCGGCCAGTACCTGTACATCTCCTCGGCGTCGGCCTACCAGACCCCGCCCGCCCGGCTGCCGGTGACCGAGGAGACCCCGCTGGACAACCCGTACTGGCAGTACTCCCGGGACAAGGCCGCCAGCGAGGAGCTGCTCCGCAGGGCCCACGCCGAGCGCGGCTTCCCGGTGACCGTGGTGCGACCCTCGCACACCTTCGACCGCACCCGGGTGCCCACTGTCGGCGGTTGGACCGACGTGGAGCGGCTGCGCCGCGGCGCCCCGGTGGTGGTGGTCGGCGACGGCACCACTCTGTGGACGATCACCCGGGCGGCCGACTTCGCCATCGGCTTCGTCGGTCTGCTCGGCCGGTCGGAGGCGATCGGTGAAGCCTTCCACATCACCTCTGACCTGGCGCCGACCTGGAACGAGCTCTACCAGACGCTCGGCCGGCTGCTCGGGGTGGAGGCGCAGCTGGTGCACGCTCCCGCGGAGGTGATCGCCGCCGTCGATACCCGGATGGGTGGCTCGCTGCTCGGGGACAAGGCGCACTCGTTCGTGCTGGACAACAGCAAGATCCGCGCCCTGGTGCCGGAGTTCGCCCCGACCGCCACGCTGGAGCAGGGCCTGGGGGAGAGCATCGAGTGGTACCTGGCTGACCCGGCACGCCAGGGCAGCGATGCGCATCTGGAGGCGGTCTTCGACGAGGTGGTGCGCCGGGCCTAGCCCCAGCCGACCACGTACGACGGCGGAGCTCACCGTGGCCAGGTGGGCTCCGCCGTCGTACTCCTGCTCTGGGCGCGCGCAGCGGCGCTCCTGCCCTGGGCGCGCGCAGCGGCGGCGAACTGGTGACGTCGGCACACCCAGAGCGGCCGGGGTTGACGGGTCGACCCATCAAAAAGTACGCTCGTATTTGAGCCACAAGTCGAACGTATTGGAATGATCATGTTCCGTATCATCGAACTGCTCGGGCTGCTGGCGCCGGTCGCGGCCGGGATCCTCTTGATCCGGTACCGGCAGCGGTCTCGGACCGCGTTCGGTTGGGGCATCACCGGCTGTGTGCTGGCTGCGCTCGCGTCGGGGATCGGTGTGGTCGGTGAACGTGCGAGCGTCGTGCTCGGGCTCGGCTCTGGCGCAGGTGTGGACGGCATGCTCGAGCAGATGGGCACGTGGGCCTGGGTGCGGTTCCTGCTGCTGGTCGTGGGCGTCGCGCTACTGGTGGTCGCGGCACTCGTTCACCGCCGGGAAGGGCACCGTCCCACCGGCTGGATCGTCGGCGGGGTGGTGCTCGCGGCGGTGGGCGTCGGCGTGCGCGCCCTGGCCGCGCCGGACATCGACCGGGAGTGGTTGACGGTGATGGTCGAGCTCGGGATGGAGACCGTCGAAGCAGCACTGCTCGGGCTGGGCGTGTTCCTGCTGGCGGTGGCGGCGATGGCGAATCGTGCTGGCCCGGACACTCACCCGGAGCCGACCGTGCTGGCACGCCGGGCCGGGATGGCAGCATGGCATCTGTACACGACCTATCGCGGAGGCAGGCACGAATGAGTAAGAGCGTCCGGGGGGAGGTCGTCGCCGCGGTCATTGCCATCGTGGCCGAGTCCGGGTTCGAGGGACTCAGCGTGCGCGCGGTCGCCGCCCACGCGGGCGTGTCCGTGGGGGCGGTCCAGCATCACTTCCCGACCAAGGCGGAGATGCTGACGGCTGCGATGGCCTCCATCGCTGCAGGCGCCGCGGAGCGGTACGGCGAGCTGGAGAACATCGAGGACCCTACCGAGCGCCTGCACACGTTGGCGGACCGGCTGCTGCCCAAGGACTCGGACAACACGGTGGCCAGGATCTGGCTGGCACTGGCGGGGCGCGCCACGGTGGACGACGCTGCCGCTGAGGTCTACGCCAACCTGTGGGGACGGATGCGCAACGGGCTGCGGTTGCTGTTGCCGGCCGCCGGCGGATCGCCAGCCACCGCGGAGGATGATGCGACCGAGCTGCTGGCGCTGCTGGATGGCCTGGCACTGAGCATCATCGCCGAGGACAGCCGGATCAGCCCGAGCCGGGCCCGGCAGATCGCGCACCGCCGGGTTGACGAGCTGATCGCGCACGGGCGCTGAGCCGGCGCCAGCTGGGCGACCGGGCTGATGCTGGCCGGCGTGTGGTCAGGCAGCGCCCACCGAGCGGTCCGGATCAGGCGGGAGGGTGCGGATCGGGCGGGAGGGGCCGGATCGGGCGGGAGGGTCCGGATCAGTCCGGAGAGGGTACGTGCCCGAGGAGTCGAGCTCCGCGGGCCTCGTCCCAGCTCATCGTGTGCCGCACCCCTTCGTCCCACTCCCGGGTCCAGCCAAGCTGGGTGAACAGGTGGTCCAGCAGGTTCCCGGTGAACCCCCACACCCACCCGGTGGGCAGCCGGAACCCGCTGGAGCCGTGCCCGGCCATCCACACGGTGGCGCGCGCTTCCGGATCGAGCAGGTCGTCGACGCACGGGCGCAGCGTGTGCAGCACCTCCGCGGTGTCCAGCGCCGGTTCCGGCCGGGCGGCCGGTGCCCAGCCGAGCACCGGGGTGACTACGAACTCGCTGATCGGCACCAGCACCGGCGGCAGCGCGCCGAGCACCTCGACCTGGTCGGCCGGGATGCCGGTCTCCTCCTGCGTCTCCCGCAGCGCCGCGGCCACTGAATCGTCGTCCTCGGCTTCGATCGACCCGCCCGGCAGGGCGATCTGGCCCGGGTGATGGCGCAGCAGCGGGGAACGCTGCACCAGGAAGAGGTCGGTCTGCTGGGCTGCGCCGTCTTGTTGGGCGGCCTTGGCAGAGGTGGGCTGCGCGGTCGGCGTGAACAGTGCCAGCACGGCAGCCTCCCGGTACCCGGAGGCGGTGGCAGGGTCATAGGAGTGCGGCCCGGCTAGCTCGTCGAAGGCGCCGTTGCGGGCTCTCTCCACGAGCGCGATCAGATCTGCGCGGACAGGGTGCGACACACCCAGAGCCTACGTGGCGCAGCGGCATGGATAATATGCCCGGCGGAACATCCTCTGGCAGCCACGGACAGATGGGCGGCGATGCAGACGACAGTGGCGGCGACGCAGACGACAGTGAGCACCGACGTGCTCCGGGTGCAGGACGTCGCCCGGGCCTTCGGTGACCTGCAGGCGGTGGCCGGGGTGTCCCTGCACATCGCCCCCGGGGAGACCTATGGGCTGCTCGGGCCCAACGGTGCCGGCAAGACGACCACGATCTCGATGATCGCCGGGCTGCTCGCCCCGGACTCCGGCAGCGTGCACCTGCTGGGTGAGCCGATGGGCCCACGACACGTGAAGATCCGTTCCCGGATCGGTCTGGTGCCGCAGGACCTGGCCCTCTACCCGGACCTGAAGGGTCGGGAGAACCTCCGTTACTTCGGTGCACTGCAGAACCTGCACGGTAAGGAGCTGCGCACCCGGGTGGACGAGGTGCTGCACGTGGTCGGGCTCGCCGACCGGGCCGGCGATCCGGTCAAGGAGTACTCCGGCGGGATGAAGCGTCGGCTGAACATCGCCGCCGGTCTGCTGCACCGGCCCGCGCTGCTCATCCTGGACGAGCCGACCGTCGGAGTGGACCCGCAGTCCCGTAACGCCATCCTGACCTCGGTCGAGGCGCTCTCCGGCGAGGGTATGGCCGTGCTGTACACCACGCACTACATGGAGGAGGCCGAGCGGCTCTGCGACCGGATCGGCATCATCGACTCCGGCCGGCTCCAGGCGGAGGGTACGTCCGCCGAGCTGATCCGCCTGGTCGGTGAGCTGGACCAGGTGCGACTGGACGGCAGCGGTGACCTGGCGGCCGCGACCGAGGCGCTGCAGCAGGTGGCCGGGGTGCAGCGGGTGGACGTGGTCAGTGGTGGCCTGGTCGGCGACGCCCTGGTGTGCTGGGTGGCCGATGCGCCGGCGCACCTGGCCTCGATCGTCACTGCCGCCTCGAGGGTGCTGGAGCTGACCGACGTGGAGATCACCCGGCCCGACCTGGAGCAGGTGTTCCTGCACCTGACCGGCAAAGAGCTGCGGGACTAGGCCGTGCGCGCGCTGCTGACGATGACCGCGGTAGACCTGCGCCGCCGGCTGCGGGACAAGTCCGTGCTGATCTTCTCCCTGGCGGTGCCGCTGGCCTTGATGACCGTGCTCAACCTGCTCCTCGGCGGGGCGACCGAGGGTGAGCTGGAGCCGGTGGACCTGGCGGTGTCTGCACCGGAGCACGACGAGCTGGCCGGTGTGCTGGTGCTGGCTCTCACCGACAGCGGTGCCGTGGACGTCACCGCGGTCGAGACCGACGACCCGCAGGCAGCGGTCGAGGCGGGCAGCGCCGATGTCGGGGTGGAGATTCCCGAAGGGTTCACCGCTGCAGTCACCTCCGGTAGCCAGGCGCCGGTACGGTTCGTGACCGGTGACGACGCAGGCCTGTCCGGACAGGTGCTCATCACCATGGCGCAGGGGGTGGTCGAGGAGTTCCGCAGTGCCTCGGTAGCGTCGGTGGCGGCTGGTGCGGCAGCGCTGGACGAGGAGCGTGCCGGGCAGATCGCCCAGCAGGTGTTCGACGCGCAGCGGCAGGTGCAGCTGCAGCAGGGGGAGGCTTCCTCGGAACAGCTGAGCAGCGGTGGCATGCTGATCGCCGGGCAGGCGGGGCTGTTCCTGATGTTCACCGTCGGGTTCGGGGTGCTCGGGCTGATCGCCGAGCGGGAGGAGGGCACGCTGGTGCGGCTGCGGTCGATGCCGGTCCGCTCGTCCACGATCGTGGCGGCCAAGGCGCTCACGGCGTTCGTGCTCGGGGTGGTGGCCACCGGGGTGCTGCTGACCATCGGGTCGCTGCTGTTCGGCGTGGACTTCGGGTCCGTGCCCGCGGTGGCGGCGCTGGTGCTGACCGCGGTGCTGGCCGCCACCTCGCTGACGTTCGTGGTGGTGCGCCTGGCGCGTACCGCCGAGCAGGCGAACGTGGTGCAGTCGATCATCGCGCTGGTGCTGGGTATGTCCGGTGGGGCGTTCTTCCCGATCACCGCCACCGGGCTGGTCGGCACGATCGTGGACCTGAACCCGATCGCGGCGTTCACCCGGGGGCTGGGGATCACCTCCGGTGGTGGCGGGCTGGGCGCGATCGGGGTGCCGGTGATGATCATGCTGGGGTTCGCGGCCGTGTGCCTGGTGGTCTCCCGGCTGATCCCGAACCGGGGAGTAGCGGCGTGAGCGCGGGGGAGTGCGCGGCGCGTATGGGAGGGACGCGGTGAGCGCGGCATGGGCGGTGACCGTGGTGGAGCTGCGCCGGTTCCTTCGGGATCGTTCGAACATCTTCTTCACGTTCATCTTCCCGTTGCTGCTGGTGGTGGTGATCGGCGCGCAGTTCGGCGGCGGAACCGACAGCGGACGGGTGGTGCTCACCGACGACTCCAGCGCCCTGGGGCAGCGCATCGCGACAGAGCTGGACGCCCGGGACGTGACCATCGAGGTGGCTGCGGCCGGGCAGGCGCGGGAGACCCTCGCCCGCGGCCGGGCCGATGCCGGAGTACTCATCGACGACGCCGACGCTGCTGCGTTCGATGCCGGTGACCCAGTGCACCTCGATCTGGTGCTCGCCTCGACCAGTAGCTCCTCAGCGGTGGCACAGCTGGTGCAGTCCGCCGTGGCCGAGGTCGACCGGGAACAGGCGGGAGTGACGGCGCTGCAGCAGTCCGGGGTGGACCCGGGAGCGGCGCAGGACGCCTGGCGGGACGCCGAGGAGCAGGTGCCGTCGGCCGGTGTCGAGGTGGTCGACGTCAATGACGTGAGCCAGGCGTTCGCCGGGGTGACCGGATTCGACGTCGGTGCCTCCTCGCAGGTGCTGCTGTTCGTCTTCCTCACGGCGCTGGCCGGTTCGGCCACCCTCATCGACGCCCGTCGCCACCGGGTGATCGCCCGGACGCTCGCTGCGCCGGTCTCGGCGGGTTCAGTGGTGGCCGGTCAGGCACTCGGCCGCTGGGCGATCGCGTTCTTCCAGGGCGTGTACGTGATGGTCGGTACGTCGCTGCTGTTCGGGGTGACCTGGGGGAACGTGGGCCTGTGCCTGCTGGTGCTCGCGGTGTTCTCGACCGTGGCCGCCGGGGCGGCGATGGCGATCGGGTCGTTGCTGGACAACGAGGGAGCGGCCTCCGGGCTCGGTGTCGGCCTGGCGCTGGTGCTCGCCGCACTCGGTGGGTGCATGGTGCCGCAGGAGATCTTCCCGGCGTCGTTGCAGTTCGTCGCCTCGCTCACCCCGCACGGCTGGGGCTACCGTGCCTTCGCGGAGATCCAGCGGCACGGCGGAACGCTGGCAGACATCGCCGGACCGCTCGGGGTGCTGGTGGGTTTCGCTGTGGTCGTTCTTGTTCTGGGCAGCCTGCTGCTGCGGCGCAGCGTGGCGCGGGCGCTGTGAGGCGCGAAGCCTAGGCGAGCTCGGTAGCGGCTGCTGCTCGCTCTTCGTCCTCGATCGCCGCGATCTTGTTGAACCGGCTGACGAACTCTGGATCGGTCTCGCCGCGGAAGGTGGCGCCGAGGAACGCGTCGACGATGCTCTTGGCCATGTCCGGGCCAACCACGAACGACCCGAACGCGATGATCTGCGAACCGTTGTTCTCCCGTGTGTGCCGGGCGGTGAACGGCTCGGAGCACACGGCGGCCCGGATACCGCGCACCTTGTTCGCCGAGATGGAGATGCCGATCCCCGTGCCGCAGATCAGCACGCCGCGCTCCACGTCCTCCTCCCGGATCGCGTGGGCGACCTTACGGGCGTAGGTGGCGGAGTACTCGGCACCCTCGCCGCCGGCGCGGGTGTAACCGTAGTCGACCACGTCATGCCCCTGCTCCCGCAGGTGGGTGATCACCACGCTCTTGAGGTCGCTGCCGGACTCGTCGCTGCCAATACCGATACGCATACCGCCATGATACGAAACCTGCGCACAGCTGACCTGCACGCTTCCTGCCACGTTGTCCACAGCCCCCTCGCGGTCAGGGACGCGATGTGCTATCGCCGATGGAGACTGGCAGGAGTCCACCGGGCAGCGACATCGAAGACATGCCGGAACCGAACAGAGTGTCGGTGGTCTCACATAACCTAATAGCAGGTGTCGAACAACAGTTCAGTGCTCGTTGATGCGTGCTGGTCGATGCGGGTCTGAAGGGAGGCGAACGAGGATGACGCTGATCATCGATGCAGGTGTCCCGGCAACTGCGGCAGAGCTGTGCGAACGGCTCGGGCAGGTCAGCGCCGAGCTGTCGGCACTCACACAATCCGCGTTCGCCAGCTTCGGTCATGACGAGGCTGCTGCGGTGGCTGCCGGCGTGGAGCGGGTGACTCGCGGGGTGGAAGCCCTGCAGCACCAGTGCGCGGGAGGTATCGAGTCCGGCAAGGCCTGGACCGAGACCGGGTACCGCTCGTTCTCTCGGTGGTGGTCGGTGCACACCCATCGGCGTCAGCACACCTCCAACGCCATCCGACTGCTCGCTCGCGACCTGCGGGACCGACTGCCGCTGACCGCCGCGGCGCTGCAGGCCGAGCGGCTTGGTGTCGAGCATGCACGGGTGCTCGCCGCGTACACGAAGACGGAGGCGCAGCGGGAGCAGTTGCTGGATGAGGAGATGGGCGAGGCTTTCCTGGTGGCACAAGCAGCGCAGATGGATGTGGATGTCTTCAGCCGTGTGGTCAAGGCGTGGGCGGTGCGCACGGATCCGGAGGCGGCTGACCGGGGTTGGCGTGAGCAGAGTGCTCAGCGTGAGCTGTTCCTCTCCCAGGACCTGGACGGCACGGACATCAGGGGCTGGCTGGGCCATGAAGAGGGGCAGCTGGTCGAGGAGGTGCTCAAAGGCATCATCGGTGTTCCTGCTGCTGAGGATGAGCGCACTCCCGCCCAGCGTCGTGCTGATGCACTCGTGCAGCTGTGCCGGTCCCACCTGGATGCCGGCACGGTGCAGCCCGGTGCGCGGGTGCGGCCCCACATCGCCATCACCGTCGACCTGGCGACTCTCGAGCGGCTTGTGAACGCGACCGGCCCGGGTGCCTCCACCTGCCGGCAGACCAGTGCCTTTGGGGGTGCGGTGCCACCAGGGGGCCAGGGTGTGCCTGGGCCCAGCGGTGCGGGTGTGCCTGG
>DATGRZ010000453.1:0-2364 GCA_035303065.1 Ruania sp.
GACGGGCTGCGGGACGCGTTCGACCCGCGGCAGAAGAAGGTGCCCTCGCTCCGGGCGATGAAGCGTGCCGACCGGATCGCCCAGCACCGCACCGGGGCGTCCGCCTCGTGACCGGCAGGCAGGTGAGGGACCGCTGGCCCACCCGAGGCTCCGCCGTCGACGGCTCAGCCGAGCAGGTGGGAGACCACGGCGAGCAGGAGCGAGCCGGCCAGCACGGCGATCTCCACAGTGTTCCACGTCGAGGTGCTGGGCAAGGTGCCCAGGGTGTGCCCGCCCAGGTGGCCGGCCTGAGCCAGTGCCTCGCGGCGCTCGGCGATCGCCAGAGCAGCAGCATCGGCGTTCCCGGTGCCCTGCAGCGGCGGGGGTGCCTCGTCACCACCTCGGCCCGGCCGGCGGGTCCGAGCGGCCATCCCGCTGCTGGCCGGCACTGCCCAGGCGCTGACCTTCACGTCCGAGGCGACCACGGTCAGCGACCACTTGCTGTCCACGCTGCGCAGGGCCGGCCACGGCACGTGCACCGTGCGCAGGATGTTCGCCACGGTGATACCGCCGTCGGCCACCTGCACGTGCGGACGCCAGAACAACGCCCAGGTGAGAACCACCACGAACAGCACCGTCGGGCCCGAGCGCCACAGCTCGCCCGCGCCTGCGTCGCTGACGAAGTAGCCCAGGGCCACAGCGGCCACCACGGCGACCGCGACCGTGAGCACCCGTGCCATCGGCGTGCGGAACGTGCGAGTCTCACCCATGGGCCTATGCTCCCAAACAACGGCCGCCGTACCCACACGCCGCACACGGCAGGCCCGGTAGGAAGGAACGGTGAGGACGCGTGAGCACGCCGACCACCACGGACACCGCCAGCACCACGAGCAAGCGCGGTGAACCGATCCTGCAGGTGCGCGACCTGAGCGTCGACTTCTACGTCGAGGGTGAGTGGTTCTCCGCCGCCGACCAGATCTCCTACGACGTGCACGCCGGTGAGGTGCTCGCCATCGTCGGCGAGTCCGGGTCCGGCAAGTCGCAGTCCTCGATGTCCCTGCTCGGGCTGCTGCCGCCGAACGGGCGCACCCGCGGCAGCGCGAAGATGGGCGGGACCGAGCTGGTGGGGCTGACCGGTCCGGCGCTGCGGCGCATCCGCGGCAACGAGATCGCGGTGATCTTCCAGGAGCCGATGACAGCGCTGAACCCGGTCTACCCGGTCGGCTTCCAGATCGTGGAGACGCTGCGCACGCACTTCGACATGGGCCCCACCAGGGCCAAGGAGCGGGCGATCGAGCTGCTCGAGCTGGTGGAGATGCCCAACCCGCAGGTGCGGTTCAACTCCTACCCGCACCAGCTCTCCGGCGGGCAGCGCCAGCGCGCGATGATCGCCCAGTCGCTGGCCTGCGACCCGAGGCTGCTGATCGCCGACGAGCCGACCACCGCCCTGGACGTGACCGTGCAGGCGGAGATCCTCAAGCTGATGCGGGACCTGCGCTCGAGGATCGACTCCGGCATCATCCTGATCACCCACGACATGGGCGTGGTGGCGGACATGGCCGACTCCATCGTGGTGATGCGCCGGGGCAAGGTGGTCGAGCACGGCACCGCGGACGACATCTTCAACCGGCCCCAGCACCCCTACACCCGTGAGCTGCTCGGCGCCGTACCGCACCTGGGTGGCAAGTCCGCCGTCCAGGTGAGCGAACCAGCACCGGAGGCGGCTGCCGCCCCCGGGGCGAAGGAGGAGGCCGCCCCGACCCCGGGTGCCGGTCAGGAGGCCACCGGTCTGGCCGGTGCGCCGGTGATGGTGGCCGAGAACATGGTCATCGAGTACCCGAAGCACGGCCGGGTGCCGGCGTTCCGGGCGGTGGACCAGGTGGACCTGACCATCGACGCCGGCGAGGTGGTCGGCCTGGTCGGTGAGTCCGGCTCCGGGAAGACCACGATCGGACGTGCGGTGGTGGGTCTGCTGCCGGTCAAGGAGGGCCGGCTGTCGATCGCCGGTCAGGACATGGTCGACATCAAGCCCAAGGAGCTGCGCGCCCTGCGCAAGCAGGTCGGGATCGTGTTCCAGGACCCGGGCTCCTCGCTGAACCCGCGGCTGCCGATCGGCGAGTCCATCGGCGAGCCCCTGTACCTGCACACCGGCATCAAGGGCGCCGAGCTGACCAAGAGCATCGACGTGCTGCTGGACCAGGTGGAGCTGCCGCGCTCGATGCGCAACCGCTACCCGCACGAGCTCTCCGGCGGGCAGCGCCAGCGGGTGGGTATCGCCCGGGCGCTGAGCCTGGAGCCGAAGATCCTGGTGGCCGACGAGCCCACCTCTGCCCTGGACGTCTCGGTGCAGGCGCACGTGCTGGAGCTGTTCACCGAGCTGCAGCG
>DATGRZ010000454.1:0-2559 GCA_035303065.1 Ruania sp.
TCAGGAGAGGGTATGACCCGCCGCGCACTGTCCAACCCGCTTGCGCTAGCTGTGCTCGCCTGCCTGTATGAGCGGCCGATGTACCCCTACGAGATCACCACCACGCTGCGGGAACGCGGCAAGGACGACTCGATCCGGCTCAACTTCGGCTCGCTGTACTCGGTGATCAAGTCCTTGGAGAAGCACGGGTTCATCGCGAAGGTCCGGGCCGAGCGTGCGGGCAACCGGCCGGCGCGCCAGGTGTACGAGATCCTGCGGTCTGGTCGGGTGGAAGCCGAGCGCTGGCTGCGGGAGATCCTCTCGGTGCCGGCGAAGGAGTACCCCGACATCGAGGCTGGACTCTCGCTGGTGGCGATGCTGCCGCCTACTGAGGTTGCCACCTTGTTGCGATCCCGGATCGCTGCACTCGACACCGAGATCGAGGAGCGGGTGCAGGCGTTGGACCAGGCAGCTGCGGAAGGGCTGCCGGAGATGTTCACGATCGAGACCGACTACCGTCTGGCGATGGTGCGGGCAGAGCGTTCCTGGGTGGCCGCACTCGCCGAGCGGCTCGATGGCGATGAGGTCGGAGGCCAGCACGCCTGGGCGGAGCTGGGCCGGCTGCGTGCCGCCGGTGCCTCTGCTGACGAGCTCGATGCCGCCATCGCCCGAGCCTTCCCGGAGCCGTTTCGACCGGCGGTTGGAGGTGATGCGACCCGCTGACCGCATCTCGCCGTGCGGTGCAGCCGTGCGCTGCAGAGCGGCGGCCCGGATACGCCAATATCCGGGCCGCCTGAACCCGAGTTCCGCGAGGAACCTGTTTGCACATCCGGGTCGCCGTCATCGTAACGTGCGGCTCGCAGGTCTCGCGGAGTGCCTCTTCGTTTCTGAAAGGAACACTCCATGTCCACATCCGCTCCTGCCATCGAGGCGCGCGATCTCGTCAAGACCTACACAGCTCGGGGTCGGCCCCCGGTACGGGCGCTCGATGGCGCGACCTTCTCCGCTGCCGGCGGGGCTGTCTTCGGGCTGCTTGGTCCGAACGGTGCCGGCAAGTCGACGACGCTGAAGATACTCACCACTCTCGCCTGCGCGGATTCCGGCACGGCGCGGGTCGCAGGAGTGGATGTGCGCACCGATCCGGCGCGCGTGCGGCGTCAGATCGGCTACGTGGCGCAGCGCCCGGTGACCGATCCGATGGATACCGGCCGGGAGAACCTCGTCCTGGCCGGCCGGTTGTACGGTCTGCGTCCGCGGGCTGCCCGCGCGCGGGCCAGCGCGCTGCTCGACCGGTTCGCACTGACCGCGGCCGCCGACCGGCTCGTGGGCACCTACTCCGGCGGCATGGCTCGCAAGCTCGACGTCGCGATGGGTCTGGTGCACATGCCGGCGGTGCTCTTCCTCGACGAGCCGACCACCGGGTTGGACCCGGAGGCCCGCGCGGAGATGTGGGCGGAGATCGAACACATGACGCGAACCGAGCAGATGACCGTGCTGCTGACCACCCACTACCTGGACGAGGCCGATCGCCTGGCAGACAGCCTTGCGATCGTCGATCACGGCCGGGTCGTGGCCACCGGGACGCCGTCCCAGCTCAAGGACGGTCTGCACGGAGATGCCGTGGTCGTCGAGCTGACCGATGGTTCGGCCACCAGCACGGCTGCGCATGTGGCTGCGCGCATCGACAGTCTTCGCGAGATCACCGCCGACGGCTCGGTCCTACGTGCGCGCACCTCAGCGCGATCGGCCATCGTGCTGCCGGAGCTGCTTGCCGCGCTCGACGCGGCGGCGGTACCGGTGGCCGCAGCGACGCTCGCCCGGCCGAGTCTCGACGATGTCTACCTGAGCATCACCGGACACGATTTCCAGGCCGCCCAGAGCACGCACGAGAACGCGGAGGCTGCAGCATGAGAACAGTGCTGGAGCACACGGGTCTGCTCACCGCGCGCGCACTGCGCGGCACCGGGCGCGTACCTGTCTACATGGTGATGAACCTGGTGCAGCCGATGTTCTGGCTGCTCCTGTTCGGCTCGCTGTTCAGCTCGGTCATTGATATCCCGGGCTTCGCTGCGGGTGGGACCTACCTGGAGTTCATCACCCCGGGAATCGTGATGATGACGGCGATGTTCGGTGCGGCCTGGGCGGGTACCACGTTCGTGCAGGACATGGAGCGGGGGGTGATGGACCGTTTCCTCACCTCGCCGACCTCCCGCGGGGCGCTGATGATCGCGTCGATGCTCTGCCAGGCCGTGATCGCGGTGGCACAGGCCCTGGTGGTGCTGGTCGTCGCCTGGTTGTGTGGTGCGCGGTTCGGCGGTGGGATCAGCGGGATCGCTGTGCTGCTGCTCGGTGTGGTGCTGCTGACCGCGACCTTCTCCGCGATCTCCAATGCCTTCGCGCTGGTGACCGGCCAGCAGGAAGCGCTCATCGGCCTGTCCCAGATCATCACCCTGCCGTTGATGTTCATGAGCTCGGCGATCATGGACACCGAGCTCTCGCCGGGATGGGTCGGCGTGGTCGCGCGGGTCAACCCGTTCGAGTGGGCCGTGCGAGTGGGGCGCGGCGCCCTGGATGGTACGA
>DATGRZ010000455.1:0-2352 GCA_035303065.1 Ruania sp.
CGGGGCCTACCCGGCCGAGGCGGGCATCACCTCCTGGCGCCGGTCGCTGCGGATGACCGAGGTGCTGCAGGTGACCGAGACCTGGCAGCTGGACCGGGCCGGACGGCAGGTGCGCCTGCACCTGATGCTGGCCCGCGTACCCGAACCGGCCGAGGGTGGCGGCTGGCTGCTCCGCGGCCCCTCGGGCACGGCGCGGGCGGTGCTCACCCTCACCTCAGAGCACCCCGAAGCCAGGCACCGGGACGCTCCCCGGGTGACCTCCGCCGTCGAGCAGATCGACCTGGAGGACCCGATCCTGCGCGGGGTGTGGGGCGAGCAGGTCGCGCGGCTGAGGCTCACCGTGCCCGACGCGCCGGCCCGCGGAGGGCTCACCTGGTCGGTGCGCGCGCTACAGCCCCCGGCCGGCCACGCGTCTGCCGGCTAGCGGCGGCGCAGGAGCACCACCGTGTCGGTGAGCTCGGCCCGCTCCCCGTCGGGACCGGTGGCCGGCCGGGTGCGCTCCTCGGCGACGACCACGGTGAGCTCCTGCTCGTCCAGGTCCAGCCCGGCGACCTCCTGGGCCGGGGTGACGAAGTGGTGCGTGCTCGGGTCCAGACCCTTGGCCCACGGCGGCGGTGCGGCGTGCGAGACGAGCAGCAGGTGCCCACCGGGTGCCACGGCCGAAGCAGCCCGGCGGAGCACCTCGGCGCGCGGGAAGTCCAGCGGCGACTGCAGGAACGAGGCGGACACCAGGTCGTAGCTGCCGTCCGGGGCCCAGGTGGCCAGGTCGGCCTGCACCCAGCGGACCAGCTCGGGGTCCAGCCCGCGCTCGGCGGCGGCGCGGGCGGCTCGGTCCAGAGCGGTGCTGGCGACGTCCACGCCAGTGGTCTGCCAACCACGCTCGGCCAGCCAGATCGCGTCAGCACCCTCGCCGCAGCCCAGGTCGAGCGCGCGACCGGGCGGCAGGTCGGCGGCCAGGGTGGCCAGCTGGGTGTTCACCCGGCCGGACCAGACCGGTTCGGCGCCGGAGTAGCGCTCCTCCCAGTACTCCGCCGGGTCGCTGCTGGCGTCAGGAGGTTCGTGGTCGTGGTGGTGCTCGGGGCCTTCGGTGGTGGTCACGGTTCCAGAGTGGTCAGCGTGACTCCGGGACGCAAGGGTTGGTGCCGAACGGCAAGTGCGCCGCTGCTCCTCTCCGTGGAGGAACTGACGGCAGATCAAGGGGCGCTGAGGGCCACGCAGCACCAACAGACGTGGTGGGCACTGACGCGCCAGGTTCCAGGCATCACGCAGATCCAGCCGGCGGAGAGTCCGTCGATGGGCACACTGATCGACGCGCTGGCCGAGCAGCCCACCCGTCGCGGGGCGCTACCGCCCAAGCGCGAGGACCGGTTGGCCGTCATCGAGACGGTCGCGGCGGGGTCGGCCAAGCGCACGATCGCGCGGGCACGTGAGGCGGACAGCGAGCGGCGGGCAAAGGCCGTGAAGGCGATGCAGCCGCGCCACGCGTCCGTGTGGACCACGATCGCCGTGCTGCTCACCGTGGCCGGGATCGTGCTGTTGCTGCCGGCGCCCTCGGGTCGACGCGGGCGTGGTCCGGGGCGCTCAGGCGCTGGCTGCCTCCGCCTGCCCGCCGATGGCGAAGTTGTCCCGGAACACGTTCTCCGGGTCATAGCGGCGCTTGAGTGCCTGCAGGCGTTCGAGCGTCGCCGGCGGGAAGGCGTCGTGCAGCCGCTCGGCCCGGGTGTCGCTGTCGAAGCTGAGGTAGGTGCCGTTGAAGTGCGGCAGCAGCCGGTCCCAGGCCGGGTCGAGGGTGCGGTGGCTGGCGCCCATGCCGAGCACCTGGAACTGGGCTGAGCGGTGCGCGAACGCAGTGGCCTCCGGCGGCATGTCTGCGGTCGCTCCGCCGAGGGAACGGATCTGGAAGAAGTACACCGCACCGGAACGCAGCAGGTCGGCGGCGGCGCGGGCGAACTCCGGTGTCAGGCTGTCCAGCAGACCGGAGCGGGACGCTGGCTCGCCCTGGCCGTCGTGCCCACGCGGCGGGGCGACCACAAGTCTGTCGTAGGGCATGATCTGGGCGGCCTGGCCCACCAGCGGTGCCACCTGGGCCAGGTGCTGCAGCCGGGCGACCACGGTGTCCGGGTCGTCGCTGTCGACGACGTTCATCGTGCTGGCGATCATCCGGCCGCCCTGGGGCTTGCCCATCACCAGGAAGCTGGTCGTGTCCCGCGGGCTGGTCTCCACGGCCCGACCCCACCGCTGCAGGAACCCGGCCAGGTCGGCGGTGACGTCGTAGACCAGCTGGCCGAAGCCGATGTCGCCCACCTCGTCCACCTCGAACTCGAACGAGGTGACGATCCCCAGGGTGAAGCC
>DATGRZ010000456.1:0-3964 GCA_035303065.1 Ruania sp.
CTGCGGGCGCTGCAGGAGGGCCCGTACGGTCGGTGCGTGTACCACTGCGACAACACCCAGCCGGATCACCAGGTGGTCACCATCAACTTCCCCGGCGGTGTGATCGCCACCCTGCGCATCGGGGCGTTCACCGGCTCGAACACCCGGACCATCCGCCTGCTCGGCTCGCACGGGGAGATCAGCGGCCGCCTGGACACCGGCGAGATCGAGGTGCGGCGCTTCCTGCCCGCCCCCGGCACCGGGGTGCACGACTGGCCTCGCTGGGACCGGGACGCCCTCGGCCGCTCCGGCATGCCCGACGACGAGACCTGGACCATCTCCGCCGGCCCCGGCACCGACCCGGACGAGGGGGCAGCCAGCAGGGAGAGCGACGGGCACGCCGGCGGCGACGACGGGCTGATGCACGAGTTCGTCGAGCAGGTGCAGCAGTGGAAGGCCGGCCGGGGAGCGACGCTGCCCACCGAGCTCCGGGACGCTGAGCGCAGCCACCGGATCGCCTTCGCCGCCGAACGCTCCCGGCACTCCGGCCAGACCGTGGGACTGACCCGGTGAGCGGGCCCGACGCTGCGGCGGTGCTCCGGCTCGCCGAACGTGTGCTCGGCCAGGCCGAGCAGATCGAGGTCGTAGCGTTCGACGGCGACAGCTCGCCTGCCCAACCCACCCACCCGGCGTACCAGTACAGCGCAGCCGGGGGAGTGCTCCGGGTGCAGGCCACCGACACGGTCGCCGCCTGCGCCGGCCTGTACGCCTACGTCAAGGAGGTCCTCGGCGCGCAGGTCAGCTGGGACACGGCGCTGCCGCTGCGGCCGAGCACGCGCTGGCCGGACGCGGACCCGGTGCGGCGCAGCACCCCGGCCGAGCACCGCTACTACCTGAACGTGGTCACCACCGGCTACTCCGCTGCGTACTGGGACTGGCAGCGGTGGCAGCGGGAGATCGACTGGATGGCGCTGCACGGCATCACCACCCCGCTGATGATGGTCGGCCACGAGGCCATCCTCGCCCGCGCGCTCGCCGACCACGGCGCCGACCCGGCCCAGGTGCGCACCTGGCTCGGTTCGGCCGCGCACCTGCCCTGGACGCTGATGGGCTGCACGAACAGCTTCGGCGGTCCGCTGCCCGAGGGCTGGTTCGACCAGCGTCTCGACCTGGCCCGGCAGATCCTCACCCGGCAGCGCGAGCTCGGCATGCGTGCAGTGCTGCCCGCGTTCGGCGGCCACGTACCCGACGCCCTCGCCGGCCCGGACACCGGGCGCACCACCTGGCAAGGCTTCTCCACCGCTCTGCTCGGCCCGCACGAGCCCCGTTTCGCGCAGATCGCCGAGTCGGTGGCGACCGTGCAGGCCGAGCTGCTCGGCACCGACCACCTCTACAGCGCCGACCCGTTCATCGAGTCGATCCCGCCCAGCGGTGACCCGGCCGACCTGGCCGAGCACAGTCGCACCGTCTACGCCGGCATGACCGCTGCTGACCCGGACGCGGTGTGGGTGATGCAGGCCTGGCCGTTCCATTACCACCGGCAGTTCTGGACCACCGAACGGATCGCGGCCGTCACCAGTGCTGTGCCCGACGGCCGGCTGCTGCTGCTCGACCTGTGGGCCGAGCATGCGCCCGTGTGGGACGACGGGCGCGGTATCACGAGCACCCCCTGGTTGTGGTCGGTGGTGCACAACTTCGGTGGCCGGTTCTCCGTGCACGGAGACCTGCACGGCCTGACCCGCGACCTGGGCGGTGTGCTGGACGCCGCTCGCGTGGACGATGCGCAGGTGGGCCGACTGGTCGGCACCGGGCTGGCCATGGAAGCGATCGAGAACAACCCGGTGTTCTACGAGCTCGCCACCGACCTGACCTGGCGGACCCCGGACCCGGATGCCTGGGTGCACGACTACGTCCGGCAACGCTACGGCCTGAGCCAGGCTGCGCCGTCGACCATCGGTGCCGCGACGCGCGTCTGGGAGCTGTTGCTGACCACGCTGTACCGACCGGGAGCGAGTCGCTCCACCCCCTCTCCGCTGATCGCCCGGCCGTGGGAGGTGGCCCCGCCGTTCGCCCGCCAGCGCAGCGCCGGGGAGTTCCTGGACCCGGACGCGCCGGTGATCATCTCCGCCAACATCGACGCCGAGGCCGACCCGCGCGTGGAGGGCGACCTGCCCGCCATCGCCGACGCCGCCACGCACCTGCTCGAGGTCGCCCGCGCCGGACTGGGCCCAGAGGTTGCCCACGACCTCGTGGACCTGCTCACCCATCTCATGGCCCAGCGCAGCCGCGCGGTGATCCGCGCCGCCTCCGCCGCCGCTCAGGCAGGAGAGGTCGACGGCGTTGCTCACCAGGGCGAGATCCTCGCCCTGACCTTGGCTGATTTGGACCGACTGGCTGCCACCCAGCGCGACCGGTTGCTGGGCACCTGGCTCACCCAGGCAGCCCGTTGGGGCCGCGACGAGAGCGAGCGGGCCACGCTCGTGCGCGATGCCCGCCGGCTGCTGACGGTCTGGGCCCGCCAGGACTCCGGCCTGCACGACTACTCCGGCAGGCACTGGTCCGGACTGCTCGCCGACTTCTACGCGCCGCGCTGGCAGCTGTGGATCGACTACCTGGCCCAGGTGGCCACCCACGGGGCCGACACCGACCCTGGCCAGTTCCGCTCCGCCGTCGTGCAGCTCGAGGAGGATTGGGTAGACGAGCCGAGCCTCGGGGAGACCGAACCACGTGGCGACCTCGTCGCGATCGCCACCGAGCTGCTGGACCGGTACCGGGAGCCGCTCGACTGACGGTGGTCCGCCTGGTGGCGCGCCAGGTCAGGGTGTGGTGTCGAGTGTGGCGAGCCCTGAGTCCATCCAGGCTGCGATCAGCCGTTGGTCTGCGGACACTGCGACGAGATCGTCGTCCCGGGCCGAGTGCGCCGCAGCGTAGTGCACCGCGTCGTAGCCTCGGAGGTCGTAGTGTCCCGCCGCCCACGCCGCATGCTTCATGAGGGATTCGTCAACCTCGAGAACGTCGATCGACTGCCACAGCTGCTCCAGGACGTCCTGCGCCGCCAGCCTCGAGTTCGCATCGATCCGCCCGGTGCGAACCGCCATGGCGAGCGCGGCTGTGGCCTCCACATAGACCAGGCGAGTGCCAAGAACCCGGTTGGCCTTCTCCCACACCTCGGTGCACGTGGCACTCGATGGTTCCTGGACCATGAGCGGAACCACGGCAGAGGTATCGAGATAGATGATCACCGCCGCTGCTCGGCGACCAGGTCGCTCACCACGGCACCAGCGTCGACCGGACTGGGGAGCTTGCCCTTCCTGCGGCGTGCCGGGGTGACCTTGCCGTCGGCGATGAGCTGCTCGAGCACTGTGGGCGCTCCGGCCGGCACGATCCTGGCGATGACCTTGCCATGTTCGGTGACGACGACCGTGTGCCCCTCCTTCACGCGGGCGAGCTGCTTGCTGAGGGTGTCCCGTAGTTCCCGGACGCCGAGGTTCATGACCGCCCTCCATCTGTGGCGCTTTCGCGACAGGTATATGTGGCCATTATTGCCTATGGTCAAGACTCGCTCAACCGGCAACGACCCCGGCGCAGACGCATCGATGCGCCGTGCTCAGGGCACGAGGCGGCGAATGGCTGCGACGTCCTGCGGTAGAGAGACGGAGAGAGCCCGCCAGAAGATCCGATGGTCGATGAACCCGTACTCGTGAGCGACGATGTTCGGCATCGCCTTGATCTTTGCCCACTCAATCTCGGGATGGTCCTGGATGAAGGTGGGCGAGTCGCGGTCCAGTCGTGACACCGCCTCACCCAGGCGGTGCAGCAGCGCCTCGGCCACCAGCTGCGTGGGCCGATCGGTGTAGAAGTTCTGCTCGCCGCGCGCGGTGACGTACTCCTCGATCTCGGCGGCGAACCATAGCATGTCAGCGAGGGCCCGCTGCGTGCGGCCGCTGTGACTCACAGGGTCGCTACGTCCTGGATCCGGTCGACT
>DATGRZ010000457.1:0-20257 GCA_035303065.1 Ruania sp.
CTACACGCCCCCAGCACCTGCTGCACCGCAGATCCCTGCTCCGGCTCCCCGCACCGACGGCATGGTGACCGGTACCCCATGGGGTGGGCCGCCACCCGCTCCGTCGACAGGTGAGGGCGGATCCGAGGTGGCAGCCGGCCAAGGCGCGGGCGCGGGGGCAAGTGCTCCGCCAGAACCGGCACCGCCAGAACCGGCACCGCCCGCTGCGGCAGCACCGCCCGCTGCGGCAGCACCGCCCGCTGCAGCGGCGGGAGCCGAGGCTGCTGGCCCGGCTGTCCCCTCGCCCCCGGCCACTGGTGACGCTCCGGCAGCAGCGGCGCCCGACGAGCCGGCCCACAGTGCCGACGTGGCTGCGCCCGAGGTCGAGCAGACCCGGCTGACCGTGCCCGGCTACGTGCTCTACCTCGACGACGGCGCCCAGATACCGGTCGCCGAAGCCGTGGTGCTGGGCCGCGACCCGTCCCCGAACCATGCGTCCGGTCGCTCCGTCCCGGTGGCCGACCAGACCCGCTCGGTGTCCAAGACCCACCTTGCCCTGGTCCCCACTGATGGCGGTATCGAGGTGACGGACCTGGGATCCACCAACGGCACCGCCGTCATGCACGAGGGTGCCGAACGCAGGCTGGAACCTGGGGCTCCGCTTCTCGCTCTCCCGGGCGACACGGTACGGTTCGGGGAACGCACAGCAGTGGTGGGGCACTCCTGAGGGGCGGCTTCGCCAGTGGAGGACGAGCGTGAGGATGGGGCGTAGCGCGTGAAGGTCAAGCTGACACTGCACCGGCACGGTGTTGCCCCCACCGACGTCGTGGTCACCGCCGACTCGACTGCGACAGCCGGGGATGTGGCCCGGCACATCGCCGAGGCCGACCCGGCACGCACGATCGTGGCCGGTGAGGAGGATGTGCTCACCCTCGCGGTCGCACCACCGACCGCCGAGCGGATGGAGCCGCTCCAGCCGGACGCCCACATCGGTGAGGCCGCGATCGGCTCTGGCTTCGCCGCGTCCGTGGTCAACCTCGGCCCGCGCAGCTCGTTGACGCCCTCCGCAGCAGCCCGGGACGCTGTCGGGGTGCTCCGCGCCACCGACGGGCCGCTGCGGGGCAAGGAGTTCCCCCTCACGATGGGGCACGCCAGCATCGGCCGGGATCCGTCGAACGACATCGTGCTCGCCGACCCGTTGGTCTCCAAGAGGCATGCCCGGATCGAGGTCGGCGGGTACGTGGAGCTGGTCGACCTGAACTCCGCCAACGGGGTCATCGTGGACGGCACACCGGTGCAGCGCGCTCGCTTGGTGCCTGGGCAGACGTTCGTGATCGGCGGCACCACGCTGGTGCTCTACCTCGCTGGCGACTTCGACGGCTCCGCGCAGGACCCCATCCTGGAGCGCGGTGGCGGGCTGTTGTTCAACCGCAGTCCGCGGGTGGACGTCCGTTACCCGGGGGTGGAGCACCCGCCGCCCCGGATGCCCACCGAGATGGTGCAGAAGCTCTTCCCGTGGACGATGCTGGTGGCGCCGATCATCATGGCCGGCGCCATCTACGCGATCACCGGCCGGGAACGTGCGCTGCTGCTGATCATCATGACGCCGATGATGGCGCTCGGGAACTACATCAACCAGAAGCGCCAGGCCGGGAACAAGCAGAACTACGAGATGGAGCTCTTCGAGCGGCAGTTCGAAGAGCTGGAGGAGACGCTCTACCGGGCGAAACCCGAGGAGGAGCGCGCCCGGAACGAGGAGGTGCCGCCGGTCGCGGAGGTGTTCGAGCATGCCACGCGGCTCGGGCCGATGCTGTGGACCAGGCGGCCGGAGCACTGGAACTTCCTGGCGCTGCGGCTCGGTACCGGACGTGCACCCTCACGGAACTCGATCGCCCACCGCGACGCCGAGGACGGGCTGCCGGAATACGTGGAGCGCGTCGACCGGCTCAAGGAGCGCTACCGGTATGTGGACAACGTCCCTGTGCTGGAGTCGCTGTCGGCGGTGGGGTCGATCGGGATCGCCGGTCCCACCGGGCCTGCCGCGGACACCTTGCGTGGTCTGGCGATGCAGCTCTTCGGGCTACACGCGCCGAACGAGGTGGTCACGGTCGCCTTCACCGACTCGGAGTGGGCCGGCGAGCTGGAGTGGGTGAAGTGGCTCCCGCACACCACCAGCGAGACCAGCCCGTTCAAGTCGCTCCCGCTCGCGGATTCCGCGCCTGCGGCCACAGCGCTGCTCAGTGCTCTGGAGGAGTACGTCCTGCGCGCCGGGAAGAACCCGGATCCCCGCGGGCCGTTCTCCGAGACCTGGAACCCGATGCAGTACGGCACGGACGTCAACAAGGCAGCCCAGGAGACGAAGTCTCGGGCGAAGATCTCGGTGATCGTCCTGGTCACCAACGACGCGCCGGTGGACCGGGCACGGCTGACCCAGGTGCTCGAACGGGGTGCAGACGTGAGCGTGCACGCCCTGTTCGTCTCACCCACTGTGGAGTCCCTGCCGGCGGTGTGCCGCAGCTTCGTCGATGTCACCAACGGTCTCGAGGACGCGACGATCGGGCTGGTGCGGAACGGAGATCTGCACCAGCACATCCGGGTGGAGGGTGTTTCGAACGCGTACATGGAGACCTTCGCCAAGCGGCTCGCCCCGGTCGTGGACGCCAGCACAGTGGTCCATGACGAGTCCGACATCCCGAACGCGGTGATGTTCCTGTCCCTGGTAGGACACGAGATCGCTGAGGACCCGAATGCGGTGGTGGACCGGTGGCGGCAGAACAACACCATCATCGACCGCTCGGACGCCCCACGGCCGCGGTTGAAGAAGGCCGGGAACCTGCGGGCGATCATCGGACAAGGCGCCAGCGACGCGATGACTCTGGACCTGCGCAGCCAGGGGCCGCACGCCCTGGTCGGCGGCACCACCGGTGCGGGCAAGTCGGAGTTCCTGCAGGCGTGGGTGCTGGGGATCGCCTCCGCGCACAGCCCGGACCGGGTGACGTTCCTGTTCGTGGACTACAAGGGCGGATCCGCGTTCGCTGACTGTGTGGACCTGCCGCACTGCGTGGGCCTGGTCACCGACCTGAGCCCGCACCTGGTGCGCCGTGCGCTGACCAGCCTGCGGGCCGAGCTGCACTACCGGGAGCACTTGTTCAACCGGAAGAAGGCCAAGGACCTGCTCGAGCTGGAGAAGCGGCAGGACCCGGAGTGCCCGCCTGCGTTGGTGCTGGTGATCGACGAGTTCGCCGCGCTGGCAGGTGAGGTACCGGAGTTCGTCGACGGCGTGGTCGACATCGCCCAGCGTGGCCGTTCCCTGGGTATCCACCTGATCATGGCTACCCAGCGTCCGGCCGGAGTGATCAAGGACAACCTGCGCGCGAACACCAACCTGCGCGTCGCGCTGCGGATGGCCGACGAGGCTGACTCCCGTGACGTCGTCGACGATACGATCGCTGCGTCCTTCCCACCCTCGATCCCCGGGCGCGGGATCGCGAAGACCGGCCCCGGCCGCCTCACCCCGTTCCAGTCTGCGTTCGCCGGCGGTTGGACCAGCCAGGACGAGGTCGTGACGGCGGAGGTCAAGGTGGCCGAGCTGCGGTTCGGGTCGGTCACCGAGTGGGAGCCGGACCGACCGCCGGAGTCCGACTCGCACGACGAGGACCTCGGCCCGAACGACCAGAAGCGGATCGTGAACACGCTGATCCGGGCAGCCGACGTGGCGCAGCTGATGGTGCCCCGCCGACCCTGGCTGGATGACCTGGCTCCGGTGGTCGAGCTGGCCGACCTGCCTGCGGAGGGTGATGGGCGGGTACTCCTGGGACTTGCCGACGTCCCCGAGCGGCAGGAACAGAATCCGACGTACTTCGTGCCGGACCGGGATGGTTCGCTGCTTGTGATCGGAACATCAGGCTCGGGTAAGTCGACGGCGCTGAAGACGATCGCTACGGCAGCAGGGATGAGTCCCGAGCTTGGCACGGCCCGGGTTTACGGGATGGATTTTGCCTCTGGCGCGCTTGGCGTGCTGGAACGGCTGCCGCACGTCGGTTCCGTTATCGACGGTGACGACGCTGAGCGCATCCAGCGCCTGATGCGTACGCTCGGCCAGGAGCTGGACCGGCGCGCCGATGCGTTCTCGTCTGTCAATGCAGCGAACCTGACTGAGTATCGCGAGCTGGCTGACCCGCAGATGCCCAGGATCCTCTTGCTGATTGACAACTACCCCGACTTCAAGAAGGAGTGGGAGCTTACGTCCGCCAGGGCACCCTTCTACCAGACGTTCATGCGCGTTCTGGGGGAGGGGCGCCCGCTCGGTGTGCACGCCGTCATCACTGCTGACCGAAGTGGTGCGGTCCCCACAGCAGTGGCTGCCAACATCTCCCGGAAGGTGGTGCTGCGGCTGTCTGACCCGAATCAGTATTCCCTCCTCGGAGTTGCCAAGGACATCTTGGACGACCAGTCCGCTCCTGGGCGTGCCGTCGTGGACAAGAACGAGATGCAGGTCGCCGTTCTGGGCGGCACTACGAACGTTGCCGAGCAGACCAAGTCCCTCGATGAGCTGGCGGATGAGCTGCGCAAGAAGGGGGTCGCTGACGCTCCCGAGATTCGCTCGCTGCCCACACAGGTCAGCGTGCGCGAGATGCCTGATCGTGTTGACGGGATGCCCGTGTTCGGCGTTGCAGACGACACTCTCGCTGCACGGGGGTTCGACCCGGTGGGTTCGTTCACCATCGTCGGGCCGCCCCAGTCCGGCAAGACGAACACGCTCAAGGCTCTGGTCATTGCGATGGAACGCTTCGACCCGGACGTTCGGCTCTTCCACTTCGGTAATCGTCGTGCCCAGCTCTCCGATTTCCGGCCATGGGTACGTAGTGCAGTCCGGCCCGATGATGAGAAGGCGCTCGCCACTGAGCTGGCAGAGATCGTTGCTGATGAGTCGGTCCCGGGTCGCATCCTCATCGTCGTCGAGGACATACCCCATCTGGCTGACGGTCCGGCTGACCGCGCTATGCGCGGCCTGCTGCAGGCGCTCAACAACAGTGATCACATGCTGATCGCTGAAGCCGACGTGAGCCGTGCTGGAGGCGGGTCCGGCGTCCTCGGCGAATGGAAGTCGCCACGCCAAGGTATTGCGCTCAAGCCGGACGCCTACGACGGTGACACGCTCTTCAAGGTGCCGTTCGGACGCGTCAAGAGGGCAGAGTTCCCCGACGGTCGCGGGATCTTCGTGCAGGCAGGTCGCGCAGTGACGATGCACGTCCCGTTCGTGACTGCCGATGATGCGGCCCCGGCTGCGTTGAGCAACAGTGTGACCGCCGCTCCTGCACAGCCGGCAGGTGTGGGTGGGTAGTGGTCCCCATTGCCCGGTGAGCAGAGTTCCATACAGTAGGTGCAGGTGGTCCAGGAGGGGCACCATCCGAGAACATCAGGAAGGTAGTTTTCATGACCGACTTCGGTGCAACATACGACGAGATGGAGTCGTGCGCTGGCAAGCTCGACGACGGCAAGGAGAGCATCGACGACGCGCTCACCGAGTGCCAGGGCTACGTCGATGAGCTCGTCGAGGACGGCTTCAAGACCGAGAAGGCGTCCGGCAAGTTCAAGGACGGCTACGACGACCTGACCAGCGGTCTGAAGGACGCCTCCGAGGGCGTCTCCGAGATGGCGCAGGCGTTGCGCGACATGGCTCAGGCGATCCGTGACCTGGACGACCAGCTCGCTGGTTGATCGACCCCTCAGTGCGGTGGGGGCCGGCCCTACGGGCCGGTCCCCACTGCTTCGAGGAAGCCGGGCGCAGCGCACCGGTGTTTGCCAGCCGAGGAAACCCGCTCTGAGCGCCGGCAACCATCGAGCAGCGAGTGTCATGCTCGCCGGCGCGCTCAGTGAGACAAGACATGGTGAGGCACGGCTAGGAAGGCCCTCATGGCAGACGTAAAGATCGACTTCAACTCGATGGACAAGCTGAACAGCCAGCTGCTGGACATCGTCACCGAGCTGGATGAAGCACAGTCTCGCTCTGAGGAGCTCGAGGCAGCGATCGGTAACCCGTACGATCAAAGTAGCCTCCGTGACCGTGCTCGTGAGTTCGAGGAACGTTGGGATGAGAAGCGGGGCGAGCTGAAGGACAAGCTCGAGAAGATTCAGGAGCACGTCAAGGGCGTGCTCGACGGCTTTCGCGACGGCGACACCGAACTCGCCGACGGCATGGAGAGTGAGAACTGAGTTTCCTCTCGTGTCTGTGCTGACACGACGCTGGGGACGAGTGTGGAGAGGGAGACTCGATGAACAAGTCACCGATGTCAAGGGACATTGAGTACCTGATCGGCGACGGCGAGACGATCGAGAGCCGCGGCAAGCAGATTGAGTCGCTCGGCAAGAAGATGATCGAGAGCGCCACGATCCTTGAAGCGGTCAAGGACTCGGAGGACGGCCAGTACGGGAAGGCCGTCGACAAGTTGCGTGAGGAGATCGGCGAAGCGCACGACACGCTGCGTGAAGCAGGCGAGCTGTACCAGCCGGTGGGCCCGCACATCGCTGACTACGGCGCCCAGGTCTCGGAGAGCCAGCCGCTGATCAAGAGCAAGGTCGATGAGTGCGTGCAGCTCTGGAACTCATTCGAAGGGCTCCCGGGCTCGGTGACCGGACCGGATTCTGGTGCTGACGACGAGGACGCCGCGGAATCGGAGTATCAGGCGAAGAAGCAGGCATACGACGACTGGAACGAGGCCGCCGGCGAGTACGACTCACTTGTCAGCACGTGGGAGCTGGCCTATGGCAAGGCTGAGTCGGGTATCAGCGATGACATGGCTGGCAAGATTCGCGATCCGGACTGGTTCTGGGACGCGATCGACTTCCTGGTCGACGCGCTCGGCTGGGTCGCGCTGGCGGTGGGCATCCTGGCCATCATCGTGGGTGGTCCGTTCATCGCTCTCGCTGCCATTCTCGGAGCGGCAATCTTCGCGCTGACCCTGCTCCAGTATCTGGGCGGCGAAGCCAGCCTGGGAGACATGTTCTGGGCGACGATCGGGATCGTCCCGTTCGGCAAAGCGGGCTTGCTGTTCCGCGGTGCCAAGGGTTCCTTCTTCAAGGAGATGTTCAAAGGGTTCTCCAAGTCAAACTTCACCACGATGCTGGACGACTTCGGGGCGATGGGCGGTCGGATGTCGGCAGCGAATGGCTTCTGGAAGAGCGCGGGCGCCATGTTTGACGGCGGTGGGACCGGAGCCCTCGTTCGCAGCCTGACCGGCAAGGACCCCAAGGGATGGACCGAGATGGCTGAGCAGTTGGACATGGAGAGCCTGAGCATCAAGACACAGCTCGGCAACGGCGTGGACATGATCTGGCAAACCATGACCACGTTTACCGGCCACATGTCAAAGATCGACAGCACCATTGCAAAGATCAGCGGCAATGATCCGGTGAAGGACGGCCTGCCTGTCCCGATCCGGATCGCTCTGTGAGGGTGAGTGCCGCACGGATGGCACAGTGGCACATCGCTGAGATCTACGAGCCAGATTCCTGGTTGCCGGTGCCAACAGATATGCCCGGTCCGGAGCGAACCGAGTGGACGCGGAAGGTCATCGAATCGCTGCGATCTTCGTGGGGCGATGAGTGGCAGGACGAGTACGCGGTGGTCCTGGTAGCGGCACTAGACGGCATCGCCAGCACGAGGCAGCCGGGCGACGGACCGCTCTACCTGTGCTGGCCGCTGCCGGCGCCGATGTGCATGACGATCCGCATCAACGTGTTCGACTCGCCAATTCACCGGGAGGCGCGTCCCGTCCGGGGCGAGGCCGTCTACCACGAAGCTCCGGGACTGGGCCCTGGCGTGCACCACGTTCGCGAACGTCGGGACGAGGTACTAGGTCACGAGATGGACCTGGTGGCTGCTTCCTTCGTCTTCGACGACGGTAGGTCGACCGTGGTGGTCGAGACGGACGAGGTCCCGGCCGGCGTGGCCAACCTCGTGGCCCCCGATCTCCAGCGTCTGGTGCAGTCACTTGTCCTGAGGGGCCCAGACGGTCTGTCCTTCCGTGCCCTGCCTCCCCCCACTACGCTCGTCGACACCGACGACCGCTGGGAGGTGGAGGATGGCGCCTGAGGAAGAACGATCCATCGAACGATGGGCCCGCTCTCGGATGGCGGTAGGCATCCCGTCCGAGATCGAGCGACGCGTTCTCCTCGAGAGCCCGCGAGCCCGGCAGCCGGACTGGCACGAACGATTCTGGCGCAGTGGATTCGGCGTGCTGGTCCGGATGATCCTCATCGTCTCGGCCATCTTCGGCGCCGCGGCAGTCCTGTCCAGCCCCGAGCTGGGATTCATGCGCCGCGGATTCGATGCGGATGTGGCGGTCCGGGTCTCTGCAGTTTGCTTCGCACTCTCGGTCGTCTTTGTTCTCGCGCTGTTCGCCGAGTGGTGGCAAGGGGGTCGCGAACGGCCACGCGGTGCATTCGGTGTTGCACTGATCGTCCTACTACCAGCGGCTCTGACCCTGCTCGTGGTGCATGGTCAGGCGGAGGTCGATGTCCCGTGGGCTTGGCTGGTACCCACTTGGCTGGCAGCAGTTCTCTCTGTCGTGCTGCTCATGCTTCTAGCCATCGCGTCGCATCCTGCTGCCGAGTCCGCCGATCCACCTGTGCTTGACGTCGCCACGTTGACACCGGGAGAGATCGAGGAGCTGTTGGCGATCCGGGACCACACGTTACGCATCTTGGTAGACCGGGAACGACTCGCCCCGGGTGTGGTTGAGCAGGCACGGCAGGTTCCGCTGGGTCAGCTGCACACGCTGGACGATCAGAAGGAGAAGGGTGCGCGGTGACTGATGACACGATGACTGGAGACACCACAGTCTCGCTTCGGGCAGAGCTCGGCGGACAGCCAGACCCAGACTTCTCCCTACGCCTCCTCCCGGGCTGGACGCGTTGGAAGCCCGACGGCGACCAGATGAAGAAGATGGGCCGGCAGGTCCGGGATCGGCTGGCGGCCGTTGGACGGACCGACCTGGCACCTGAGGCCCATGGTTTGGTCCTCTCGAGCTTCAAGGAGATGCGAAAGCAAGACGTCATCGCAGTCTTCTCCGCCACGGAGGATCGAGACGACACGATCTGGATGCCCGGCTCTATGCTCGCCACCATCCGGCGGGCCGGCCCCGACCACAACTTGGACGAGCTCGTGGTGCATCTCATCCGGGAGTACGGCGCCGCTCCGCTCTTCGGCGACAAGCGGTTCGTGCGCTATCGGCGTGAGCGGGAGCGTGAGTTACCGGACGGTATGGCGCGGATCACGACCATCGAATACATGACCCCCATTCCCACCTCCAACCGTCGGCGTGCACTGTGTCTGACCGCCTCCTACGGGGCTCCGACGACGATTCCTGCGGATGATGAGCGCCTCGAAGCCTACGAGCTTGCCTTTGACGCGATGGTTTCGACACTGCGATGGATCCCGCCGGAGGCGGCGGCCTCCTCAGAGTCTTGAACGCTGGGATCGCTGGGGCGTCCTAGTCGTCTCGGCGCCGGAGTGCGACGACGTCCGTCTTCGACAGGTGGGTCTCGACGTTGTCGGGCGGGAGCGAGCGAGAGCCTGGCTACGATGTGACGATCGAACTTCCATCGGAGGAGACTCGAGTGGGAAGCGCAAGCCGGACGCCGGAGGAGTGGGCGCGGACTGTCGACCTCGCTCCGCCGGTTCACTGGGGGGACGTCGAGGACGAGATTCTGCGATGCGAACCGGTGGTGGAGAAGTCTACGGCAGATACCGTCGTGCGGGCGATCGGTTTCGTGGTCGTGGCGATCCTGGCGATCCCGAGCTTCGGGTCGTCCGTGCTCGGGCTCATTCTGTTCCTGCTAGGGGTGAACGCGATCATCCTCCGAGTTCTGTTCGCGTTGGCGATAGGAACTGCCGTCGTCATGCTGATCTTCTGGTGGGAGGACCGGGGCAGGGGACCGGTGAAGCTTCTCGTCGCCGGCGGCTCGGGTGCTGTATCCCTGGTGACCTACCTGCTGATGCGGGCAGCCCCGGAGGCGCAAGGAGACGGTTGGGCCGCGCTGTTCATGATCCTCGCAGCCGTGGCCGGGCTGGGTGGTGCGGTAGTGATGTTGCTCGGCGGCAAGGCCGAGCAGGAGCGCCGCCAGCGTCGACGCTGGAGCCTCAACCCTGGCAGGGACGCAGCCTATGTCCGCGCACGCCGGCACGCACTGGAGATCCTGGTCGAACGTGGTGTGGTGCGCGTGGACGAGGACCGACGGCGGCAGATGGCGGAGATGCCCCTGGGCACCTGGCACACCATAGGCGCTGCCTCACAACGTTGAGTCTGCCCCGGCGGGGGCGCCGTACCGTCCTCGTAGACTCATCCCTGGTAGAAAACCATCGGCAAGGAGAGATGACCGTGCCACGAAGGGGGCTCCGCGGGGTGACTGGGATGCTCGCCTCCGCGCTCGTGCTCGCCCTCGCGGCCTGCGCCACGCCGCTGCCGAACTCTGTGGTTGCCGGGTCGAGCACCACCATCGGGTGGACCCACCGGCTGACGTCCACCAACCCGGCCAGCACCGACGGGGCGACCGACGGCAACCTCGGCGTTGCAGCCCTCACCCGCGGGCACTTCGCGGTGGCCGTGGACGGTGCCGCAGTGATCGACGAGAGCTTCGGGACCGCCACCATCACCAACCCGGAGACCTTCACCGTCCGCTACGACCTGGCCGAGCCGACCTGGTCCGACGGCATCCCGGTGGATGCCGCCGACCTGATGCTCGCCTGGGCCGCCGGCTCCAACGCACTCACCACAGCAGAGGAGGCCGAGGAGCACGCCGGCGGCAAGGGGGACGACTCCGACGCGGACGGCGAGCCGGCCGAGGACGAGCCGGCCGACGGCGAGCCGACTGCGCAGTTCGACTCCGTCCCCACCGGCCTGACCGCGAGCGAGCAGATCAGCGACTACGACGAGTTCGGCCGCTGGATCGACGTCCGCTTCGCCCACCCGGTGATCGACTGGCAGACCGCACTGGACGTGGCCGTCCCTGCGCACGTGGCCGGTGAGCTCGCCTTCGGCATCGAGGACCCGATGGAGGCCAAGCAGGCGATCATCGATGCGATCACAGAGCGCGACACCGAGGCGCTCGCCGCGCTCGCCGAGGCCTGGAACACCGGCTTCGTGCTGCCTTCAGGGGACGGCAGCAACATCCCAGAGGACCTGCTGCTGTCCAACGGCCCGTACCGGATCACCCAGGTGGACCAGCGTCACACCGACGCCCAGGTGGTCACCCTGGAGGTGAACCGCGAGTTCACCGGCCATGCCCAGCCCGAGGTGGAGCGGGTGGACCTGGCCGAGACGCCCGGGGGCGACCTGCTCACCCAGGTGGGCAGCTCGGTGAACGTGGTCGCCGTTGCCCCCACCGCAGAGAACCGGACCCGTGTTCGTGACCTGGAGCGGGTGGACTACGGCGTCAGCAACGCCCATGACGGCACGATGTGGGCGTTGATCCTGCGCAGCGACCGCGGTGAGCTGTCCTGGCACAACGCCCGCCAGGCCTTCCTGCGGGCGGTGCCGCGGGACGAGGTGTTGACAGCGGCGGCCGGTCAGTGGCGTGGCGTCTACCCCTCCACCGATGCGGTGCTGTTCCCGCCCGGGGGAGAGGGGTACGACATCGCGCGGGAGGATGCCGGTCTGCGGGCGCTGCTGGACGGCGGTCCCGGGGATGCTGCCGAGGAGCGGGAAGCCATCGGTGTGGACGAGGGAGCGCAGGTGTGCGTGCTGTACGACACCACCGACCCGTTCGCCTCTGCCGTCTACTCGGCGCTGCGTACCGGGGTGGCCGAGGCCGGCTGGGAGGTCCGCGACTGCGGCACTGACGATGTCTCCACCGCCATCGAGGAGGACACCCGTTGGCAGGCGATCTTCACCCGGGTGCCGGTCCCGCAGACCCCCGCGCAGATCAGCCGGCAGTGGGGCAGTGATGGCCGGGACAACCTCAGCGTCACGGAGAACACCGACCGGGACGAGCTGATCGAGGAGCTGGCCCGCGCGGCCGACCAGTACGAGGCGCGCGACCTGCGGGTCCAGATCGAGGCCACTATCGTCGAGGACGCGGTGGCGCTGCCGCTGTCCACCCAGCCGGTGGTCGCCATCAGCGACCGGTCCATCAGTGGGGTGGAGCTGCGGCCCGGCGGTGTGGCCTCGCTGACCTCCGGTGTGCCGGACTGGACCGTCGCCGACGGCTGAACACTTGTGCAGCGGCCACCGTGGCGCGACAGAAGGTCTCAAACTGGTCACGGTGAGATTTCGTTGTGATCACAACAAGATCACGGTCTGGTGACGATCGGGGGATGGGGACACGCATGGGTACTTCTCCCCATCTGGCCCCTCTCAACGGGTGCTCAGCGGAAAACGGCAGTACTCTCGGACGTCATGGGCAGGCATGAGACTGACCGCGGACGCTCGTACAGCGCCGCCGTCCAGAGCCAGATGTTGACCGCTACGGCACCGGGTGGGCCCGTGGCCGCTCCCGGTGCTGCCGACAACGCACGCGATCGGATCCGGGATGCCGCGATCGAGTCGTTCGCCTATGAGGGGTTCGACGTGGGGATGCGGGCGATCGCCGCCCGTGCCGGCGTCACCGCAGGGCTGATCACGCACTACTACCGGTCCAAGGCGCGTCTGCGGGAGGAGTGCGACGAGTACATGCTGCAGTACTGCGCCTCCCGCCTGCCGAGCGACCTTGGGCAGGCCAGCGTGGAGGAGACCCTCACCGGTGACCTGGAGCTCCTCACCCAGGCGGTGCACTACGCCATCCGCAGCCTGCGTGAGGGCGGGCTGTTCTGCGACACCTTCCTGACGTTCACCCTGGAGAACACCCGGGAACGTATCGACGCCGGGATCGCCAACGGCACCCTGCAGCCCAGCGACGACGAGGACACCCGTGCCCGGGTGGTGCTGCGGCACTGCCTCGGCGCAGCGCTGATCGACTTCGCCCTGGACGCACCCCGTAGCCCGGAGGAGACGGTGACCTTCCTCCGCGAGTTCTGGGCCCACCTGATGGAACCGATGCTGCAGCTGACCAACGGCCGGTCCTTCCGGACCGTCTCTGATGCCGGCGGCTTCCTCCAGCGTGCCGGGTTTTCCCTGGACAGCTGACCCGTACTACCCGCCGACGGCGTAGCACCCCCTGGTGCTACGCCGTCGCCGTGCGTAGCAGCATGGCCAGGTGGGCCGGTCTGGCCCCGGGGAGTGACGCCGTCGTGCGTAGCAGCATGGCCAGGTGAGTCGATCTCGCCCCGGGGAGTGACGCCGTCAGGCAGTCAGTCCCGAGCGAAGCGCTGCACGAACGTGCGCAGCACCCCGGGTGCGTGCGACACATCGGCCCGACGCGCGTCCGAGGTCACCGCCTCCGCCTGCTCCGGCGGGTAGTAGCCGTGCCGGTCGTAGACGCCGATCCGGGTGATCAGTCCGTCGGCGTCCAGCTCCGGGTGGAACTGGGTGGCGTACACGTTCTGGCCCACCCGGAACATCTGCACCGGGCAGGGCGCCGAGGTGGCCAGCAGCACCGCGTCGGTCGGAAGCACCCGGCAGGCCTCCTTGTGCCCGACGAAGGCGTAGAAGGACCCCGGCAGCCCCGCCAGCAGCGGATCGACCCGGCCGGCGTCCGTCTGCTCGATCAGCACGGCGCCGACCGGTTCCCCGTAGGTGGTGTCGATGATCCCGCCCCGGTGCACGCCCAGCGAAGCGATGCCGTAGCAGGCGCCGAGGAACGGGAAGTCCCGGTCCACGATCTCGTCCAGCAGCGTGGTCAGCTCACCCTCCACGCGCCGTTGCACCGGCGACTTCGACTGCTCCGGGTCGCTGGAGTTGAACGGGCTGCCGCCCACGATCACCCCGGAGTAGTCCGCCAGCGTGATCTCCGGCAGCGGACCGGCCTCCATCCGGACCCGGTGCAGCTGGTTCTCGGTCAGCCGGCCGTAGCGCAGGAATGCCTCGTACTCGGTATCAGCCGCAGCATCCTCGGCGCGGCTGGCCAGCAGCAGGAACGGCTTCACGATCGCCTGTTCAGCTGATCCAGAACACGGCCGCGAACATCGCCGACCAGCCCAGCAGCGTGATCCCCCCGATCGCCACCGCGGCTTCGGCCAGGCCGCGGCCACGCAGCCGGTGGTTGGTGGTCTGGCGCAGCGCGACGATGCCCAGGACCACCGCCGCGAGAGCCGGTACGAACGTGATCACCCCGAGCAGTGCGCACACCAGGGCGATGGTCGCGGCGGCGCTGGAGCGGGGCGCCGGGGTGAAGTACCCGGGTCCGGAGAACGTCACCGCAGGGTCCGGCATCGGCAGCGTGTAGGCGTTGTCGTACGGAGAGCGGGGCGGCAGGCTCACCTCAGCCCTCCTCGGCGCTCGCGCTGGCGGTGGACAGCGGGGTGCAGTCCGTGGCTGCCGGGATGGGGGCCTCAGGGTCGATGGCGATCTCATCGTCGGAGCGGAGGGCCTCGAAGTTCGCGCCCAGCACCACGTCCACGGTAGCTCCGCCCCGGGAGTCGGTCCGGATCGTCGCACCCTCGAACAGCTCAGCGATGGTGAACGCGGCCGCCAGTCCGTCCGCACCGGTCACGATCTCCACTGTGCCGGCGTAAGGGCTCTCCGAGTTGGACTCCTCCGCGACCGTCACCCCTCGGTTGGTGAGCGCATCGGAGGTGGTCGCGGCCAGACCGGCGCGGCTGGTGCCGTTGAGGACGTTCACCGTGATGTCCTCCAACGCCACGAACGTGGCGTCATCCGGCGGGCACGGCGCGGTGGCGGTCGAGGTGGTCGGTTCTGGGGAGTTGATCGGCACGCTGAACGGGCTGGGCAGGATGCCCACCCACATCGCCCCAGAGGCCAGGCCGACCACGAGCATCGCTGCGATCAGGGTGCCAAAGATGACCGTCTGGCGTTGCTGGAGGTGCCGGCGCCGGGCTGCGCGGGCACGGGCGCGGGACTGCTGCGTGCTCACGTGCTGAACCTACACGTGGAGTGTCGCAGTCCGGTCACAGATCGGCGGGTCACAGCTCGAGCACTCGCGCGTGCAGCAGGTTGCGCTGCTGCAGGGCGGCGCGCAGGGCGCGGTGCAGCCCGTCCTCCAGGTAGAGGTGCCCACGCCAGGCGACCACGTGCGCGAACAGGTCGCCGTAGAAGGTGGAGTCCTCCGACAGCAGGCTGCGCAGGTCCAGCGTGGACTTGGTGGTGACCAGCTCGTCCAGGCGCACCTGGCGCGGCGGCACCTCCGCCCACTGCTTGGGGGTGCGCAGCCCGTGCTCCGGGTAGGGACGGCCATCGCCCACGGACTTGAAGATCACGCAGTCGATCCTAGGTGAGATCCAGGGGGTACGGCGTCATCCTCGCGGGGGACTTGTCGGTGACGGGACGTCACGGACCACCCGGGCAGGGGAGCCCATCACGACGGCACCGGCGGGGACGTCCCTGGTGACCACGGACGCGGCGGCCACCACCGCGTCGTCCCCGATCCTCACCCCGGGCAGGATGGTCACGTTCGCCCCGACCCAGACGTTGCGGCCCAGGACGACGGGTGCCGGCAGCAGGTCGGTGCGCCGGGCCGGGTCCAGGTGATGGTTCAGCGTGGCGAAGACCGTGTTGTGGCCGATCAGGCAGTCGTCCCCGATCCTCACCCCGCCCTGGTCCTGGAACCGGCACCCGGAGTTGATGAACACCCGCCGACCGATCCTGAGGTTTCTGCCGAAGTCGGAGGTCAGCGGCGGGAACACGGTGACCGAGTCCGCGATGGTGGTGCCGGTCAGCTGCGCGAGCAGGTCGCGGACCTGGGCCTGGTCGTGGTAGCCGCCGTTGAGCTCGCCGGTGATGCGCAGGGCGTCCTGGCTGATGCGATGCATCACCTCGTGCAGCGGGGAGCCGCCGGGAATGGTCTGGCCGGCGTCGAGCGCGGTGAGCAGATCGTTCAGGTCTGGCATCGGTGCCTCCGTTCGGTCGGGTCAGGGTCGTGCGTTCCGTCGGGTCAGGGCTGGAGGTTCGGCCGGTCACGGCTGGAGGTTCGGCCGGTCACGGCTGGAGGAGGACCTTGATGGCCTGGCGCTGATCCATGGCTGCGTACGCCTCGGCCGCCTGCTCCAGCGGCAGGGTGCGGTCGAAGACCTTGCCCGGCTCGATCGTGCCGGCCCAGATCAGGTCGATGAGCTCCGGCAGGAACCGCCGCACCGGCGCGGGCCCACCGTGCAGGTGAACCAGGGAGAAGAACAGCTCGTCCCCCGGGAGCTGCACGTCGTGCGAGACCCCGACGTACCCCACGTGACCGCCCGGGCGGGTGGAGCGGATCGCCTGCATCATCGACTCCTGCGACCCGACCGCCTCGATCACGCTGTGCGCGCCGAGCCCGTCGGTGAGCTCTTTGACCTTCGCGACGCCGGCCTCACCGCGCTCGGCGATGACGTGCGTGGCGCCGAACTCTCGGGCGAGCTGTTGCCGGTCCTCATGGCGGCTCATCGCGATGATCGTCTCGGCACCCAGCTGCTTGGCGGCCAGCACACCCATCAGCCCGACAGCGCCGTCACCCACCACCGCCACGCTCGTGCCAGGGCCGACCTCGGCGGCTACGGCGGTGAACCAGCCCGTGCCCAGCACGTCGGAGGCGGCGAGCAGGGAGGGGACCAGGTCCGGGTCGGGGACCCCCGGGGTGCGGACCAGGGTGCCGTCGGCGTGCGGGATCCGCGCGTACTCGGCCTGTGTGCCGATCGCGCCATCGACGAAGACGGCGTTCACGCACCGGGACTGGTAGCCGGCAGCGCAGATCTCGCAGGTGTTGTCGGAGATCACGAAAGAGCCGACCACCCAGTCACCGGGAGCGACAGAGGTGACATCCTCGCCCACCTGCTCCACCACGCCGACGTACTCGTGGCCCATCAGCTGCCGGTCCGGAGTGTCCGCGCCCCGATAGGGCCACAGGTCGGAGCCGCAGACGCAGGCGGCCACGACCCGGATCACCGCATCGGTCGGGTCCTCGATCCGCGGGTCCTCCCGTTCCTGGACCCGGACATCACCGGCAGCATGCAGCACAACACCGCGCATCGGTCTTCTCCTCTCCTGGGTTGGTGGCTGCGCTCGCAGCCTCGGCGGCGGTCCGGGGCACACACCAGCCGCCACGTTCCATCGTCCTCGGGTGGTCGTCGGCGTGGGAGAGCCTGATGATGGGGGTACCGGGAGGGACTCCCTCGCGCACGGGTACGAGACCTAGCCTGAGCAGCGAGCGAAGCACCATCCGCCGAGCACGCCGGACCGAGGAGGAGCGCCGGCCTGTGCAGCAGCGCCAGACCGAGGAGGAGCGATGGACAACCGGGCAGAGGTCCGCGAGTTCCTGACCTCGCGGCGTGCTCGGATCACGCCGGGCCAGGTGGGGCTGCCGGAGGGAGGCAACCGTCGGGTTGCGGGGCTGCGGCGCAGCGAGGTCGCCACCCTGGCCGGTGTGAGCGTGGAGTACTACACCAAGCTGGAACGCGGATCGATCCGCGGGGCCTCGCCAGAGGTCCTGGACGCACTGGCCCGGGCGCTGCGCCTGGACGAGGCCGAGCGTGCGCACCTGTTCGACCTCGCCCACGCTGCCTCTCCGGTGGCGCGACCACCTCGACGGCGCAGCCCGCGCTCCTGGCGGCCGCACCGGAGCCTGCAGTGGACCCTCGATGCCGTCACCTCCGGCCCGGCCTTCGTGCGCAACGGCCGCATGGACCTGCTGGCCACCAACATCCTGGCCCGGGCGTTCTACTGCGACACCTTCGACATGCCCGGCCAGCCGCCGAACATCGCCCGGTTCACCTTCCTGGACGAACGTGCTGATCAGTTCTATCCGGACTGGGAGATGTTCGCCGATGTCACCGTGGCGATCCTGCGCACGGAGGCCGGGCGGGACCCGCACAACAAGGACCTGCACGACCTGATCGGGGAGCTGTCCACCCGCAGCGCTGAGTTCCGCAGGCGCTGGGGCGCCCACGACGTCCGCCACCACGGCACCGGGTTCAAGACCTTCCACCACCCGGTCGTCGGTGAGCTGACACTGGCCTACGAGGGATTGGCGATGGACGCGGAACCCGGGCTGACGCTCACCATCTACGCTGCCGAACCGGCCTCGCCGTCGGCTGAGCGGATGCAGCTGCTCGCCTCCTGGGCTGCCAGCGAGTACGGTCCGGACCTGCTGGCCGAGGAGGCGGAGGGAGCAGGACGCGAAGCGGGCTCGGGCCGCGATCGACGTCCGTGACGAGGCCGGCGTCTCGACGGTGCCGGACGCACGGGCTAGGTCCTGGTCGGCCAGCGCCCGCCGGATTGCTGCCGAGCGGCTCATCTGTTCCGGCGCGGAAGAAGTACGTGGACCTGCTGCCCTGACTTCAGTCAGGCGGTGGGTGCTTGGGAGGTCGCCACCATCGCGGGGCGCCGAAGGTTGGCGATGCGGGGTTCTCTGTTCGTCCTCCTCGGTTTCAGAGGGGCGCACCAGGGATGCTGTCGGACCGGCTCTGTGAACTAGTAGCGGTGTTGTCGAGGGTGAGCATCTCTGCGACCACGGGTTGCCACTGGCACTCGGCTAGTTCACCGACGCGCAGTCGTCGGCACAGCTCACATACGACCATGCGGCAATCGCCCAGCCACTTGAAGGCATCGGTCGCGGGCGGGCCGCGGCGCTGACCTAGGCGGCGTGACGGCGACTGCGCCTGGGCAGAGCGCTGTTCCAACTACCAGTGTGGGTGACACGTTGCCGGATGATTGTGGGGAACGTAGGTACGTCCAGTTGAATCTAGCCAAAACTGCTGATCCTGGCGAGATCCCGGGGCTGGCTGGCGGAGGATGAGGGATTCGAACCCTCGAGGGCTTGCACCCAACACGCTTTCCAAGCGTGCGCCATAGGCCGCTAGGCGAATCCTCCTTAGCTCGATGTGAGCAGTGAACAGGGTACCCGACGTCCGGGCTGCGGAGCCAACCGCCCGTGCCAGGAGCGGGGCCTGGGCATGAGCCCGCACCTGCGCCGTGACCTCATCGGCCTCCGCGATGACTCGTCAGCCGGGAGGCGATGAGGGGAAACACCAGGACGGTGACGGCGCCGCCGGTGACCATCGTGGCCGCTGTCGTGGTGGTGATGAGCTCCGAGGAGGCAGCGATCTGGGTGACCGCCACGATGATCGGCAGGCCGGTTGCGGAGTAGAGGCCCAGCGCCACCTTCTGCCGCGTGCCGACCAGACCGGAGTGCGTCTGCACACCCAGCTCGGCGCCGGTGACCGGGAGTCCGCGCACCAGGGTGATCATCATGACGAAGCCAATCAGCACCGGCCACTGGGCGAGCACTGCGCCGACGTCGATCCCCATCCCGCTGGTGACGAAGAACACGGGGATCAGCAGGCTGAACCCGACGATCTCGACCTTGTGCATGATCTCCGCGGCCTGTTCGGCCGAGATCGCCCGGAGCATGGAGTTCAGCAGCAGCCCAGCGGCGAACGCACCCAGTGCCACATCCAGCTCGAGCACGGCGGTGAGCAGCATCAGCGTGATCAGCACCCACACGCTGACCCGTAGCGTCGTCTGCATCGTGGAGTTCGCCGCCGCCGCGAACGCTCGCCCCAGCAGCGGGATCCGCCGGTAGATCCGTGCCGGGACAGCGACGGTGACCACCGCTGCGACCGCGAAGAGCACCAGCACGAGCGCCGCCTGCCAGGTGCCACGCGTGGACAGCAGCAAGGACATCGCCACGATGGGCAGCAGCTCGCCGCAGGCGCCGTGGATCATGGTGGCCCGGCCCAGCGGAGTGGTCATGATGCCCGCGTCCTTGAGGATCGGCAGCAGCGTGCCGAGCGCGGTCGAGGTCGACGCGATGCCGAGCACCACCGCCACGTGCCAGTCACCTTGGATCAGCAAGAATCCGGCCCCCGTGCCCAGGAGCGCGCAGATGAGCCACGTCCGGGCAGCCTTCCGTCCCTGTCTGCCACGCAGGTCTGCGGTGTTCACCTCGAACCCGGCGAGGAGGAAGAGGAAGCCCATCCCGAGCTCGCGCAGGAAACCGACAGGTTCGGTCTGCTCGGCAAGCCCGAGCGCATGAGGTCCGATCAGGGCACCGAGTGCTAGCAGCCAGACGACATCAGGGATCGTGCGCTTGGTCGCGAGCGCCAGCACCGGGGCAAGCAGTGCCGCCAACGCGATCCACCACATGGACAGCAAGCTCTCCACGAGAAGCTGCGCCTCCACCATCCCCTCCTCCTGCAGCCGAGTGGTGACCGGCGGCCGGTGGTGCGCACCTGCCGCCGGCGTGTGCCACGGCC
>DATGRZ010000458.1:0-13819 GCA_035303065.1 Ruania sp.
GCTCGCCCAGCCGAGGCGGTCGGCCGCAGCGGCCACTTTGGCCTGGTCGCGCCCGCAGAGCACCTGCTGCACCGGCTGCAGCGGTAGGTCGAAGAAGCGTGGTGCGGTGCGCCAGGCGTGGGAGTGGGCGGCTCCCATGAACGCATAGCCGATCATCGCCACACGCAACGGCGCGGCATTCTCGGTGGTCATCGGTCGGTTCCTCCTCGTCTCGGGGTGGCGTGGGGGTGCGGGCGGGCCGCGCACGGCAGTTCAGCGGCCCACCCGCTCACCTGAGGTCCACGACTTCAGCAGCGGACGACAGGTGGGTCTGGCTGGTTCAGCAGGTCAGGAGTCGAACGCGGTCGGCAGGTACTGGTCCACATTGTCCGCCGTGACCACCGGAGCGTAGAGCTGCACCAGACGGGGCACCTCCACCTCGACCAGGTCACCGAGCGCCTGCTGCTGCACCAGCAGCTTGGCCAGGGCGATACCGTCTGCCGCCTGGGTGGAGGGATAGATCACCGTGGCCTCGACAACGGAGTCGCCGGAGGAGATCTCCTCCATCATGTTCCGCGAGCCGGCACCGCCGACCATGAAGAACTCGTCCCGGCCGGCCTGCTCGATCGCGGCGAGCACACCGACGCCCTGGTCGTCGTCGTGGTTCCAGATGGCGTCGATCTCGGGCGCTGCCTGGAGCAGGTTGGCTGCGGCCTCCTGCCCGCCCTGCACGGTGAAGTCGGCCGCGACTCGGTTGTCCACGTCCAGACCGCACTCGGCCAGAGCGTCCTCGAAGCCCTGGCTACGGTCCTGGGTGAGCGGCAGGGAGTCGATACCGGCGATCTCGGCGACCACGGCATCGTCCTCGCCCTCGAGCTGTTCGCAGATGTAGGCACCTGCCGAGACGCCCATGCCGTAGTTGTCGCCGAGCACAGTCACCCGGGAGGCGTTCGGGTCGGAGAACTCCCGGTCGACGTTCACCACCGGGATTCCGGCCCGCATCGCCTTCAGCGCCACGTTAGTCAGCGCCGCACCGTCGAAGGGCAGCAGCACGATGGCGTCCACCTCGTCGTTGATGAACGTCTCCACCTGGCTGATCTGGACGTTCACGTCGTTGGTGCCCTCAGCCACCCGCAGGTCCACGTCGGGATGGTCCTCGGCGTAGGACTGGGCAGCGGCGGTGATGGCACCCATCCAGCCGTGGTCGGCGGCGGGGGCGGAGAACCCGATCACCACCGTCTCACCGACCTCGTCGGCGGACCCGGAGTCGCCGGAGTCGCCGGCCCCGCCAGCGTCGGCCTGGGTCTCCTCCTCCTGTGGGGCGTTGCTGGTGCAGCCGGCCAGGATCATCCCGGCGGCAGCGAGTCCGGCCACCGGCATGAGCAGCCGGCGGCGCCACGTGTGTGCGGTCATGAGGTTCCTCCTTGAACGGGGGTGGGGGTGGGTGTGCGGGTGAAGATCTGGCGCCACCATCCGGGCCGGCCACCATTGGCAAAGCGCTGCTGCAGCAGCACGGCGATGACGATGATGGCGCCCTTGGTGACCAGCTGGGCGGACAGAGAAAGGTTGTTCAGCGTGAAGATGTTCAGGAGCATGGAGAAGATCAGCACCCCGAGCACAGTGCCGACGATCGTTCCGCGCCCACCGATCAGCAGAGTGCCACCGACGACCACAGCGGCGATGGCGTCCAGTTCGTACATGTAACCGTGGGTGGACGTGCCCACCCCGGTACGCCCGATCATCAGCACTGCGGCCAGCCCTACGCAGAGACCGCCGAGGGTGTAGACCGCGAGCAGGTGCTCGCGCACCCGGATGCCCGCCAGGCGAGCAGCCTCCGGGTTGCCGCCGATCGCCACAGTGCGCCGCCCGAACGTGGTGCGGTTGAGCAGGATCCAGGCGAGCGCGGCCACGACGGCGAAGACCCAGACCACCATCGGGATCTTCAGCACGGAGCTGCGCAGGAAGTCCAGCAGCCCGTTGTTCTCCACGATCTGGGTCTGCTTGTTCGAGATGATCTCGGCCAGGCCGCGGGCAGCGACCATCATCGCCAGGGTGGCGATGAACGCCACGATCCTGCCGTAGGCGACCAGGATGCCGTTCACCAGTCCGCAGGCAGCGCCCACAGCGCAGGCGGTGAACACGATGACGATCCAGTGGTACTGGTCGGCCATCGCCTGGGTGGCCAGCGTGGTCGCCCAGACCGAGGACAGGCCCAGCACCGACCCGACGGACAGGTCGATACCGCCGGTGGTGATCACGAACGTGGTGCCGATGCTGATGATGCCGATGACCGCCGCCTGGCTGATGATCGTCAGGGCGTTGCCACCATCGACGAACCGGTCGCCGGCGCTGACCACACCGATCACGACGAGCAGCAGGAAGGCGATCACCAGGCCGAGGTTGCGCACCACGGAGGTGGGTAGGCCGCGCCGGCGCGGTGCGTCCTGGCCGCCGACGGGCTGCTCCGGTGGTGGCACGGCCTCAGCCGTCTCCGGCAGGTCCGTGGCCGGGTCCTGGGTCTCGGAGGTGGGGTGGTCCTGGGTCATCGGTGTCCCTCCACTAGGGCGTCGCTGTCCATCACCAGGTCGAGCACCCGGTGCTCGTCGATCTCGGCCGTGGGTCCGGTGTGCACGATGCGGCCCTCGGCGACCACCAGCACGGTGTCCGCCAGGGCGAGCACCTCGGGGATCTCGCTGGAGACCACCACGATCGCGGTACCGCTGTCAGCGAGCTGACCGATCAGGTCGTAGATCTCCGCGCGGGCGCCCACGTCCACCCCGCGGGTGGGTTCGTCCAACAGCAGCACCCGGCAGCCGTGCTCCAGCCAGCGGCCGAGCATCACCTTCTGCTGGTTGCCGCCGGAGAGGGTGCGGATCGCCCGGTCCGGGTCGGCCGGCCGCAGCTCCAGGTTCCGCATCTGGGTGGCGGTGGCGGTCCGTTCGGCATGCTCGCGCAGGAACCCGCCCCGGGCGAAGCCTGCGAACGAGGACAGGGTGAGGTTCTTGAAGATCGGTTCATCCAGGATGAGCCCCTGGCTCTTCCGCTCCTCCGGGCACAGACCCACCCCTGCTGCCACCGCGCGCGGGACCGATCCGGGCGGCAACGCCACGCCGTCGACCGTGACCGTGCCGGCCGTGCGGCGGCGAGCGCCAGCGATGGTCTCCAGGATCTCGGAGCGTCCAGCACCGACCAGACCCGCCAGGCCGACGATCTGCCCGGCCCGGACCGTCAGGTCCACTCCGGAGAACAGCCCGTCCACGGCCAGGTCCGCCACCTGCAGGACATCCTCCGCCTCCGCCGGCACGTCACGGCGGGCGAAGGCGTACTCCCGGGTGCGGCCGGTCATCAGCGTGATCAGCTCGCGGGTGCTGGTCTGCGCTACCTGCAGCCCGGAGGCAACTGTGCGCCCGTCCTTGAGCACGGTGATGCGGTCACCGATCCGGCGGATCTCCTCCAACCGGTGGGAGATGTAGATGACGGCGATGCCCGACGTGGTCAGGTCCCGCACCACCCGGAAGAGATTGTCCACCTCTTCGGAGTCCAGCACGGCGGACGGCTCGTCCATGATCAGCAGCCGGGCGTCGCGGGAGAGGGCCCGGGCCATGGAGACCACCTGCTGCCCGGCAGCGGCCAGGGTACCGACCTCCGCGTGCGGGCTGATCTCCGGGTGGCCCAGACGCGCGAGCAGGTCCCGGGCGGCGTGCGCCGCGTCCTGCCGCCGGGTCAGACCGGCCACGGAGCGTTCGTTACCGAGGAAGATGTTCTCCGCCACCGTGAGCCCGGCCACCACGTCCAGCTCCTGGTACATGGTGGCGATCCCGGCGCGCAGTGCGGCTGCCGGGGTAGCCAAGGTGACTTCCTCGCCGTCGATGCGGATCTCACCGGCATCGTGGCTGTGCGCCCCGGAGAGCACCTTGATCAGGGTGGACTTCCCGGCACCGTTCTGCCCCAGCACACAGTGCACCTCGCCGGCGCGCACGTCCAGGTCGACGCCATCGAGCGCCTTGGCACCAGGGAAGTGCTTGACGATGCCGGTCATCGTGAGGAAGGGGTCCGCTGCGACCATGTGCCGACCATAACCAGGCTTTTGTGACTTGTCGATCAAAAGTCGGTCTGCGGGGTACGGTTGTGACCAACCTGTGATGAAGGAGAGCCTCGCGTGGTCGTTCCCCTGACGTCCCGACCGACTGGTTGTGGCGAGCTGCTGCAGATCCTGCGTGACGGCGTCCCGCGCAGCCGCGCGGACCTGGTGGCCATCACCGGGCACGCCCGGTCCACGATCGGCACCCGGATCGACGCGTTGCTGCCCACCGGGCTGGTACGCGCCGAGGCCGCCTCGTCCACCGGGGGCCGACCGCCGTCGGTGTATGCGTTCGACCCGAGCGCTCGGCTCGTGTTGGCGGTCGACCTCGGGGCAGTGCACCTGTCGGTCGCGGTGCTCGACCTGGCCGGCACGGTGCTCGCCGAGATCCGGGTCGACAACGACATCGCCGATGGGCCGGAGCCGGTGCTGGACCGGGTGGTCGGGCTCGGTCGGGCGCTGCTGGACCAGGTCGGACGGCCGGCCGGTGACCTGGTCGGCGTGGGCATCGGCGTACCCGGCCCGGTGCAGAAGGCCAGCGGCAGACCGATGAATCCGCCGATCATGCCGCGCTGGGACGGTGTGGACATCAAAGGCATCCTCGGCCACGAGCTCGGTGTCCCGGTGCTGGTGGACAACGACGTGGACCTGATGGCCATCGGTGAGCACACTGCCGCCTATCCGGACGTGTCTCACCTGTTGTTCGTCAAGGTGGCCACGGGGATCGGGGCGGGCATCGTCGCGAACCATGCGCTCGTGCGCGGCACCGACGGCGCTGCCGGGGACCTGGGGCATGTCGCAGTACCCGAGGGCCGCCCGGAGCTGTGCCACTGCGGGAACACCGGCTGCCTGGAGGCGGTGGCCAGCGGCGGCGCCCTGGTGCGCAGGCTGCAGGCAGATGGCGAGAAGGTGCGCACCAGCGCCGACGTGGTGGACCTGGTGCGCGGCGGTGACCAGCACGCTACGGCGCTGCTGCGGCACGCCGGCCGCGACCTCGGCGCCGTGCTGGCCGGGTGCGTCAACCTGCTCAACCCGTCGATCATCGTGATCGGCGGGGTGATCGCCCAGGCCGGGGAGCACCTGCTCGCCGGTATCCGGGAGGTCGTCTACCGGCGGTCCCTGCCGCTGGCCACGGAGAAGCTGCGGATCGTCACCGCGAGCACAGCCGGGCGTGCCGGGCTGCTGGGCGCCGGCCGGGTGGTCGCCGACCATGTGCTCGCCCCGGCTGCGGTGGACGCGCTCACTGAGGTGCACGCCCCGGCGTGAGCCGGCCGATTTGCCTCCACCGCCCGCGGGTGGGTGATACTCGGGCGGTGACTGCCGACACTGCCGCCAGCTACAACCTTGACGGCCTCGAGTTCCTGATGGTCTCCTCCACCGCCTCGACGGTGGACGAGGACGCCCCCACCCGGTTCCGGTACCACCAGGACGGTTCCCTGGTCTGGGGCGAGTACCTCGGCGACACCGTCACCCAGGGGCGCTTCGTCGGCGAGCTCCGGGAGGCCACGCTGGCGATCTCGTTCGCACACGAGCTGGTCTCGGACCGGTCCGTGGTGCGCGGCCAGGCGACCAGCCGGGTGGAGGACCGCGACGGTCGGCTGTACCTGGTGGAGGACTTCGCCATCGACGGGGTGGCGCACGAGAGCGTGTGCGTGCAGGCCTGAGTCAGATCCGGCTCGGCCGGTCCGGGTTGGTGCGGGTGAACCGCAGCAGCCCACGCTCCTCGGCCACATCCCCACGGTCCGGGATGTCGGTGGGCAGCAGGCGGCCGCGGTCGAACACCTCGTCCAGCACCAGCACCGTCTCCACACTCTTCACCTGCGGTAGGGCCGCGATCACCCCGACCACGAAGGCGTGCACGCCCTCCACACCCACACCGCGGATCAGCAGCATCACATCGTGCTCACCGGTGGTGATCTTCGCAGACTCCACATCCGGCATCGCCGAGATCTCCTCCAGGAAGGCCGGCCAGCTCTGTGGGTGCACGGTCACGAACACCAGCGCGCAGATGCCCAGGCCGGCACGCACCGGGTCGATCCGGGCACCGAACCCGGTGATCACTCCGGCCCGGGTGAGCGCCTCCACCCGTGCGTAGGCGTTCGACCGGGAGATGCCCACCTCGTGGGCGAGGGAGGCAATCGAGATCCTTCCGTTATCTCGCAGCACCCCGAGGATGCGATAGCCGATCTCATCGATCTCGGCGGCGGAACGTCCAGCAGCGGGCGAGGGCGTCTGACTCATGCTGGACATTCTGCCGCGAGCGGGCGCCCGGGTGGTGATCCTCACCACTACGCACCGGTCAGTTGGCCATATAGTGCAGAGGATCAGCCCTCATCTCTCCACCTGTCCACGGTGGGGAAACGTCAGTCGGAGGATTCGTGTCCCACCCTTCACGGCGCGCCACAGTGGCGCTCGGTATCGCTGCGAGCCTGGCCCTGGCCGGCTGCACTGGCGGGAACTCCGCCAACAACAGCTCCGGTGACGACGGCGACGCCGCGGGCGGGAACTCGTCGACGCTGGTGATCGACACAGCCTTCTCCCTGGAGACCGGCGACCCGGGCCGCAACTACGTCCCGACCGGGAACATGGTGCTGCACGCGGTCTACGACACTCTGCTCACCTTCGAGGGCTCTGAGGAAGAGGAGCCGGTGCCATCGCTGGCCACGATGGAGCAGAACGACGACGCCACCGAGTTCACCTTCACCCTCACCGGGGACCGTACGTTCTCCGACGGGTCGGTGGTGGACGCCGACGACGTGGTCTTCTCCCTCACCCGGGTCCAGGGGATGACCGACTCCAAGGCGAACTTCCTGATGAACGGGATCACCGTGGAGAAGGTCGACGATATGACGGTGACACTGTCCACCGAGTCACCTTCCTTGCAGCTGCCGGCGATCGTGACCAACCCGGCACTGTCCATCCTGAACTCCGAGGTGGTCCAGGAGAACGGCGGCACCACCGGGACCGACGATGACGCCGAGTCGTACCTGAACGGCGAGTCCGCCGGGTCCGGTCCGTACCTGCTGGACTCCATGGACATCACCACCCAGGCGGTGCTGGTGCCGAACCCGGAGTACAACGGCGACTACGCGCCCTCGTTCGAGCGGATCGTGGTACGGAACGTCTCGGAGAGCGCCACCCAGCTGATCAACCTCCAGGGCGGTGACTCGAACCTGGCGGTCGACCTCAATGGTGACCAGGTCGCCGGGCTGCCGGCGGACTTCACCGTGACCTCCGAGCCGTCTGCGGAGACGATCTTCCTGCTGATCAACCAGGACGAGGAGGTCGGCGGTGCAACCGCGAACCCGGAGTTCGCCGAGGCGGTGCGCTACGCCCTGGACTACGACGCGCTGCTCGAGCTGGCCGGCGAAGGGTCTGTCGAGGCCACCGGCGTGATCCCGCCGATCTTCCTGGGCGCGCTGGAGGCCGGGGTGGACCAGGACCTCGACCGGGCGACGGCTGCGCTGGAGGAGTCCGGCTACGACGGCGAGTCGATCCAGCTGCAGTTCCCGAACGACAACCCGGTCGGCGGTGTGGAGTTCACCCCGGTCGCTGAACGGGTGCAGTCCCAGCTGCAGGCCGCCGGTATCACCGTGGAGCTCGCACCGGCACCGTTCGCCACCGAGATCGACCCGTACGTGAACGGTCAGGAGGCCTTCTCCATGTGGTACTGGGGCCCCGACTTCGCCGACTCCTCCTCGTTCCTGCCATTCGGGCCGGGTGAGAAGGTCGGCCTGCGGGCCGGCTGGACCGCTGAGGACTCCGCCGAGATCGCCGACCTGGTCCGCGCCGCTGCCGCGGCGACCTCGGTGGAGGAGCGGGAGCAGGCGATGGCCGAGTACGCGACCGCGATGCAGGAGAGCGGGCCGTTCGTGCCGCTGATCGTTCCCGGTGCGAACTTGGCCAGCGACAGCACGGTCTCGGGCGTCCAGTACAACTCGACCTGGACGCTGGACATCCCGTTGCTCGCTCCGGCGAGCTGACCGGCAGGCCTGAGACTCCGTGACGACTGCTACACCAGCTGTGCTGCCCGAGCGGCGCCGCGGGTTCCGGCAGCGGCATCCGCTGACCGCGTACCTGCTGCGCCGGCTGGGCACCTCGGTGCTCCTGCTGGTCGGGGTGACCCTGGTGACGTTCATCCTCACCACGCTGGTGCCGGGTGACCCGATCGCCGCTGCACTGGGCGAGGGAGCGGCCAGCAACCCGGCCACAGTGGCCGCCTACACCGAGCGCTACGGTCTGGACCGGTCGCTGCCGGAGCGGTACGTGATCTATCTGGGTCACCTGCTCCAGGGCGACCTGGGCACCTCGATCCAGACCGGTCGGCCGGTGCTGCACGATCTCGCGACGGCCGTGCCGGCGACCGTGGAGGTGGCCCTCGGCGCGATCGTGGTGAGCCTGGCCGTGGGCCTGGTGCTCGGCACGCTGGCGGCGCACCGGCGCGGCCGGGTGAGCGACCAGGTGGTCCGGGTGGTGTCGCTGCTCGGGCTGAGCGTGCCCACCTTCTGGCTGGCGATCACGGCCTACCACCTGTTCTTCCTCCGGCTCGGGATCGCCCCGGGCGCCGGGCGGCTGTCCCCGCAGCTCACTCCCCCGCCCACGGTGACCGGGCTGTACAGCGTGGACTTCGTGCTGAACGGTGACCCGGTCGGCTTCTTCGACGCACTCGCGCACCTGGCGCTGCCGGTGCTGGTGCTCTCGTTGTTCACCATCGGGCTGCTCACCCGATTCATCCGCACCTCGGTGCTGGAGGTGCTGGACACCGACTACGTCCGCGCTGCGCGCGCCAAGGGGCTGCGGCGGCGGCGCGTGATCGCCGGCTATGTGCTCCGGGGAGGATCACTGCCGATCCTGACGATGGTCGGGATCACGTTCGGGGTGCTGCTCTCCGGCACGGTCCTGGTGGAGGCCGTGTTCGCCTGGCCCGGGTTGGGCACATATGCCTTCAACGCGGCCGTGGCGCTCGACCTGCCCGGGGTGATGGGCGTGGGACTGGTGGTCGGCGTGATCTACCTGGTGATCAACTTCGTCGTAGACCTCCTCTACGGCGTGCTCGACCCGAGGGTGAGGCTGGCATGAGGCGCACCCAGCCCGCCGCCTCCGGCCGCACCAGGCTGCGCCGCGGCCGGGTGATGCGCGCCGTGCCGGCGGCGTGGCGTACTCCGCTGGCCGTGATCGGCACGGTGATCGCGCTGGCCTGGGCGATCACCGCCGTCATCGCGCCGTGGGTGCTTCCGCACGACCCGCTCGCACAGGACCTGCCCCGGCTGACCGGCCCCGGACAGGGCACGGTGCTCGGCACCGACCAGCTCGGCCGGGACGTGTTCTCCCGGCTGCTCACCGGCGCCCGGGTGACCATGCCGCTGGCACTGCTGATGGTGGCCAGTGCCACCGTTCTGGGCACGGTGATCGGCGCCGTCGCCGGCTATGTGGGCCGCTGGGTGGACGAGGCGCTGATGCGGCTGACCGACCTGGTGATGGCCTTCCCCACAGTGATCCTGGCGATGGTGATCGCAGCCTCGCTCGGTCCCTCGCTGTTCAACGCAGTGCTCGCCGGGATCGTGGTGTCCTGGCCACAGTACGCCCGGGTGGTCCGCTCGCTGGTGCTCAGCCTGCGCAGCCAGAACTATGTGGTCGCCGGGCGGCTGCTCGGCTACTCACCCTGGCGGTCGCTACGCACCGACATCCTGCCGAACATCGCCGGCCCGGTGCTGGTGCTGGCGTCGCTGGACATCGGCACCGCGATCCTGCTGCTCACCGGCCTGTCCTTCCTAGGTCTGGGCGCACAGCCGCCGACGGCGGAGTGGGGCGCGATGATCTCTGGAGCGATGGACCACATCGATGCCTGGTGGCTGGGCATCTTCCCTGGCCTGGCAATCCTCAGCGTGGTGATGGCGTTCAACTTCATCGGCGACTCGCTGCGGGACGCGCTCGACCCGCTGTCCGCTGCGGAGCGGGAGGGCGCCGGTGCGGGCAGCACCGAGACGTCCGACGAGCTGGACACCACCGCTACCAAGGAGATCCGATGACCGCGCTGCGCATCCGCGACCTGACGATCGCCTTCGGCCGCCGCGACCCGGTCACTGTGGTCAAGGGCATCTCCCTGGACCTGACCGCCGGCCGCATCCAGGGGCTGGCTGGCGAGTCCGGTTCCGGGAAGACGGTCAGCGCGATGGCGGTGCTCGGTCTACTGCCGACTACCGCACACGTGGCCGGGTCGATCCGGTTGGGTGAGACCGAGCTGGTCGGGCTGGGCCCACGGGAGCTGAACCGGATCCGGGGTGCCCGGGTGGCGATGGTGTTCCAGGACCCTTCTGCCAGCCTGCACCCGCAGCTGACCGTCGGCAGCCAGCTCACCGACCATATGCGCACCCACCTGGGCCTGGTGAAGAAGGCGGCCCGGGAGCGCGCCGTCGAGCTGCTCTCCCGGGTGCGGGTGCCGGAGCCTGAAGAAGCATTGGGCCGCTACCCGCACCAGTTCTCCGGCGGGCAGCGGCAGCGGATCGCGATCGCTGTCGCGCTGGCCTGCGACCCGGAGGTGCTGCTCGCTGACGAGCCGACCACTGCACTGGACGTGACCGTGCAGGCCGGCATCCTGCACCTGCTGCGCGAGCTGGCCGCCGAGCGGGACCTGGCGGTGCTGCTGGTCACCCACGACCTCGGGGTGATGAGCGCCGTCGCGGACGACGTGGCGGTGATGCGGTACGGGCAGATCGTGGAGTCGGCGAGCACCCGCGAGGTGTTCACCAGCCCGCAGCACCCGTACACCCGTCAGCTGCTGGCATCGATGCCGGATGCTCAGGACTCGCTCGTGGAGGAGGCGCGGTGACCGCTGTGCTGCAGGTCGAGGACCTGGTCGTGGAGTACCACGGCCAGCGCACGGTGCGCGCAGTGGACGGGGTGTCGCTGAGCATCGCCCCGAGCGAGGTGCTCGCCCTGGTCGGTGAGTCCGGCTGTGGCAAGTCCTCCACTGCCCGGGCGGTGGTCGGGATGGAGCGCCCGCAGGCCGGAGCGGTCCGGTTCCGGGACCGGGACGTGCCGCCGCTGGGGCTGCGCCGCCGGCCCGCCGCACTGACGGCGATACAGATGGTCTTCCAGGACCCGAACTCCTCGCTCAACCCGCGCAAGCGGGTCGGGGAGCAGATCGCCGACGGCGTAGCGGCGGCTCGGTCTCGCGACCTCACCTCGGACTCGCCTCGTCAGTGGCTGGCGGCCGTCGGCCTCGATCCGGACATGGTCTCGCGCTACCCGCACCAGTTCTCCGGTGGGCAACGGCAACGGATCGCGATCGCCCGCGCACTGGCCGCCCGACCGGACCTGTTGGTGGCCGACGAGCCGATCTCGGCGCTGGATGCCTCCAGCCAGGCCTCCGTAGCAGCGATGATGCGGCGGCTGTGCCTGGACACCGGTGCCGGGATGCTGTTCATCTCCCACGACCTGTCGGTGGTGCGGATCATGGCCGACCGGGTCGCGGTGATGTACCGCGGCCGGATCGTGGAGTCCGGGCCGACCGCGATGGTCTGGTCCGACCCGGTCCACCCCTATACCAAGGCGCTGCTGGCTGCGATCCCGCACCCGGACGGGCAAGGGGTGCTGCCCGCTGCTCCGGCGGCCGAGGCCCCCGCCGAGTGGGCCGCACATGTGCCAGAGGCGCTCGCCCGGGGTTAGTGGTGGCCGGTGCCGCTGCGGATGGGTTCAGCGCCTGCGGTGCTCGACCCACACGTTCGGCTCGACGTAGACCCCGACGTCCTGGGCCTGGGAGACCAGCACCGGGTTGAGCGCACCCTGCACTGCCACAGGGCCGTCGGTGTCGAACGGCAGCCCGGTCCAGGATCGCCAGTCGGCGAGCGTGCCAGGGATGGTCATCGCGGTGGGGCAGACCTTCACGATCCTGCCGCCGGCGCGCACGTGCACCCGCAGCCACGGGTCGTGGGGCAGACCGTCCTCCCGGGTCCGGTAGGCGTACTCGCTCATCGGCGTGTGCGGCTCGGCCGCCTTCTGCGACGGCCGTACCGGGACGTAGAGCACATCGTGCCCGAGGCGGAAGGTGTTCTCCCGCAGAGCCTGCACCATCACCGAGGCGAGGCCACGCCCCTGGTGCTCCTTGAGGATGACGATCTCCAGCGCGGCGGCGGCATTCGGCACCCGGCCGGCCAGCCGGTCGTTGTGCGCCCACCGGATCACCTCGTCCCAACCGGCGTCGGGCAGCTCCTGGCGGCCAGGGACACCGAACACGAACGGCACGGAGTATCCCTTGGCGACCGGCACGTCCCCGTCGGTAGCGAGCAGCACGTAGTCGGCGACGTGCTCGAGGTGACCGTAGTACAGGTCGCCGGTCGGGTCGTGCTGCATGAACTCCGGCCAGGACAGGTCGAAGGCGGCATGGTCGAGGTTGGTGAAGATCTCCGGGTTCTGGCCCCGGTTGTGGATGGTGATCGGCATGGCTCAAGTCTGGCCGAGTCGGTCAAGATGTTTGCGTGCGTAGCGCCGACCCCGGCGCACAGGCCACGATGGGTGCCATGTCCGGGAGAACCAGACGGTGAGCGAGCGGCTGCGCCGTGCGGCGGTCCTGGTGCTCGAAGGTGCCAAACCGCTCGATGTCGGCATCCCTGCGCAGGTGTTCACCACCCGAGCGAGCATGCCGTTCGAGGTGCACGTGTGCGGTCCTGCCCCCGGCCTGGTGACAGGTGGCGACGGGCTGTCCTACCACGTGGCGCACGGGCTGGACGCGCTGGTCTGGGCGGACATCGTGTTCGTGCCGGGCTACCGGTTCCCGGACCGCACCGAACCGCCGCCCGGTGTGGTGCAGGCGTTGCAGGAGGCGCACGCGCGGGGCGCGCGGCTGGCGGCGATCTCCACCGGCGCGTTCGCGCTGGCGGCCACGGGTCTGCTGGACGGGCGGCGGGCCACCACGCACTGGCACTACACCCGGGCGCTGGCTGCACGGTACCCGCAGGTGCAGGTGGACGAGAACGTGCTGTTCGTGGACGAGGGCAGCGTGCTCACTTCGGCCGGGGCCGCCTCGGGGATCGACCTGTGCCTGCACATCCTGCGTGGTGATCTCGGCGTGGCGGCTTCGAACCATGCCGCCCGGCGGCTGGTGGCCGCCCCGTACCGCAGCGGTGGTCAGGCGCAATATCTGCCGCACAGTGTCCCGGAGCCGCTCGGGGAACGCTTCGCCGGCACCCGGGAGTGGGTTCTGCACCACCTGGAGGAACCGCTGAGCATCGAGACGCTCGCTCGGCACGCAGCGGTCTCGACGCGGACCTTCGCCCGGCAGTTCCTCGCGGACACCGGGTACACCCCGATGCAGTGGGTCACCCGTGCGCGAGTGGACCGGGCCCGCGAGCTGCTGGAGTCCTCCGAGCGCAGCGTCGAGCAGGTCGCCGCGGACGTCGGGCTGGGCACCGGGGCGAACCTGCGCCGCCACTTCCAGCAGGTTCTCGGCACCACTCCGAGCGAGTACCGCCGCACGTTCGCCCGACGTCGGTAGCGACAGCAGCGGCGGAAGCGTCGGCGGCGGCAGCAGCAGCGGCAGGATCGTTGCGATACCTGGCAGTCCAGCCGGTGGCCCGCTGCACCGCCGGTCCGCGAGCCTGGCAGTGGTCCGCACCTGACGGACCACACCAGTTGCCGGAGGAGGACGACATGACCCGCATCGCCATCAATGGGTTCGGCCGGATCGGGCGCAGCGTGCTGCGCGCACTGCTCGCACGGCACAGCGACCTCGAGGTGGTCGCCATCAACGACCTGACCGAC
>DATGRZ010000459.1:0-2915 GCA_035303065.1 Ruania sp.
CGTGATGGCCGACCAGACCTCGAACATGTTCATCACCGGCCCGGACGTGATCCGCGCGGTCACCGGGGAGGACGTCGGCTTCGAGGAGCTCGGCGGTGGGCGCACGCACAACGAGCGCTCCGGGGTGGCGCACTACCTCGCTGCCGACGAGGAGGACGCGCTGGACTACGTCAGGGCGCTGCTGCACTACCTGCCGGCGAACAACCTGTCCGACCCGGAGACCTACGAGGTGCCGGCCGAGCTGGAGATCACCGAGGCAGACGCGGCCCTGGACGAGCTGGTGCCGGACTCGGACAACCAGCCCTACGACATGCACACCGTGATCGAGCAGGTCCTCGACGACGGCGACTTCCTCGAGGTGCAGGGACTGTATGCGCCGAACGTGATCGTCGGCTTCGGGCACGTGGAGGGGCACCCGGTGGGGGTGGTGGCCAACCAGCCGCAGTCGATGGCCGGCACGCTGGACATCGCCGCCTCGGAGAAGGCGGCCCGGTTCGTGCGCACCTGCGATGCGTTCAACCTCCCGGTGCTCACCTTCGTGGACGTGCCCGGGTTCCTGCCCGGCACCGACCAGGAGTGGAACGGCATCATCCGCCGCGGCGCGAAGCTGATCTTCGCCTACGCCGAGGCCACTGTGCCGCTGATCACCGTGATCACCCGCAAGGCCTACGGCGGGGCGTACATCGTGATGGCCTCCAAGCAGCTCGGTGCGGACCTGAACCTGGCGTGGCCGACCGCGCAGATCGCGGTGATGGGCTCCGGTGGCGCGGTGAACATCCTGCAGCGGCGCACGTTGAAGAAGGTCGCCGAGGACGGCGGGGACGTGGAGGCCGAGCGGGCCCGTCTGGTGGCCGAGTACGAGGAGGCGATCGTCAACCCGTGGGACGCGGCCCAACGCGGCTACGTGGATGCGGTCATCCGCCCGGCCGAGACCCGGGTGCAGATCGTCAAGGGGCTGCGGGCGCTGCGCACCAAGCGGGCCTCGCTGCCGGCGAAGAAGCACGGGAACATCCCGCTGTGAGCCAGGCCAGCGAGTACTCCGGACACGGGGAGGTGCCCCCGCGCGACGCTGCCGGCCAGCCGGGCCCCGGGGGCGCGGGTGACGGTGTCGCGGGGCTGGTCCGGGTGGTCAAGGGGGCACCGGACGATGCGGAGCTGGCGGCGCTGGTCGCCGGGATCGTCGCCGCACGGGCAGCCACCGAGCCGGCCGAGCAGGAGGAGGTGGCCGCCTCAGCGTGGTCCGACCGGGGCCGGCGGCTGGGCCTGCCCTCCCGTCCCGGCGGCAGCGCCTGGCGGTGGAGCGCCCGACCGTACTGAACCCGCCGCTGCCTACCTGTCTGGCCGGCGCCGGTGGTCCGAGCCGGCGGTCCGAGCAGGTGCTCAGAGCCGACGGTCCGAGCAGGTGCTCAGAGCCGGCGGTCAGAGCAGGTGCTCGTAGCCCAGGTCCACCAGTGCGGCGCGGGAGGTGGCCAGCGCCTCGAACTGGTCCCGACCGTAGGTGTCGTCCTGCTCGATGAACAGGTACTGTGCACCGGCGGCCAGGCTGGCCTCGATGATCGGGCCCCACTCCAGGTTGCCGGTGCCGACCTCGGCGAACTGCACCGGGTTGGGCCAGAACCGGCCCCAGGCCCCTCGGTCCCCGGCCGTCACCGCATCGAGCACCTCGGCCGGGGGCAGGGTGACCCGGAAGTCCTTCAGGTGCACCAGGTCGACCTTCGGGGCGAACCGCTCCAGGGTACGCACCGGATCCGCACCGCCTCGGGTGACCCAGTGCACGTCGATCTCCCAGGCCAGTGACGGCGCCTCGGTGTGGATGATGTCCATCACCTGGCGCCCGTCCACGCGTGCGAACTCCACATGGTGGTGGTGGTAGGAGAGGCGGATCCCGTCGTCGGCCAGCCGGCGGGCCACCTGCTCGGCCTCGTGACAGAAGGCGAGGATCTCCGCGGCGCCGCGCATCGCCTGCATCGGCATCATCCCGATCCGCACCCGGGAGGCGCCCAGCCGCCGGCAGTGGTCCACGACCTGGTCGTAGTCATCCAGCAGCGAGGGGTTGGCACCAGGCCGGGCGGACTCCATCGTCCCGGACAGAGCACCGAACACGAGGCCGTGCTCACCACGGGCCCGCTCCATGGCCGCGACGTTCTCCTCGGTCATCGCCACCTGGGAGACCTCGATGACCGGGAGCCCGGCCTCGGCGAGCCTGCGCAGCACCTCGGTCACACCGAGCTCGATCACCTTCTCACGCACGGTCATCAGCTGGACACCGATCCGGGCCATGGTCGTCTCCTTCACCTCAGGGCGCACGTGCCGGCCAGTCTGCCCATGCTCGACGGCGGAACGTCAGTTGTTGCGTTCAGTTGCCGCCCGCTGTGGTCGCTCCGGGCCGAGCGGGTGGATCCGGCCGCCGTGAGCGAGGCCGCGGGTGGCGAGCGCCCGGCAGGTGGCGAGCGCCCCGGCGGGTGGCGAGCGGGCGACTCCGCGGAGTGGCGCCCGGCCGCATTGCAGGTGACGGCTGCGGGTACGCCGGTTAGTGTCGGGCTCGTGACTGATGCACCCGCACCCCGCACCCCTACGCCCACCGATGTGCTCGCCGACGAGTACGTGGCCACGCTCACCCGGCTCAGCCCGATGATGGCAACCGAGATGGGACTGCCCGGCGCCGAGGACACTCTGGACGACCTCTCCCCCGCCGGGCACCAGGCGATGACCGACGCCGGTCGGGCTGTGCTCGCCGACCTGGACGAGGTGGAGCCGGTGGACGACATCGACCGCGTCACCCAGCACGCGATGCGCGAGCGCATCGGGCTGGAGATCGAGCTCGCGGAGGCCGGTGAGGACCTCGCCGACCTGAACGTGATCGCCTCGCCGGTGCAGTACATCCGGGAGGTGTTCGACCTGATGCCCACGGGCAC
>DATGRZ010000460.1:0-8097 GCA_035303065.1 Ruania sp.
GTCCACCAGGAACGGCATGTCGTCGGTGCAGACCTGCACGATGGTGTGCGGTGTAGTCCACCCGTGCTCAGCGGTGTCGGGGTTGAACACCCGAACCAACGTCTGGTCCGGCTCGCGGTGCTCGGCGAGCTCGCGCATGGCAGTGACCAGGCCGGCCATCACCTCCGCCGGCCGCTCCGCCAGGTCCTCGGTGGCCACATGCTCCAGCAGGCGCTGCGCCAGGTCCTCCTGATCGGTTCCCACGAGGCGGGCGATCGCCCCCATGACCTCTTCCCGTTGCCACGTCGTCGAGGCGTTCATCAACTCACCATCTGTGTCGTCATGACCTGATACCGGCGAGTGTAGCCACGGCCGCATGGTCCTGCCCGGACTCCACCGACCGAGTGAGCGCACGGGCAGTCTCACTGGCAGCACCAGCGGCCGCACTGCTGGCACGTGCACGGCCCAGCCACCGCTGCAGCCGTCACGTCGCCCTGTCAGCAGCAATTGTTGCGCGCAACGAGAAGAATCGCACGGCAATGGTGAGGGCCTGATAATGGGGTTATCAAAACCCGACAAGAAGCTGATAGCGGGATTATCGAGAACAGAAATCTCGAGATCATGAAATAGAGAGCAACTCTTCGTATGCAGTGCGGAATGGTCGATCGATGGCGCGGGGGTGAGCGGCAGCTGACGCACGATCCCTGCCGACCGTCAACTGGCAGCTGAGGCCGGGCAGCTGCCGGACCCGGGTGTGCCGCGTGCTCATCGCCACCCGTGTCGGCTCCGGCGAATGGCCCGTTTGCGCTGTGATCCTGCGGAATATGTCCGATGGTCGGTGCCTAGGCAGAGGTCGACTGCAGCGCCCGCGCGGTGGCGGTTGCCGGCCCTGTCCGGGTCGGTCTGCCCTCGCCCGGAACGTCTGTCGACCTCATCCTCGGCCTCACCCCCTCACCCTCGGTCTCACCCCGTACTCACCCTTTAGAGCCCGAATAGTTCACCCGTATATAACTTCGAAATCGGTTGTGGCAGCGCTTTTCAGGTGGATATATCTATCTCTAGCCGGTTCGCCACGAAGCAAGCCGCGCAAGCAATCAATTCGCCGCAAGCAATCACTTCGCCACGGTCGAGGGAGAAAGTCGTGCGCTACGCCACCAGGCATGCTCGCCCGCGACGCCGTGCTGCCCGCTGGGGTAGCAGCGTCGCCGTGCTGAGCGCGGCGCTGCTCGCCCTCGGCCTGAGCAGCCCGGCGGTGTCGGCCGGTGCGGCGCCCGACGACCTGCCCAACGTCGAGGAGACGGCTGCTGATGGACCGGCCCTGGCAACAGGCCAGGGGTCCGCCGACCCCGCGCAGAGCGTCGACCCGGAACCAGCTCCGTCGGTGCCCGAGGACCAGTCAGCAGCCAGTGAGCCCGACCAACCAGCAGCCAGTGAGCCGGACCAGCCAGCGGTCGCACCGGCGCCAGCAGAGGACACCGGCGAGCAGGACGCGACCGGGGACGGCCCCGGACGGTCCGCAGCACCGGCAGCCGCCGCCGAACCCGAGGCGACCGCGGACGACCCGCAAGCAGCACCCTCGGCGACCAGCACTGCGGCAGCGCCCGCCTCGGACGCCCCGGCAGAGGGCGACTCTTCTGCGGCGGCGGAGCCCACGGAGCCGAGCGAGCCCAGCGCCACGTCTGGCACGGGGTGGTGCAACGCCCAGAGCGGATCGAGCAGCGACTTCCAGCAGTGGAGCCACACGAAGGGCCCGTGGACGTCGGGCAACCCCGGTGCCGGCTACACCGAGGGCGACTGGGTGCGCCAACGGGTGCAGCTGACCGGTCTGGCCGCTGGGAACAACCAGTTCGTGGTCTCCTTCGGTGTCCAGAAGAAGCGGGCCATCGGGTACGACGACGCCCGGCTGGTCCAGATCGCAGACAGCAACCACACCACGTTCCCCGGCGCGACCGGAACGGTCCGCCTGAGCGGCACCACGCCCGACGCGGCCGGGGGCACCCAGGAAGGCACCGCGACCTTCAACTTCACGCTGCCCGCAGCGGGGACCGTGTGGTTGTACTACGACCTGCACCTCGCCAGCAGCCTGGACTACCAGGAGGTCGGGCTCCAGGGCGCCGCGAGCTACCCCGGTGCATCTCTGTACGCCCGACGGGTGTCCCTGAACTGCGTGGGCCTGGGTGCCGCGACCCTCTCGATCTCGGCGGCGCCACTGGCTCTGGGCACCCTCACCGTCGACAAGGTCACCGAGCCGGCCGGCGCCACCGACCTGTTCGGCTTCACCGTCACCGACGGTCCGCGCACGTCGCCGTTCCAGCTGGCAGACAGCACAGCACCCTGGACCAGCCAGGTGAGCACCGGAACACTCGTCGTCACCGAGGAGGACAGCCCGGAGCCCTGGTCCCTGACCGACCTGGTCTGCACCGGCGCCGACACCGTCACCTACGACCTCGCCGCGGCCCAGGCAGTGCTGACGGTCGCGGCCGGCCAGCACGCCACGTGCACGTTCACCAGCTCCCGCAGCGCGAGCCTGACCGTGCAGAAGACCTGGGTGGATGCGCTGGCCGGTGACCAGGGAACACTGGCCGTCGGCCACAGCAGCCACCAGGACTCCGTGACCTCGACGGCCAACGGCGACGACGGCTCGTGGACCGATGCTGAGCAGCTGGTGACAGAGGTCCTGGTCGGCACGCAGGTGACCATCTCCGAGGCGCTGGCCACGAGCAACACCGGCGACTACGAGCAGAGCATCACCTGCGACGGTGTCCGCCTCGGCGAGGACAACGCCTTCACCATGCCGGACGGCCCCGTGACCTGCACGGTCACCAATGACCGGCTCGTCCCGCACATCGACGTCATCAAGCAAGCATGGGACGTCCACGGGGAGGAGATCACCGCCGGGAGTCAGGTGCGCAGCGGCACCCTCCTGCACTGGACCTACGAGGTCACCAACACCGGCGAGACCGCCCTGGACCACATCGCCGTCACCGACGACCAGGTCACCTCCGTGCACTGCCCGAGCACCGCGCTCGATCCAGGCCGCTCCATGACCTGCACCGCCTCCGGCCAGGTGGAAGCGCTCGAACCCTCCACCTGACCCCCGAAGACCCAGCAGAGAACACCAAGAAGATCCCGTCGGTCCCATGCAGGGACCGGCCCCGAAGAAGGAGACAACAATGCAGAAGAAGACCACCGGCGTCGTTGCCGGCATCGCCGGAGCCGCCCTGCTCATGGGCGGAACGACCTTCGCCATGTGGAAGGACAGCGCCGATGTGCCCGGCGCCACGCTCTCGTCCGGCAACCTCGAGGTGACCACCTCGGACTGGGGCTGGCAGGACGTCTCGCCGGACCGCTCCGGAGGTGCGCACGACATCGACCTGAGCGACTTCAAGATCATCCCCGGTGACGTCATCCAGGGCTCCTTCGACGTCGGCGTCACCCTCGAGGGCGACAACATGGCGGCCCTGGTGCAGTTCACCGACGCCAACGGAGACCCGATCACCAGCACGGCTGACCTGGTCGACGGGGGCCTCGCCGCCGGCCTGGTCGACATCTCCTTCGACGTCGCCTGGAACGGGCAGAGCCTGCCGGTGACCTTCGACGGTCTCGCCGACGGCATCGTCCTCTACTCCTACGACAACACCGATGCCGGTACGTTCCAGCTGCCGGCTGCGAGCGAGGAGGTGACCGTCACCGTCACCGCCACCTTCGACGAGGACACCTCGGACCGTGTGCTCACCGAGGCCCAGACGAGCCTGTCCGGGTCGGGCTTCACGCTGTCCCAGATGCGTGAGGGCGCCGCCGGCTACAACGGCTGACCAGCTCCCGGGTAGGGGCGGTCCACCTTCCGCCCCTACCCGGGCACCTGCACCCCGCACCACCTACCAGGAGCACCGATGACCACTGCAGCCGCTGGACCGGACAACGCCAGCGCCGACCCCGTGCCCGAGCCGCGCGCCGGCTTCTGGCGCTCGGTGCTCACCGGGGTCTCCAGCGTGCTGCTCGTGGCCGTGCTCGCCCTGGCCGTCGCGCTGGCGGTGGCGCCCCGGGTGATGAACGGTGCGGCGCTGACCGTGCTCACCGGGTCGATGGAACCCACCTACTCACCAGGGGACATGGTGGTCTCCGTCCCCCAGGACCGCTACGACGTCGGGGACGTGGTCACCTTCCAGCCGGTCTCCGGCGACCCGATGCTGATCACGCACCGGGTCGTCGCCATCCAGCTGGGCGGCCCGGGAGGGACCAGGTACGTCACCCGAGGGGATGCCAACGGTACGGATGACGACCCGATCAAGCCCGAGCAGATCATGGGCGAGGTCATCTACCACGTGCCCTACGTCGGACACCTGGGCACGGCGGCCGGGCAGCACCGCGACGCACTCGTCGCCGTCGCCGGTGCAGCACTCGTCGGATACGGACTGTACGCAGTGGCCACGGACGCGATCGGCAAGCGCAAGCGAGGGCGATCGGCGTCGTCGAACACACCAGCACGAGGGAGGGACGTGCCATGAGAGCACGATGGGGCGCACCGCTGCTGGCCGGGACCGCACTGCTGGTCGGACTGACCGCCGCAGGCAGCACGTTCGCGATCTGGACCGCCGGCACCGGACCAGACGCGGTGACCATCAGTGCAGGGGACCTGGACATCGAGCCCGCCGGTGCTGCTGTGTGGCAGGAGACGTCAGCGGACGTCAGCGGCACACCCCGGACGATCGACCCGGAGACCTTCCTGGTCCGGCAGGGCGACACCGTCGACGTCACCTACCAGGTCACCACCCACCTGCAGGGCGAGAACATGCTCGGCCAGCTGGAGGTGGACTGGACCGACCCTGCCGACCTGCCCACCGGGGTGGCCGGCACCTACACCGTCTTCGACGCCGGGGGCGATGCCCTGACCCCGCAGGACGTGCCGCTCGGCACCGCCATCACCTTCCCTGACCGGCAGCTGCGTGCTGGCGACGCCGGCCGCACCGATCACTTCACCCTGACGATCAGCCTCGATTTCACCGATCTCGAGGACCGGGGTGGCGCCGGCAGCGCCCCGCAGCTGACCGACCTCGGCGCGTTCGACGTCGAGCTGCACCAGGTCCGTACCGGGGTGGGATCGTCATGACCGAGACCAGGACATCCCGGGTGCGTCCGGTGCTCGTGCTGGCGGCCTCCGCATTCCTCGGTGCAGCCTTCGGCCTCGGCGGGGCGTCGTTCGCGCTGTGGCAGGACGCCGTCTCCTTCGACGGCCAGATCGGCTCCGGCTACGAGTCCTTCGCCGCTGGCCTGGAAGGTCAGACCGCGTCCGCCACCGGCCACTCGGTCACCGTGACCGTCGGTGCCGCGCAGGCCGCGCCGCTGGTCGCCGACGGCGAGCTGGCGGTGGTGCTGCAGACCGATTCGCTCAGCCAGGGGAACAAGGGCCTGCGCTACACGCTCACCGAACCCGACTGGGGCGAGACCATCTTCGGTGCCGCGGAGGTGTCCATCCACTGGGTCGCCGCGCCGGACGAGTGCGCACGGGGCGCCGACCCGAGCACACCGCCGGCCACCGTGGCCGGCCTGGCCTCCACGCCGGTGACGGCGGACTACTCCGACACCGAGACCCCCACCACCGAGTACTGGTGCCTGGTCGCCACCCTGGACTCCCTCCCGGACGAGGGCAGCTACACCAACACGGCCACCGTCACCGGCACCGACCCGTCCGGCGTGGAGGTCCGCGACAGCGACGACTGGTCCGCCGAGGTGACCTCCGCGATGGAGCCCGCCGCCGAACCCGACCACGAGATCACGTTCACCTATGAGACCTTCCGGCCCGGAGAGGAGCCACAGCCATGAGCCTCCTCTCCGCACGGCAGGCCGCCGGACTGGTCGTCGGCGCACTCACCGCAGTGGTGCTCGGCCTGCTGGCCGGGCCCGCCACGGCCGAGGTTCCGGCCACCGACACCCCTGGCGGGATCAACCTCTCCTGGGACGGTGACAGCCAGGCCTCGAGCAGCACCGAGAGCTTCTTCGGCACCCCGGTCCTGGTCCCGGGGGACAGCGGCACCCGCACGCTGCTGGTGCGCAACGACGGGCCGACCGACGGCACGCTGCGCGCGAGCATCGTCGGAGTGCAGCTGCTCGACCCCGACGCCCCGGACATGCACCAGGGCAGCTTTTATGACGACCTGCAGGTCGGCTGGGGCAGCGGCCAGGCGTCGATGACCCAGCTCGCCGAGAACGGCCAGACCCAGATCCTGCAGGTCCCCCTCGCCCGCGGGGAGCAGGTGCCGATCACCATCGACTACGAGCTGCCGCTGGCCGCCACCTCCGGCAACCAGGCGAACGTGGCCGACCGGCTCGCCTCCTTCGACGTTCTGCTCCAGCTCGGCGGCGACCTCCCCGCCGGCGCAGAGCGGGCCACCGGCGACCCGGCGGCAGTGACCCAGCCGCCACCACCCGCGATGCCCGAGACCGGTGCCGACCTGCGCTGGCCGGCGCTCGGTGTGGCGGTGCTGCTCGCCCTCGGCGGTGTGCTGGTGTTCGCCGCCCGACGCAGAGAGGACGTCCGCGCTCATCACTGATGTCCCCCGGCTGCGCAGTCGTCTGCGCGGTGATGATCGCGGCCCGGGACCCCGCACTCTCCCCTCGAGGGGTCCCACGTAGTGCCCGTGACCCAGCAAAGGGCCACGGGCACTACCGCTTCTCAGCGGGGCGGCTCGGTCTCAGCGGAGCGGGTCGGTCTCACCGGGGCGGTTCGGCCGGCAGCTGCCACACCTGCACCAGGCCGGAGTCGCCACCGCTGTAGTCGTCGGCCACCTCGAGCAGCTCGCCCATCCGCGCCTGCCAGGCCACGTTCGCCGGGTGGTCGCGCAACGCCGCCCGCATCGCCTGGTAGTCCTCGCACTCCACCAGGTGGAACAGGTGCCGCCCGTCCCGCCAGATCTGCCAGGAGTGCACACCGGCGGCGCGCAGCGCCGGGTCCAGGTCGTCCGGGATGCGCGCGTGCACCCGGTCGTACTCCGCCTCCTTGCCCTCCTTGAGCACAGTGTGCAGTGCGATGCGTTCCATCAGTTCTCCTCTCGTCGGGTCGGTGCGGGAGGGCCGTCGGTGCGGACCAGGTCGACGGCGGTGCGGTCCAGGTCGACGGCGGTGCGCACCGGGGTCAGGTCAGCCCGCCGAGCCTGTCCCACAGCTGGGGCGGGACGGTCTCGGCGTACCGGGCCACGTTCTGCTGCACCTGCTCCGGGCTGCTCATCCCGAGCACCACGGCCGCCGTGGCCGGGTGGCGCAGCCCGTGCTGGATCGCCAGTGCCGGGAGCGTGGTGCCGTGCTCGGTGGCCAGGGCCGCGATCCGGCGCGCCCGGTCGAGCACCTCGGCAGGTGCCTGCTCGTAGTCGAGCGTGGCCTCTGCGGGCACAGTGGGGCGAGCGAGGATGCCGGAGTTGAACACAGCGGCGAGCACCACCGGCCGACCCGCAGCCGCCTCGGCGAGCTCGGCGAACCCGTCCTGGCGCAGCAGCGTGTACTGGCCGGCGAGCATCGCAGTGTCCACGTCGAACCGGGTGAACGACTCGGTCACGGTCGCAGTGTCGTTCGTGCCGACCCCCACGGCCGTCACCAGGCCCTCGGCGCGCAGCGCGAGCAGCGCCGTCAGCCCGTCCTCCAGGGCACCCGGAACCCCGGAGACGTCCGGGTCGTGCAGGTAAGCCACGTCGAGATGGTCCAGGCCGAGCCGCTGCAGGCTCTGCTCCACCGACCGGCGGATGCCGGCGGCGGTGAAGTCCCAGACCCGGTCGAGGTCGCCGGGCACCTCGAACAGGTCGTCGTCCCGAGGTAGCGGCGGCTCCCGTGGCACCAGCAGCCGGCCCACTTTCGTGGAGAGCACGAACTGCTCCCGCGGCCGGTCGGCCAGCGCCCGGCCGAGCCGCCGTTCGGCCAGGCCCAGCCCGTAGTGCGGTGCCGTGTCGAAGTACCGGATGCCCGCCTCCCAGGCGGCGTCCACGCAGGCGCGGGCCTGCTCGTCGGTCATCGCCTGGTACAGGTTGCCCAGGCTCGCCGCCCCGAAGCCGACCTCGGTCACCCGAAGCCGGTCGGTGAGCTCACGGGTGCGCACTGCCGCCCCCGCCCGTTGCCGAGCTGTCGCTGCCC
>DATGRZ010000461.1:0-8354 GCA_035303065.1 Ruania sp.
CAGCACCATCAGCCTGCGGGCGCTGGCCCGCGAGGTCGGGGTCAGCCACGCCGCCCCGTACAAGCACTTCGCCAGCCAGGACGAGCTGCGCACCGAGCTCGCCCGCCGATGGATGGTGGACTTCATCGACGCCCAGGAGCACGCGGTCACCGGCACCGACGCGGGAGCTGACCTGCTGGCCGCTGGCCTGGCCTACGTCGACTGGGCGGCCGAGCACCCGTCCCGGTTCGCGCTCGTCTTCGATCCGGCGCTGAACCGCGGCACCGGGGCGGGGCAGCTGGCCACCCAGGCGGCGCGGCACGAGCAGCTGCTGCAGCACCTGGTGGCGGCGGCGATCCAGGCCGGTGTGCTCACCGGCCCGGTCGAGGTGACGGGGCAGTGGTTGTGGGCGGTGGTCCATGGTCTGGCGACGCTGGTGATCCTCGGGCAGGTGCCACGCGAGGCCGTGCCCGAGGTGCTCCGGCGCACGCTCGCCTAGGCTGCGATGGATGAGGCTGTTCGCCGCGATCCGCCCGACCGGTCCTGTGCTGGAGCACCTGGACGGCGCGCTCGCGCCGTTGCGCTCCGGTGCCGGCCAGCGGTTGCGCTGGGTTCCGCCGGACCAGCTGCACCTGACCGTCGCCTTCTACGGGGAGGTGCCCGACGGCGCAGCGCGCGATGTGCAGGCGGCGCTGGCTGCCGCTGTGGCCGGGTGGGGCAGCATGCAGCTGTCGCTGCGCGGGGCTGGCTCGTTCTCCTCCAGGAACCTGTGGGTCGGCCTCGCCGGTGAGGTGGCGCGGCTGCGCGACCTGATGGTCGACTGTGCCCGGGCGCCGCTGGCCGAGGCGGAGGAGGAGCGGGCGCCGCGACCCCACCTGACCGTCGCCCGGACCGGCCGCCGTGCCCGCGAGCTGGACCTGCGTCCGCTTGCCCGGGCGCTCGCTGTCTACGCGGGACCGGAGTGGACTGCGGACCAGGTCGAGCTGGTCCGCTCCAGGCTGGGGGAGGGGCCAGGGGGAACGGTCGCGCACGAGGTGATCGGCGCCGTCGACCTCTAGCCGCGCCACGGGCGGGAGGTCAGCCGCCGCGGCTGGCGAGGGCGGCGTCGTAGGTGTGACACAGCTGCAGCAGGGCCAGCGTGCCCTCGACCAGCTCGGTCTCCTCGACCTGGCGGTCAGCAAGGATCGGCCGCTCGGGCATCGCCGCGATCGCGGCCTGGAGGCCGCGATGCTCCACTGGGCTCAACTCATGGTCGGTGGCAAGGGTGGCGAGCACGTCGCGCAGCTCGGTGCTCTCGGTCTGATCGGCGTGCTCCAGCACCTCGAGGGCGGCGTCCAGCCATCGCATGTCCCCCTCCTCGGCGGCCTCCAGGGCGTCCGTGACCAGGTTGAACAGCTCCATGTGCACGATCCAGGGGAGCGGATGGCCTTCTTCCCGGTCATCGTTCGGCAGCCGGGCACCAGTGCGCAGGTAGCGGCGGGCTCGGTCCTGGTCGCCATCAGCGAGGGCGGCGAGGGCCTTGTCCACGAGGTTATGCGCGCCGTCCTGACCAGCCCGGCTGAACGGCTCCAGCGTCCTACCGGAGACCAGCTGCACACCGCCGAGGCCCCGATTGCCTTCCTCGGCGAGGATCTTCTTGGCGATCCCGCGGGCGTCTGCATCCACGAGAACGAGCCTACGGCAGGTGCGCGACGCCGTCGCCCCGGCAGGCTACCGTGACTGGATGGACCTCCCCCTGGACCTGCCGATCCAGCCCATGCTCGCCAAGGCGGCGAAGACGATCCCGGCGGCGGGCGCCGTCGAGGGCGGCTACCTCTACGAACCGAAGTGGGACGGCTTCCGCGGCATCGTGCTGCGCGACGGGAACGAGATCGAGCTCGCCTCCCGTGGCGCTAAACCGCTCACCCGGTACTTCCCGGAGCTGGTGGCTGCGCTCAGCGAGCACCTGCCCACCCGGTGCGCCATCGACGGTGAGATCGTGGTGCGCAGCGGAGAGCCCGGTGCCCAGCGGCTGGACTGGGAGGCGCTCTCGCAGCGCATCCACCCGGCCGCCTCCCGGATCACCCGGCTCGCTGAGGAGACCCCGGCGGAGCTGGTCGCCTTCGACCTGCTCGCCCTGGGCGAGACCGACTACACCGTGGAGCCGCTGCACGTGCGCCGAGCCGCGCTGGAGGAGCTGTTCGCCGGTATCGACCCCGCGGCGCCGATCCATCTGACCCGGGTCACCGACGACGCCGCGCTGGCCGAGCAGTGGTTCTCCCAGTTCGAGGGCGCCGGGCTGGACGGGGTGGTGGCCAAGGCGCGCGAGGGCACCTACCAGCCGAACAAGCGCGCGATGATCAAGGTCAAGCACCGCCGGACCGCCGAGGCCGTGCTGGTCGGCTACCGGGTGCACAAGTCCGGGCAGGGCGTGGGCTCGTTGCTGCTGGGCATGTACACCGAGGCCGGTGAGCTGGTGAACGTCGGCGGCATCGCGGCGTTCACGAACACCCGCCGCTTGGAGCTGGTCGCCGAGCTGGAACCGCTGGTGCGCCGGGACGCCGAGGGCAACGTGGAGGCGGCGGAGACCGAGCGGTCCCGGTTCTCCGCCAGCAAGGACGTCTCCTACGTACCGCTGCGGCCCGAACGGGTGGTCGAGGTGGCGTTCGACCAGCTGGAGGGGATGCGGTTCCGGCACGCGGTGACGTTCCTGCGCTGGCGCCCGGACCGCGACCCGCGCTCGTGCACCCTGGACCAGGTGGACCGGGCTGTGGCCTACGACCTGGCGGACGTGCTCAGCCGGTGAGAGAAGGTCCCAACGAGCGCGACTCTCGCTACGGCAGGCCGAGGAGGTCCCGCAACCAGCCGTCCACCTCCCGCATCGTCGTGGAGTCGACCCTTCCGAGGATGCCGACGAGCCTGCTCGAGGTAGAGGTCGCTGGCGACCACGAGCGCCGGACGGCGTTCGGACTGCTCGCGGCCGCGCACCGGGTCGAGCTCAGACCACACGACGTCTCCGCGGTGCAGCTCACTCACCAGGCGGGCCGTCGTCCACACCTCGTGCCCGCGCGTCGCGGTGGATCCGGTCGCGCAGCTCCGGACTCACCTTGATCGTCGTCGCCATGATGCGCTCATACCTGCGGGGCTACCGTTTGGTATCCGCCGCCTCGATCGGTACCTCAGTCGGTGACTCGCCCGCCTGCGGCGTCCCAGTGCTCGGCGACCTTCTTGCTCGGCTGCACCCGCGGTGGTTCACCGGGCATCTTCGGGTACTCCGGGGGAAACGGCATCTCGCCCAGGCCGCGGTCGACGTCCGCCTGCCACATCGCCAGCGCCGGTTCCAGGCGCCCGACCGCCTCGTCGATCCCGGCCCAGGCATCACCGCTGGAGGCGAGCAGGTCCGGCACGGTGCGCACAGTGAAGTCGCTCATCGTCACCTCGTCCAGGTCCGCCCAGCGCACCGGCATCGACACCGGTGCCCCGTCCAGCGGTCTGGGGGAGTAGGCGGAGGCGATCGTGCGGTCCCGGTTCGCCTGGTTGAAGTCGACGAAGATCTTCTCCCCGCGTTCCTCCTTCCACCAGGCGGTGGTCACCAGCTCCGGCAGCCGCCGCTCGAGCTCCCGGGCGATCGCGATCACCCCGTGCCGCACGTCCAGGAACTCGAAGTCCGGTGCGATCCGGACGTACACGTGCAGACCGCGGCTGCCGCTGGTCTTCACCCACGGGGTCAGGTCCAGCTCGCGCAGCAGGTCGCCCAGGGCTCGGGCCGCTTCGACGATGTCGGCGAACGTGCGCCCCGGCTGGGGGTCGAGATCGATACGCAGCTCGTCCGGGTTGTCGGTGTTCGCCGTGCGCACCGGCCACGGGTGGAAGGTGATCGTGTTCATCTGCACCGCCCACACCGCGGTGGCCGCCTCGTCGATCACCAGCTGCGGGTGCCTGCGCCCGGAGGGATAGGTGCACATCACGGTGCGGGACCACTCCGGTGCCCCGCGCGGCGGGTTCTTGGAGAAGAACTCTTCCCCGCCCACCCCGCCGGGGAACCGTTGCAGGGTGACCGGCCGGTCGCCGAGCGCGCGCAGCAGCGCCGGCCCGACCGCTGCGGTGTAGCTGGCCAGGTCCCACTTGCTGATCCCCGGCCACAGCTGGCGGTCCGGGGAGGAGATCCGCACCTGCCGGTCTCCGTCGGGGCCGGGTACGTCCAGCATTCTCGCGGAGGAGGCCATGGCGGACACCCTATGCGTTCGGCGAGACCGCGGGAAGGTGCGCCGCACACCTGAGCGACCCTCCGCCGTCGACGACCGCGACCTCCGCCGGCAGGCGAGAGAGCTCTCGGCACTCAGGCGGTCGAACCACCCGCCCGTACCCGCAGCAGCAGCACGTACAGCTGGCATCCGATGCAGTAGCCGAATGCTGCGTTCAGGAAGGCCGCGACAAAGGCGGCACCCGCGGCGACCGGCACCGCCGGCGCCACCCCGGCCAGTCCCAGCACCAGACCGGCGCCGGTGACCAGAAACCCGACCAGCTGCGCGAACCGTGGCGCTGCCGGATCCTCCAGGTCGGCGGGCGGGCGGAGTCGCGGGCGCACCACCACCCGGAACAGCCAGCCCAGCGGGTGCCGGCGGACTCCGGCGGCAGCGCCCCAAGCGAACGTGGCCACGGCCACTGCGAGCAGGACGGCGGCCGCCGACCGCGCCCCGGCCACACCCAGGAACACCACGGCCAGCAGCAGCACAGACACGATCGTCGCGGTGAACCTCGGGCCGCGGGGGTCGATGCCTCCTGCGGGCGACGGCGCTGGGGTGGTGTGCTCAGGCGGTGACGGCACCGGCGGGCTCCAGGAGGTCGGACAGGGTCTCGCGCAGAGCTGTCTTCCGGGGCGCACCGGTGATCCGGCCCCGCTCAGTGCCGTCCGGGTCGAAGACGATCGTGGTCGGGGTGGCCAGCAGCCTGAGCTCGCCGGCCAGCTCCGGGTGCGCGGTCAGGTTGATCTCGACATGCACCACCCCCGGGTGGGTCTGCGCGAGCTGGCTGAGCACCCGACGGGCGGGTCCGCAGCTGCTGCACAGGTCCGAGGAGAACTGCACCAGGGTGGCCCGGTCACCGGGAGCCGGCTGGAGCTGGGCTGCGTCGCCGGACTGGGCGCCCGGTTCGGCACAGGCCAGCAGCCGGTGCAGGTGGACGGCTGCGGGTTGCGATCGCCGTACACCTCTGGTCCGAGACCGGCACAGCGCGCCCGCCCCGAGCGACAGGGCGACCAGCGCGAGCGTCGCGGCGAGGGCGGCGAGCAGGTCCATGAGCACAGACTAGGCACCCGCCTGGGCAGGCGGTGGCCCAGCACCGAACGGCTCACCAGCTGAGACGCCGCGAGCCGCACCTCACAGGGAGCGGTAGGCCTCCGCGAGGCGTCGCACACCCTCGTCGATCTCCTCCGGGGTGACCCCGGAGTAGGCCAGCCGGATGGCGTTCTTCGCGTCATCGAGGAGGAAGTCGCTGCCCCTGACGATCTGCACGCCACGTTCGGCCGCGGCGGTGAACAGCGCGTCGCCGTCCACGTTCTCCGGGAGGGTGACCCAGAGGAAGTAACCGCCCTCGGGCTCCACGAACTGCGCCTCCGGGATGTGCTCGCGCAGGCCTGCGCAGAGCCGCTCGGCACGCTCGGCCAGCGCAGTCTTCACTGTGGCGATCGAGGTGTCGAACGACCCGCCGCGGACGAACTCGTTCACGATCGACTGGGCGACCATGTTCGGGGAGATGTAGGTGCCGGTGGCCAGCTTGGCGATCTTCGCGATCACCTCGGCCGGGCCGACCAGGTAGCCCACTCGGATCCCCGGGCACACCGTCTTGGAGAACGAGGAGGCATAGACCACCTCACCGGCGGTGGACAGCGACAGCATCGTCGGCTCGCGCTCCCCGGAGAACCGCAGCTCCACGTACGGGTCGTCCTCGAAGATGGTGAACTCACGCTCCCGGGCCAGGGCCACCATCGCGCGCCGCTTCTGCCCGGACAGCGAGTAGCCGGCCGGGTTCTGGAAGTTCGGGATCAGGTGCGCCAGGGACAGCTTCGTGCCGGCGGCCAGGTCCGCGATCGCCTGGACGTCGACGCCGTCCTCAGCCAGCGGCACCGCCCGCAGGTCTGCCTCCCGGCCCTTGAGAGACCCCAGGGTGCGGTCGTAGCTGGGCCGCTCCACCACCACGGTGTCGCCCGGCTGGACGAGAGTGTCGAACAGGAACGCGTCTGCCTGCATGGACCCGTTGGTGACCAGCACCTGGTCCTCGGCCACCCCGTGCCGTTCGGCGATCCAGGAGCGCAGCGGCTTGTACCCCACGGACGTGCCGTAGGCGAAGCTGCCGGCGGGGTCGTTGGTGAAGGCGCGGTCGGCGGCGGCCTTGAGCCCCTCGACATCGATGATGTCCAGCGAGGGGGCGCCACGGGCGAAGGAGATCGGAGCGGGTTCTTCAGCCATGCGTTCCAGCGTAGCGGTCGGCGGCGGAGCCCTGGAACGAGAGTGGACGGAGGAGGGGTCAGCTCCCGCTGGGGGTCTCCTCCCGGCGGGCCCGCAGCAGCTTGCGCACCCGGACCACGACGAACCACAGGATCGCCAGTGCGATCACCGCCACCACGAGCTTGGACAGCACCCCGCTCCACCGCTCCAGCACCGGGTCGATCGCTGGGCCGAAGGCGAATCCCAGCCCGATCCACAGGCCGTTCCAGATCAGCGAGCCGACCAGGGTGTACACCGTGAACGGCCACAGCCGCATCCGCTCGATCCCCGCCGGGATGGAGATGAACGAGCGCACCAGCGGCACGCACCGGCCGAAGAACACCGCCGCGCCGCCCCAGCGAGCGAAGAACGTCTCAGCCTTGTCGAAGTCGGCGGTCTCCAGCAACGGCGTCTTCTCGAAGATCCACCGGGTGCGGTCCCGGCCGAGGAGCGCACCGAGCCCGTACCAGACCCACGCGCCGACCAGGCCGCCCAGCGTGGCGGCCACGATCGCCCACCACACGTTCATCCGCCCGTCCCAGGCGAGGAACCCGGCACCGGGCAGCACCGCCTCGGAGGGGATCGGCGGGAAGAACGTCTCGATCAGCACCGCCAGACCCACACCGACCTCACCGATGGTGGTCATCAGCGACAGCACCCAACCGATGAACCCGTCGTACTCGGCGGCGGGCGCGACGACACCGCGCGCGATGGCAGGCAACATGGAAGATGAAGCTCCTCTGGTCGACCAGATCCAAGGCTCTCATGCACGCCGAGCCGGCCCCCGAGATCTGTGCGGCGATTCTGTGCAGGTGCGGTGACCGGGCGCGGGAGGAGCTGTGGGCGCACCCCGGGAACGGTGTCCGGATCGGCTGTGGCAGGATGGGCCCATGCACGCCACGCGATTTACCCGGCCCGCCTGAGGGCCGGCGCGTGTGCGGCGATGGCTCGCCGCCGATCTCACAGCGCCCCGGGCGGGCACCCTAGACTCCCACTGGTCCACTGTTCGCCCGGAAGGTTCGCATGAGCACCCCTGATCAGCCCGATCACCCTGACCAGCCCGATGTCCCCTCGCCCACTGACGCCGACGCCGTCGGGGCTGCCCTGGAGGCCGGCCTGCAGGCCGTGGCCGCCGCGAGCAGCCTGGACGAGCTGAAGGCGGTCCGCATCGCCCACACCGGCGACAAGAGCCCCCTGGCGCTGGCGAACCGCGCCATCGGCGCACTGGAGCCAAGCCAGAAGGCCACTGCCGGCAAGCTGGTCGGTCAGTCCCGGGGAAGGATGAACCAGGCGCTCGCCGCCCGGCAGACCGAGCTGGAGGCCGAACGGGACGCCCAGGTGCTGCAGACCGAGGCGGTGGACGTGACCATCCCGGCCGACCGCCGTCGACCCGGGGCCCGGCACCCGCTGGACACTCTGATGGAGGAAGTCGCCGACTTCTTCACCGGGATGGGCTGGGAGATCGCCGAGGGGCCCGAGGTGGAGCACGAGTGGTTCAACTTCGACGCCCTCAACTTCGGCACGGACCACCCCGCCCGGCAGATGCAGGACACGTTCTTCGTGGCGCCCGGCGGCCCGGCTGCCTCGCCCGAGCATCTCGTGCTGCGCACGCACACCTCCCCGGTGCAGGCCCGCGCCCTCCTGGAACGGGACCTGCCGGTCTACATCGCCTGCCCGGGCAAGGTGTTCCGCACCGACGAGCTGGACGCCACGCACACCCCGGTGTTCCACCAGGTGGAGGGTCTGGCCGTGGACCGCGGGCTGACTATGGCGCACCTGCGCGGCGTGCTGGACCACTTCGCCCGCACCATGTTCGGGCCGGAGGCCAAGACCCGGCTGCGGCCCTCGTTCTTCCCGTTCACCGAGCCGAGCGCGGAGATGGACCTGTGGTTCCCCGCGAAGAAGGGCGGC
>DATGRZ010000462.1:0-16484 GCA_035303065.1 Ruania sp.
CGGCTGGCCCAGGAGGCCACCCGCAGCTCGTGGGTGACCAGCAGCACCGCGGTGCCGCTCTCCCGCGCCGCACCGACCAGCGCCTCCAGCACCAGCTCACCGGCGGTGGTGTCCAGCGACCCGGTCGGCTCGTCGGCGAGCACCACCTGCGGCGAGTGCACCAGCGCCCGGGCCACCGCCGCCCGCTGCGCCTGCCCGCCGGAGACCTCGCTGATCCGTTTGCCCGCGTGCTCGGCGATCTCCAGCCGCTCCAGCATCGCCCTCGCTCGCCGCCGCGCCCGCCCGGCCCGGGTGCCGGTGAGCCGCAGCGGCAGCTCCACGTTCTCCGCGATGGTCAGCTCCGGGATCAGGTCGCCGAACTGGAACACGAACCCCAGCTGCCGCAGCCGCAGCCGGGAGCGCGCCTGCTCCGGGAGCCGGTCGATCCGCTGCCCGGCCAGGTACACCTCGCCGGAGTCGGGCCGGAGCAGCCCGGCGAGCAGGTGCAGCAGCGTGGACTTGCCGGACCCGGACGGGCCCATCACGGCCAGCACCTCGCCGGCGTCGATGGCCACGGACACGTCGGTGAGCACCGGTTCGGCGCCGTAGGCGTGCCCCAGGTGGCGCCCTTCCAGCACGACGGCGGTCATCGCTGGGCTCCCTCGGTCTCGCCCTGGCCTGAGGGTGCTTGGCTGCCGGGCTCGGTGTGCGAGCGGGCGGTGGCGGTCAGGTCCTTCAGCCGGGCACCGGCGAGCTCGATCCACTGCAGGTCGGCCTCCAGGTGGGCGATCTCGTAGTCGCCGGCGAGCCGGTCGATCGCGTCGCCATCGTGCCGGGCGGCGGTGAGCTGGCGCATCCGGTCCAGGAACACCTTCCGGTGCGCGTCCAGCACGGCGGTGGCGGACCGGCCGGAGACCAGCGCGAGCACCACCCGGGTGAACAGCTCGGCCGGTCGGCCGCTGGTCGGCTGCGCGGTCGCGAGCCAGGTGTCCAGCTCCGAGACTCCCTGCGGGGTGACCGCGTACAGCTTGCGGTCCGCACCCGAGCCGGCCTCCACGCCCACTCCGGCGGCCATCCCGTCCCGTTCCAGGCGCTGCAGGGTGGCGTACACCTGGCCGTACTTGAGCTCGCGGCCGTGACCGAGCAGCGCGTCGTAGCGGCGCTTGAGGTCGAAGCCGTGGGCAGGTCCGTCATCGAGCAGGGCGAGCAACGCCATCGGTACACTCATACTGGCCACTATACACTGAGTGTATACACCGGGTGTCTACATCAGGATCTCCGGCCGGCCACGCATCGGGCCGAGGTCCGGCGGGCGCACCGGGATGCTGCCGACCTCAGCCCTTGACGGACCCCTCGGTGAGCCCGCCGCGCCAGAAGCGTTGCAGCACCAGGATGAGGATCGCCAGGGGAATCACCGACAGCAGTGCACCGCCTGTGGTCAGCTGGTAGAACTCCGGCAGCCGGTCCGTCTGTGCCCGCCAGTTGTCCAGGCCGAGCGTGATCGGGTAGAGCCGCTCATCAGCCAGCATCACCAGCGGCAGCATGTAGTTGTTCCAGATCGCCACGAACTGGAACAGCACGATGGTCACGATCGCAGGCGTGAGCTGGGGCAGCGCGAGGCGATGGAACACGCCCAGCTCCCGCACACCGTCGATCCGGCCGGCTTCCATCAGCTCGTCCGGGACCGCAGCGGTGGTGTAGATCGAGGCCAGGAACAGGCCGAACGGGCTGACCAGGGAAGGGATCAGCACAGACCAGTAGGTGTTGGTGATCCCCAGGGAGCTGAACAGGAAGAACAGCGGCAGCGCGACCGCAGTACCAGGCACCAGCACGCCGCCCAGCACCAGCACGTAGATCACCCGACGGCCGGGGAACCGGTACTTGGCCAGGGCGTAGCCGGCGGCTACGGCGAAGTAGGTGGCCAGCACGGAGCCGACACCGGCATAGATCACCGAGTTCAACGCCCACCGCGGGAAGATGCCACCGTTGGCGGACAGCACCGCCTGGAGGTTCTCCCACAGCTGGACGTTCTCCCCGAACCAGAAGCCACCGGTGCCGAACAGGTCCTCGGTGGACTTCGTGGCGTTGATGATCACCCAGTACACCGGGACCAGGAAGTAGATCGCCACGATGGTCAGGATCGTGGTGACCAAGATGGTCGTGGTCGGTCTACGCCCCGCCTCGCGGGTTCCGCTGCGGCTCTCGCGCTCGTTCCGCTTCGCCGCCGCGCGTCGACGACGGTCGGCGGCACGAGTGCCGGTCTCGTCGATGGGACTCGCAGCAGTCATCGACGCCTCCCCGTCCAGGTGGAGACCCCGAGCGCGACCGCGGACAGGATGAACGCCGAGATCGCGATGATCACGGCCTGGGCAGCGGCCATCCCGATGTCGTTGTACTGGAACGCGAACGCATAGGCGGACATGTTCGGGGTGTACTCGGAGGTGATCCCGGCACTCATCGTCTGCATCAGCCGCGGCTCGGCGAACAGCTGCAGCGTGCCGATGATGGAGAAGATGATCGTCAGCAACAACGCGGGCCGGATCATCGGCAGCTGGATCGATGTGGCCACCCGGAAGCCGTTCGCGCCGTCGATCCGCGCGGCCTCATAGAGCTCACTGGGGATCGACTTGAGCTGGGCGATGATGATGAGCATGTTGTACCCGGTGTAGGTCCAGGTGACGATGTTCGCGATCGACCAGAGCACCATGTTCGGAGCCAGGAAGTCGATGGTGATACCCATCCAGCCGAGCACGTCCACGATCGGGCTGAGCCCGGGGATGTACAAGAACGACCACAAGATGGTGGCGATCACGCCCGGGATGCCGTAGGGCAGGAAGTAGGTGGCCCGGAACAGCCCCGGCAACCGGGCGCTGGCACTCTCCAGCAGCAGCGCCAGGATCGTGGCCGCCACGATCATCACGGTCACCTGCACCACACCGAAGAGGACCATCCGGCCGATCGACTCGATGAAGTTCGTGTTCGACAGGGCCTTGATGTAGTTCTCCAGCCCAGCGAACGTGTTCGTGACTCCTCCCTCGCCGAGCAGCCCGGAGCGTTCCACGGAGTTGAAGGAGTACCCGATCGCCATCACGATCGGCACGATCATGGTGCCGATGAACACGATCAAGAACGGGGCGAGCAACAACCAGGGGGCGGTCTTGGGTCTCATCGAGCCTCCTCCGCGTCCAGCCCCATCTCCCGCATGATCTGGACGATCTCGGTCTGGGTCTGCGGAAGCATGTCCACCAGGGGAACGGCTCCGCTGACGGCGTTCGACATACCGTCGCCTACGATCGCCGCGGCGCGCTGCATCAACGGCGCCCAGGTCCAGTCGAGGTTCTGCCCCTCTGCCATCGGCACGATGACCTCTTCGTTGTAGTCCTGCCCGGAGAAGAACTCCGACGGCTGTTGCCGCGCCTCGCCGATGTAGTCTGCGGCCGGCGACCAACCGATGCCGGAGAACTCGATCATCGCGTCGATCCCGGCGGGGTCCGTGCACATCCAGGTGGCGAACTCGAGAGCCTCGACCGGATGTCGGCTGGTGGACAGGATCGCCGCTGAGGAACCACCGTGGGCGCCGGAGGCGTACCCGCTGCCGTCCGCCCACACCGGCATCGGTGCCACGGCCCACTTGCCCGCACCGTCCGGGACCGTCTCGATCAGCGCGTCGGACCAGGAGCCGCTGATCGAGGCGAGCACCTCACCCTCACCAGCGGCCGCGTACCACGGTGTGGTGAATGCCCCATAACCGGTACCGACGATCTTCTCGGCAAGGATCTGGTCCCAGAGCTCGGCCACGCGCATCGAAGCCTCATCGGTCATGTCCACGATCCAGCCCTCCCCTTCGGGGCGGAACCAGACAGCACCCGACTGCATCATCCAGGAGATGAGGTAGGAGCCGTCCGAGGGGTCGAGGGTGATCAGGTTCCTCCCCTCCTCGGAGACGGTGCCAGCGGTCTCGTGGAACTCCTCCCAGGTCTCCGGCGGCTGCAACCCGAGGTCCCCCTCGAGGACCTCACGGTTGTAGAAGGTCGCCACCGGACCAGTGTCCTGCGGGACGGCCCAGTGAGAGTCGCCGACCTTGACCTGAGCGAGGGCACCGGGATCGAAGGCCGCCGCCTGATCGGCAAAACCGTAGCGGGTCAGCTCCGTCAGCGCGCCGGCGAGCGCGAACTCCGGGACCTGCCGCAGCTCCACCTGCGCCAGGTCCGGTCCACCGCCGGCCGCGACCGCGGACAGGATCTTCGCGTATCCCCCGTCGTTGCCGCCGGGAATCCAGACCGCCTCGACCCGGATGCGGTCCTGGGAGGCGTTGAAGACGTCGCACACCTTCTGCAGGTCCTTCAGCCAGGCCCAGTAGGTCAGCGTCACCGGCCCGTCAGCGGGCGGGATCGTGGGCTCTGCGTTGACGTTGCCCGGATTGGGCGGCGCACAACCAACCAAGGCTGCCAGGATCGCAGCCCCGGAACCGGCCAGCACCGAACGCCGAGCCGGGTATGGCTTCATCGCTCCTTTCTCCTTCCTCCCCATCGAGTGCCACGAGAGTAGCTGTTTCGTCGAGGCACGTCGGTGACCAGATGCGGGCGCGCCCGGGATCGCCACCAACGGCAGCTCGGTTCACGCCCGGTAGGTGCTCAGCAGGAAGCCGGGCATGCGCAGCTCCTCGCCCCGCCACCGGGCGTGCACCTCGATGTCCTCGACGGCGGTACTCACCCAGTCCGGGGCACCGAACCGTGCTCGCAGGGTCGTCTCGGTCTCACCCCAGCCCTGACCGGCCTCGAGGGAGATGGCCAGCACTACCACCAGCGCAGCCGGAGGGCAGATCGCCGCCAGCCCAGCAACGTAGGCGGCCTGACCGCTGCCGTCCAGAGAGTGCAGCAGCCCGGAGTCGAGCACAGTGCGGGGCATGATGCCGAGCTCGGCGACCTGGGCAGCGTCGGCCACCAGGAGGTCGACGCCCATCCCCTGCACGGCGGCCTTGGTGCGGGCGCGGCCGATGGCCGTGGCGGACAGGTCGAACCCGGTGACGCTGTGCCCGCGCTCGGCGAGCAGCAGCGCCAGGGTTCCGGTGCCGCAACCGGCGTCCAGCACGGGGTCGGCCACCTCGGTACGGTCCAGGAAAGCCACCAGCGCGGGCTGGACCTCCCCGAGGTCCCAGGGCGGTACCTCCTCGGCGGTGTACATCGCATCCCAGTCGTGGTCCTGCGCCATGGCGACCACTGTCCCACCGCACGCCCCACCGTGCCCGGTGAGCTCCGCCGTCATCGGCACCCTGACCGACACGGCGAGCCGGCTAGGCCCGGCGCGCTAGTGGGACCGCTCGGTGGTCTCCCCGAGGCCGGCGGCGCGCACGGTCCGTTGCGGGTGTGGGTTCGGCTGGTCGAGCCTATAGTGGCGCCATGGCACGACGGAGTCCGCTGGAATGGCCGGTGGTCCGTCAGCTGCGCTCCGGTGACGTGCTCGGGCGCGGCCCGGCGGTCACCTCCGCGGCTACCCGTGCGACCACGTCGCGCAACGCCACTGCGGACCGGATGGTGCAGAGCGTGTGCCCCTACTGCGCTGTGGGCTGCGGGCAGCGGATCTTCGTCAAGGACGAGAAGGTCATCGGCATCGAGGGCGACCCGGACTCGCCGATCTCCCGTGGCCGGCTGTGCCCGAAAGGGGCCGCCAGCGAGCAGCTGGTGAACGCCAACGGCCGGCAGACGAAGGTGCTCTACCGCCCGCCCGGTGCCAGCGACTGGCAGCCCCTGGACCCGGACACTGCGATGGACATGATCGCCGACCGGTTCCTCGCCTCCCGGCGGCGCACCTGGCAGGACACCGACGACCAGGGCCGGGTGCTTCGCCGCACGATGGGGATCGCCTCGTTGGGCGGTGCCACGCTGGACAACGAGGAGAACTACCTCATCAAGAAGCTGTTCACCGCCGCCGGGGCGATCCAGATCGAGAACCAGGCCCGGATATGACACTCCTCCACGGTTCCCGGTCTGGGAACCTCGTACGGGCGCGGTGGCGCCACGCAGTACCTGCAGGACCTGGCCAACTCTGACTGCATCGTGATCCAGGGCTCGAACATGGCCGAGTGCCACCCGGTGGGTTTCCAGTGGGTCGCCGAGGCCCGGGCGCGCGGGGCGAAGGTGATCCATGTGGACCCCCGGTTCACCCGCACCACTGCGCTGGCGGACAAGCACCTGCCGATCCGGGCCGGCTCGGACGTGGTGCTCATCGGCGCGCTGATCAACTACGTGCTGAGCCAGGAGAAGTACTTCCACGACTACGTGGTGGCCTACACCAATGCCGCCACCATCGTCGGCGAGGACTTCCAGGACACTGAGGACACCGGCGGGCTGTTCTCCGGCTTCGACCCGGAGACCGGGCAGTACGACCCCTCCACCTGGGCCTATGCCGAGGCCGAGGGCGGGGCGTCCGCACCGGACCGGCACCATGAGCACGGCGAGGCCGCTTCCGGGCGGGCCGCCGGGGACACCCACGGCAGCGGCGGGCCTCCGTTGGAGACGGCGGAGGTGGAGCGGGACGAGACGCTCACCCACCCACGCAGCGTGTTCCAGATCGTCAAGCGGCACTACGCCCGGTACACCCCCGAGAGGGTCGAGCAGGCCTGCGGTATCAGCGCCGCCGACTTCGACTACCTGGCCCGGGCCGTGACGGAGAACTCCGGCCGGGAGCGCACCACCTCGTTCGTCTACGCGGTCGGCTGGACCCAGCACTCCCTCGGTGCACAGTTCATCCGGGCCGCGGCCATCCTGCAGCTGCTTCTCGGCAACGTGGGCCGCCCCGGCGGGGGCATCATGGCGCTGCGCGGGCACGCCAGCATCCAGGGCTCCACGGACATCCCCACGCTGTTCAACCTGCTGCCCGGGTACCTGCCGATGCCCACTGCCGACCAGCACGACGACCTGGACACCTACGTCCGCGCGATCGCGTCCAAGGAGCAGAAAGGGTTCTGGGCGAACGCGGACGCCTACACCATCAGCCTGCTCAAGGCCTGGTGGGGGCCGGCCGCGCAGGCGGAGAACGACTGGGCATTCCACTACCTGCCCAAGCTCACCGGCCCGCACGGCACCTACCAGACGGTGCTGTCGATGCTGGAGGACGAGGTGGAGGGGTACTTTCTCCTCGGCCAGAACCCGGCGGTCGGGTCAGCGAACGGGCGGATGCAGCGGATGGGTATGGCGCACCTGAAGTGGCTGGTGGTGCGCGACCTGCAGATGATCGAGTCCGCGACGTTCTGGAAGGACGGTCCGGAGATCGCCACCGGTGAGCTGCGCACCGAGGACATCGACACCGAGGTGTTCTTCATGCCGGCCGCCAGCCACGTGGAGAAAGCGGGGTCATTCACCCAGACCCAACGGTTGCTGCAGTGGCGGCACCAGGCAGTGGACCCACCGGGTGAGTGCATGAGCGACCTGCAGTTCTTCTACGAGCTGGGCAAACGCATCCGGGCCAAGCTGATCGGCTCCACCGACGAGCGGGACCGGCCGCTGCTGGACCTGACCTGGAACTACCCGGAGCTGGCCGACGGCGAACCGGATCCGGAGGCGGTGCTGGCGGAGATCAACGGGCGCCACCTGACCGGGGACAAGGCCGGCGAACCGTTGAGCTCCTACACCGAGCTGCAGGCCGACGGGTCCACCGAGGCCGGCTGCTGGATATACACCGGCGTGTACGCCGACGGGGTGAACCAGGCCGCCCGGCGCAAGCCCGGCTCGGAGCAGTCGCAGACCGCCCTGGAGTGGGGCTGGGCGTGGCCGGCGAACCGGCGCATCCTGTACAACCGCGCCTCGGCAGACCTGGACGGTAAGCCGTGGAGCGAGCGGAAGAAGCACATCTGGTGGGACGCCGAGCAGGGCTCCTGGACCGGCCTGGACGTGCCCGACTTCGTGGCCGACCGTGCTCCGGGTGCTCGTCCGGACGGGGATGCGGGCGGTCCGGACGCCCTCGCTGGGGACGACCCGTTCGTGATGCAGGCCGACGGGAAGGGCTGGTTGTTCGCCCCACGCGGGCTGGTGGACGGGCCGCTGCCCACCCACTACGAGCCGCAGGAGTCCCCGGTGGCCAACCCGCTGTACCCGCAGCAGCAGAACCCGGCCCGGCTGACCTATCCGCGCCCGGACAACCTGTCCGCACCGAGCGCCGGCGCACCAGGCAGCGAGGTGTACCCGTACATCTTCACCACCTACCGGCTCACCGAGCACCACACTGCAGGCGGGATGAGCCGCTGGCTGCCGTACCTGTCCGAGCTGCAGCCGGAGATGTTCTGCGAGGTCTCCCCCGAGCTGGCCGCCGAACGCGGGCTGACCGACCACGGGTGGGCCACGATCATCTCCGCCCGGGCGGCGATCGAGGCCCGGGTGCTGGTCACCGAACGGGTGCGCCCGCTGGACCTGGGCGGACGGACCGTGCACCAGGTCGGTCTGCCCTACCACTGGGGGGTGGGCAGCGACGCCGGGGTGACCGGAGACGCGGCGAACGACCTGCTCGGGGTCACCCTGGACCCGAACGTGCTCATCCAGGAGTCGAAGGCCGGTTCCTGCGACATCCAGCCCGGCCGACGGCCGCGCGGGCAGGCGCTGCTCGACCTGGTGGCCGGCTACCAGCAGCGGGCCGGACTGAGTGAGGAGACCGGCAACGCCCACCTCACCGATCCCGACCGGGAGAAGGTCACCCCCTCGCCGGGCGAGGACGACCCGGAGCAGGAAGGGTGGCAGCCGTGAGGGACGAGACGGACCGGGTCTGCGGCGCCAGCAGCGGCGCGGCCACGGGCGACGAGGAGAGGAGGCGCTGATGGGACAGCTGTTCGGAGCGACCGACCCGGCCGCCGACGCCGGATGGCAGCACACCCACCCGCGCAAGGGGTTCTTCACCGACACCTCGATCTGCATCGGCTGCAAGGCCTGCGAGGTGGCGTGCAAGGAGTGGAACCACGTCCCCAGCGAGCCCGACCCGCAGCTGCTCGGCTCCTCCTACGACAACACCGGCGGGCTCGGAGCGAACACCTGGCGGCACGTGGCCTTCGTGGAGCAGGACGCCGAGCGCATCGACCAGGCACGGCGCAGCGGCCGTGCTCTGGTGGACCTGGGCATGCCGAGCGTGGGGCCGCCGTCGGGGCGGGGCAGAGAGGGCGCTGCCGCCGACGGCAGTGCTGGTGGCGGCGGTGGGAGTGCTGATGACTCTGCCGGTACGGGCAGCACTGCCGACGACTACGGCGGCCTGCACGATGCCGCCCGGCTCGGGCCGCCGGTATCCACAGGGGTTCCCGGTGACGGCCCCGTCGACACCACTCCCCCGGACACCCCGGAGTTCCGGTGGCTGATGTCCTCCGACGTGTGCAAGCACTGCACGCACGCCGGCTGCCTGGACGCCTGCCCCACCGGGGCCCTGTTCCGCACCGAGTTCGGCAGCGTGGTGGTCCAGGACGACGTGTGCAACGGCTGCGGCACCTGCGTGGCCGCCTGCCCGTTCGGGGTGATCGAGCGCCGCGCCGACGGCACTGCCGCCCCTGGTGAGCGGGGTCCGCAGCGGGGTCCTACCCGGGAGGGCGGTATCGCGCAGAAGTGCACGCTGTGCTACGACCGGCTCACCGACGGCCAGCAACCGGCCTGCGCACAGACCTGCCCCACGGAGTCGATCACGTTCGGCAACCACGAGGAGCTGGTGGCCACGGCCCAGGAGCGGGTCGCCGAGCTGCACGCCCGCGGGATGACCGAGGCCCGGTTGTACGGCGCGAACGAGAAGGACGGCGTGGGCGGCACCGGATCGGTGTTCCTGCTGCTGGACGAACCGGAGGTCTACGGGCTGCCGCCGGACCCGCGCGTGCCCACTGCGGACCTGCCGCAGATGTTCTCCCGTGCCGGCTGGGCCGCTGCCGGGATGCTGGCCACCGCGGCGCTGGCGTTCCTGGGGAGGCGCCGGTGAGCACCTCGGAGTTCGACAGCTACCGCCCGCCGGAGCCGGAGGGTGGTCGCCGCCGGCGCAAGGGGCGACGCCGCGCCGGACCGTCCCGCGGTGGCGGTGATGGTTCCCGGGAGATGCCGGTGGTGCCGGACGCCGCGTTCGGCTCCTACTACGGCCGTCCGGTGGTCAAGGCTCCGCCGTGGGAGACCGATGTGGCCGCCTACCTGTTCCTCGGTGGGTTGGCCGCCGGCTCCGGTCTGCTTGCCGCCGGGGCCCAGCTGACCGGCAGGGAGGCGCTGCGCCGCAGCGGCAGGCTGGCGGCGATCACCGCGGCGGGGCTCGGGGCCGGTGCGCTGGTGCGGGACCTGGGCCGTCCGGAACGGTTCCTGAACATGCTCCGCACGGTGAAGCTGACCTCTCCGATGAGTGTGGGGTCGTGGATCCTCGCCGGCTTCAGCACGTGCGCTGGGGTGGCCGCTGCCGACGAGGTGGACCGCGCCACCGGCTCGCGCCTGCCGCTGGGCCGGCTGCGCGGGCTGCTGCGCGGTGCCGGATCTGCGGCTGGCCTGGGCGCCGGTGCGCTGGCTCCCCCACTGGCCGCCTACACCGCAGTGCTGCTCTCCGACACCGCCGTGCCCACCTGGAACGAGGCGCGCGAGGAGCTGCCGTTCGTGTTCGTCTCCTCGGCGAGCCTCGCGGCCGGCGGTCTGGCGATGATCACCACCCCGGTGGCACAGGCGGGCCCGGCACGGGTGCTGGCGGTGGTCGGCGCTGCCGGCGAGCTGCTCTCGGCGGAACTGCTCGAGCGCCGGATGGACGAGACGGTGGTGGAGACGCTGCACCAGGGACGGCCCGGCACGTACCTGCGGGTGAGCAAGGCGCTGGCGGCCGCTGGCGGGCTCGGCGCGCTGCTGGCCGGCCGGTGGCGAACGGCCGGTGTGCTCTCCGGTACGGCACTGCTGGTCTCTTCTGCACTCACCCGGCTGGGCTACTTCGAGGCGGGGCTGGCCTCGGCGAAGGACCCGAAGTACACCGTGGAGCCGCAGAAGCGTCGGCTAGCCGAGCGGCGCCGCCGCGGCATCACCGACGACTCGATCACCACCGGCCCCTGACCCCTCCTCCCCTCTGCCCGGCAGAGGGGGTGCTCAGCGGACCTGGATGCCGGCACCGGCCACCGTGTGGCCGATCACCGGGTGCCCGGGCAGCTCGCCGGCCACCAGCAGTCCGCCGGAGGTCTGCGCGTCGGCGAGCAGCACCAGGTCCTCCTCGGTGATACCGAGCCCCGCGGTCAGGTGCGGGCGCACCCAGTCCAGGTTGCGCCGGCTCCCGCCCGGCACGAAGCCCTCGGCGAGCGCAGTGAGCGCATCGGCGAGGACCGGCACCGCGGCCCGCTCGATCACCGCCCCCACCCCCGAGGCGCGGCAGAGCTTGTGCAGGTGGCCGAGCAGCCCGAAGCCGGTCACGTCGGTCGCTGCGCGCACCCCCTGCTCGACGGCGGTCGCTGCGGCCTCGCGGTTCAGCCGGGTCATCGAGGCGGTCGCCTCGGCGAAGGTCTCCCCGGTCGCCTTGTGCCGGTTGTTCAGGATGCCCACGCCGATAGGTTTGGTCAGGGTGAGCGGCTGGCCGGGCTCGGCGGCGTCGATGCGCAGCAGCTTCTCCGGGTGCGCCACACCAGTGACCGCCATCCCGTACTTCGGCTCCGGGTCGTCGATGGAGTGCCCGCCGATCACCGGGCAGCCCGCCTGGGTGGCCATGTCCCGCCCGCCGCGCAGCACCTCAGTCATCAGCTCCAGCGGCAGCTGGGCCCGGGGCCAGCCGAGCAGGTTGATCGCCACCACCGGGTCGCCGCCCATGGCATAGACGTCGGAGAGCGCGTTCGCAGCGGCGATCCGGCCCCAGTCGTAGGCATCATCGACCACCGGGGTGAAGAAGTCGGCGGTGGAGAGCACCGCCAGGTCCTCACGTACCAGTACAGCGGCTGCGTCGTCGCCATCGTCGAGGCCGACCAGCACCCGGGCGTCGGCCCCGCCGACCTGGCCGGCCAGTGTGCTGACCGCGTCCTCCAGCTCACCGGGTGGGATCTTGCACGCACATCCGCCGCCGTGGGCGAACGATGTCAGGCGTGGTTCGTCGACATCGCCGTGCACCGTTGCTCCTGCCATCGTACGAGTCTAGCCAAGCAGACTCTCTGCAGCGGCGATGAGCTGCTGGACGTCCGCCTCGGTCATCGTCTCTCCGGTGATGCCCCTGCGGTGCAGCAACGTGCCGACGACCAGGTCCACGATCAGCAGCGCCCGGGCGGTCGGTACCGCCAGCGCCTGCTCCAGGCCGCTCCGGTACGGCTCCTGCAACTGTGCGCGGAGCAGCCGGCGCAGGTCCGGATCACTGACAGCGTCGGCGAACACCCCGGCAAATGCGGCGGCGACACCGGGCCGCCCGATCCGGTCCGCGCCCCAGCGCACCAGCGCCGCCAGGTTCTGCCTCGGGTCGCCGGCGACCGGTGGTAGCGGCCCGAACGCGGACACCAGCCCTGCGGTGACCAGCGCACCTTTGGAGGGCCAGCGGCGGTAGATGGTGGTCTTCGCAGTTCCGGCGGCAGCAGAGATCTTGTCGACGGTGGCGCCGGCGTAGCCCAGCTCGTGCACTGTTCGCAGGGTGGCGGCGAGTACCTCCTCGTCGAGGTCCGAGCGTGGACGGCCGGGGGCTCGGCGGGGTCTGGCTGGCATGTCCACCACCCAATCACATTCTGCTACCGTCAGTATCGCAACTGTTGGTAGCGAATTGTCGAGGAGCTCCCGGTGCCACCACTTCCACACCCGCCACTCGGTGTCCGTCTCGTCTACGGCCTGCGCGGCCAGCCCGACTTTGCCGCGCTCGAGGACGAGGAGCTCGCGGAGCTGGGCCGGGCGCAGAACGAGGTGGTGAGCTCACCGGCTGCACGCCTGATCACGGGATTTCCTGCCCTGACCAGCCGCTCGGAGTGGGCGAGCGTGACCACAGATGGCCGGGCGGTACCGGTCCGGGTGCATCGGCCCCGCAGAGCCACGCCCGAACCTCTCCCGCTGGTGCTGCACGTGCACGGCGGTGGCTACAGCGGTACCGCCGTGCAGTGCGACTGGCTCACCAGCCACCTCGCCGCGCGGCTGCCTGCCGTGGTGGCCTCGGTGGAGCACCGCCTCCTCGGCCCCGGGACCACCATGTCTACGGCGGTCGAAGACGTCTCCCGTGCGCTCGAGCAGATCATCTCCAGCCCCTCCACCTGGGGCGTGGACGTCGACCGGATCGCACTGGTCGGCGAGAGCGCCGGCGGCACCATGACGGCACTGGTGGCCGAGCGATCTGCCCGGCTGCGCGCCCAGGTGCTGATCAACCCGTGCCTGGACCTCACCTCCACCGCACTGGACCACCCCTCGATGACCGAGCATGCGTGCACTCCGACGATCAGTGCCGCCGAGGTCGAGCGGTTCTGCCGGCTGGCCGCGCCTGCGGGGACGGACGCCCGCGCGGTGTCACCACTCGCCACCGCGGGCACCGCCACGCTGCCCAGCACGTTGCTGGTGGTGCCAGCACTGGATCCGTTGGCCGACCAGGCCCGCACCTACGCCGCTCGCGTGCGGCGCACCCAGACGCCCGTGCGCCTGCTGGAGATCGAGCGGGCCGGGCACGCGTTCCTGAGCATGCCGCATCTGGTGCCCTCGGCCTACCGGGCACGGCGAGCGATCCGTTCCTTCCTGCACGCAGCGCTATAACCGGGCTGCCCGCCGCTGCTAGGCTCGCCGCGCAGGGAGGCGTATGGGTTCCTGGTGGGCCCCCCGGTCTTCAACACCGGTGAGACCGAGCACCTCGGTCTGGCGGGTTCGATTCCCGTCCGCCTCCGCCACGCCGAAGGAGGTGCCGGTGACCGAACCAGTGGACCGCGACGGGCCCAACTCCGCTGGCCTCCCCGTTCCTCCGGACGTACCGGGCGCGGACGCCACCACCGACCCGCGCCGCCGGATCCCGCGCACCGATCACCTGCTCGCCCTACCCGAGGCCACCGCTGCCGCCGATCGTCTGGGTACGACGACCGTGCGCGACCTCGCCCGCACCACCCAGGACCGGGCCCGCCGAGGCGAGATCCCGCCGGAGGAGGTGCCAGCCGCCCTCCGGGAGGCGCTCGTCCACCGGCGCGCCACCTCACTCACCCCGGTGCTGAACGCCACTGGCGTGGTGGTGCACACCAACCTGGGCCGGGCCCCGTTGTCTGCCGCCGCCGTCGAGGCGTTGGTCGCCGCCGCCGGGTACGTGGACGTGGAGCTCGACCTGGACACTGGCGTGCGATCCCGGCGAGGCCGCGCCACCCGGGCCGCCCTGCTGGCCGCGTGCCCCGCCGCCGAGGACGCCCTGGTGGTGAACAACGGCGCTGCGGCCCTGGTGCTGGCGACCACGGCGCTGGCGGCGGACCGGGAGGTGGTGGTCAGTCGCGGTGAGCTGATCGAGATCGGTGCCGGGTTCCGGCTGCCGGACCTGATCGCCTCGACCGGCGCCCGGCTGCGGGAAGTAGGCACGACCAACCGCACGCACCTAGCCGACTACGCCTCCGCCGTCGGCCCGGAGACCGGCTGCCTGCTCAAGGTGCACCCGAGCAACTTCCGCGTGCACGGGTTCACCGCCGAGGCGACCCTGGCCGAGCTGCGTACCCTGGCCGACGAGCACCAGCTGCCGCTGGTGGCCGACCTGGGCTCCGGTCTGCTCGCCCCGGACCCCGCACTCCCGGACGAACCGGATGCGGCCTCGGCGCTGGCCGCCGGCGCGGACCTGGTGATCGCCAGCGGGGACAAGCTGCTCGGTGGCCCGCAGGCGGGGCTGCTGCTCGGCCGGGCGGAGGTGATCGAGCGCCTGGCGCGGCACCCGCTGGCCCGGGCGGTGCGGGCGGACAAGCTGGCTCTCGCCGCGCTAGAGGCCACGCTGGTGGCGGGTCGGGTGCCGACGGCCGAGTTCCTGCACGCGGATGCGGCGGCGTTGCGGGGGCGGGTGCAGGCCCTCGCGGCAGCCGTCGACGGCGGAGCGCAGGTGGCGGTGGTCCCGCACCAGGGCAGGGTCGGGGGTGGGGGCGGCCCGGGGGTGCCGTTGCCTGGGTGGGCGCTCCGCCTCCCGGAGGCCGCCGCGCGTCCGTTGCGGCTCGGGGACCCTGCGGTGCTGGCGCGGGTGCACGGCGGCGCCTGCCTGGTGGACCTGCGCTGCGTGCCGCCGGAGGACGACCGACGGGTGGCGGAGGCAGTGCGGCGGGCGCTGCACCCGGACCCGGCCCCGTTGGAACACCCTTAGCGCATTCGAACCTGGCTACAACCGGGTTCGAATGCGCCACGCTGGTTCGAATGCACGAAGCGGGTAGGACGCGGGTCGGACAAGGCGGGCAGGACTGGAGGCGGAACAGTGGAGAGCTTCGTGGTGGCCACCGCCGGGCACGTGGACCACGGCAAGTCGGCGCTGGTGCGGGCGCTGACCGGGATCGAGCCGGACCGCCTGGCCGAGGAGCACCGCCGCGGGCTGACCGTGGACCTCGGGTTCGCCTGGACCGAGCTGGTGCCCGGTTGCCAGGTAGCGTTCGTGGACGTTCCCGGGCACGAACGGTTCCTCGGGAACATGCTCGCCGGGCTGGGGCCGGCGCCGGTGGTGTGCTTCGTGGTGGCCGCCGACGAGGGCTGGCAGGAACAGTCCAGCGACCACCGGGACGCGGTGGCGGCGCTGGGTATCGACCGCGGGGTGCTGGTGGTCAGCCGCGCCGACCGCGCCGATCCGGACCGGGTGGCGGAGGTGGTCCCGCGGGCGCGGGAGGAGCTGGCCGGCACCGGGCTGGCGGATGCTCCCGCAGTGGTGACCTCGGCGGTGACCGGTGCCGGGCTGGCCGGGCTCCGGGAGGTGCTCGCCGGGGTGCTGTCAGGGGCGCCGGCGCCGGACTCGGACGCGCGGGTGCGGTTGTGGGTGGACCGGTCGTTCACGATCGCTGGAGCCGGCACCGTGGTCACCGGCACGCTCGCAGCGGGGACCCTGCGCACCGGTGACCGGCTGACCGTGGCCGGCGGTCTGGATTCGGTGACCGTGCGCGGACTGCAGAGCCGGGGTGAGGCGTGCGAGCTCATCAGGCCGACGAACCGGGTGGCGGTCAACCTGCGCGGCGTGGAACCGCAGCTGGTGCCGCGCGGGTCGGTGCTGCTCACCCCGGACGCCTGGCCCGAGACGACGGTGGTGGACGTGCGCCGCTGCTCCGGGGAGGCGTTCGGCAACAGCTCCGGGCAGGTGAAGGTGCACGTGGGCACTGCGGCGCTGACCGGGCGGTTGCGCCCGTTCGACGGCGAGCACGCCCGGATCACGCTGCCTCACCCGGTGCCGGTGGTGCTCGGGGACCGCCTGGTGCTGCGCTCCCCCGGCAGCCGGCGGGTACGGGCGGGCGTGGTGGTGCTGGACGCCGACCCACCGGTGCTGTCCCGGCGGGGTGACGGGCCGCGGCGGGCTGCGGTACTCCACGTCCGGCAGTCGCCGGCACCGGGAGGCCCGGTGGCCGCGGCGGACCTGGTCGCCGAGGTGGCCCGGCGTGGTGCCGTGCGGGT
>DATGRZ010000463.1:0-3135 GCA_035303065.1 Ruania sp.
ATCAGGATGCAGCGATGCTGACCGAGGACGAGCTGGTCCACTTCATCACCGGCCAGGAGCCGGGCGGACCCGGTATTGCTGCGGAGGCAGACTGGCCGGCGGACTGGTCGGCACTGCTGGACCGGATGCTGCTGCTGTCCACCGGCCGCCCGTGGCGGGAGCACGCGCCGGGGCTCACCGGAGCCACGGTGGAGCAGGTCGGTGAGGTGCTCCGGCTCGACGGTCAGGTCGGTCCGTTGCGGGTGCAGGTGCTCGCCCGGCTGAGCGAACGCGGGCTGGCGCTCGACCTGGAGTGGCAGAACGCTACTGCGGAGCCGGTCACCGACCTGGCCGTGGGGCTGCGGCTGCCCGGTCCGGACCAGGCGCGGGTAACCATCCCGCAGGTGATCTACCACGACAACCCGTCCGCCGACCCGGACCGGACTGTTCCGCACGTGAGCCGGGGTGGGTTCGTCACCGAGCTGCACCGGCTGCCGGTCCCGGCGGTGTGCCTGCAGGACGTCGACGGCGGCACGCTCACCCTGGTCGCGCTGCCGGAGGCGGACGAGGACTCCGGCGGCCGGGTGCGCTACGGCTCGCTCGGTGCGCGAACCAGCGCGGCATCGGGGGAGACCTGGGCGCTCGCGCTCAGCGGCGTCACCCTGTTCGACGGCGAGCCGGACATCACCTACGTGCACAAGGCGAAGACCGCCCCCACCAGTGCCGGCTACCGCGACCTGCTGCCCGGGGACAGTCTGCGGCAGCGTTTCGTGATCGACCGCGGCTGGGCGGAGCCCGGGCACGGGTTCCGCCAGCTGGTGCGGATCGGGCGCAAGCTCTTCGGTGGTGGCGAGCAGGTGCGGCCCGGACCGCTGCCGGACGAGGAGCACATCCAGCTGCGGCTGGCTGCTCTGGACGCCCGGGCGTTCACCGACGGCGAGGTGGCCGGCTATGCGAAGTTCCCCTCCTGGGGCGAGCCGCGCAAGCGGGCCGGCCGTCCGGAGATGGACTTCCTCTACGGCTGGACCGGGCAGTGCTTGCGCCTGGCTTGGTGCGAGGCCTGGGTGGGCCTGGAGCACGGTGAACCGCACCGGCTCGAGCGAGCCCGCGCCGTCACCGAGTTCTACCTGCAGGGTTCGGCCACCGGCACCCCGGGGTTGCGGTACAACTCCTACATCCACGACGACCGTCGCTGGCAGGGGCTGCGCCGGCGGGGTGTACCGGTGGTCTCGGCACGCGCCTACGGGGAGACGCTGTGCGCGCTGGCCGACCTGGTCACCCTGCTGCGCCGGCACGAGGAGCCGGTCCCGGACGCCTGGACCACAACGTTGCAGGCGGCCGCTGAGCACATCAGCACTGCCACGCTGCCCTCTGGGCTGGTGCCGGTGGGCTGGACCGCGGACGGCCGGCCGGTGGACGATGCACCGTGGTCGGCCGGTATCCCGTCGGTGCGCGCGGTGGCTCGCGCCGCCCAGGTGACCGGTCGGCGGGAGCTGCTCAGCCGGGCCGAGGAGCTTGCGGAGGCCTACCACGAGCTGCACGCCCGCACCTTCGACCACCCGTTCGCGCACTCCACGCTGGATGCCGCGTGCGAGGACAAAGAAGGCGGCCTGGGCTACTTCGAGCTGTTGATGACCCTGCAGGAGGCCACCGGCCGGGCGGTGTACACCGAGCGTGCGCAGGTGGTCGCGGAGTGGCTGCTCAGCTGGGTCTACCACTGGAACCCGGAGCACGACCGGGGTGCGCCGCTGCGCGAGGCCGGTTTCGATGCGATCGGCTGGCCCGGGGTGAGCGTGCAGAACCATCACCTGGACGTGTTCTTCCCGACCTTCGACCTGTGGCGGCTCGGGCACCTCACCGGGGACGAGTGGTTGCAGCGGTGGGCGCGCACCATCCTGGCCGCGATGGGTCAGGGGGTGTGCACCGCTCCGGGAGAGTGGGGCTTCGACGTGGTCGGTGAGCAGGGTGAGGCGTTCTTCGTCACCAGCTGGCAGGACCGCGGGCACTCCAACACGTGGAACCCGTCCTGGGTGATCGCACTACCGCTGGCCCAGCTGCTCCGGTTCACCGCTGCCGATGCCCACGGCATCGACTACCTGCTCGACGATGTCCGGTTCGGCGACCTGGCTGAAGGTGCAGTCGTACAGCCGTAACCGTTGGATCGGGGCGTCCGGGAGGCCGATCAGCCGCAGGCCACGGCCGGCCGAGGACGCGCTCACCCGCTGCAGCTCGATGTCGGCGACCTGCGGCGGGTGGGCACCGTCGGTCACCCGTTCGTAGTCGAGGGCGATCTCCAGCACCGCCTTGCGCACCTGGCCCACCTCGATGTCGGCGAACAGGAGGTCCCGCACATACCCGCCGCGCTCGGCGTTGGTCTTGATCCGCAGTGCGCGCTGCAGGTCCGGGCTGGACATCTGGCACCGGTAGGCGACCACGTCCGCCACTCCCCCGCTGGCCTCGCTGCCTATCGTCACCCCGCCGTGGCCGGCGCGCATCCGGCAGTTCCGGACCACCACGCCGGTGGTGGCCTGGTCTGGGTACCACCCGTCTGGCCCCTTGCCGGACTTGATCGCGATGCAGTCGTCCCCGGTGTCGAACGTGGAGTCCTCGATGAGCACGTCCCGGCAGGACTCCGGGTTGCAGCCGTCGTTGTTCGGCCCATGGCTGTCCACGGTGATCCCACGGACGGTCACGTTGGTGCACCGCAGCGGGTGCACGGTCCACATCGGTGACCGGCGGAAGGTGAGGCCGGAGATGAGCACGTTGTGGCAGTCCACCAGCTGCAGCAGGTTCGGGCGGAGGTGGTGCCCGGCGCCGAACACCCGCTCCTGCACCGGCACACCTGCGGCGGCCGCTGCCAGCAGACGCTGCTTCGCCGGGCCCTCGTGCGGTGCGGGTGCCTTCACCCAGCTCCACCAGTGCTCCGCGTCGGCGCCCCCGTCGACCACCCCACGACCGGTCAGGGCGACGTTGCGCCGACCGTCGGCGTACAGGAACGGGGAGTAGTTGTAGCAGTCCATCCCCTCGTACCGGGTGCGCACCGGTGGCAGGTAGTCGTCCGGGTCCTGGCTGCACGCGAGCACCGCACCGTCGGCCAGGTGCAGGTCTACGTCGTCGAGCAGGTGCACCGCCCCGGTGTGGTAGCGGCCGGCGGGG
>DATGRZ010000464.1:0-3824 GCA_035303065.1 Ruania sp.
TCGGCATCCGGGCTGTCCACGTCGGCGATCAGCAGCCGGTCGGTGTTCAGCACCTGCGCCCCGTACCGGTTCCGGGTGACGGCCGCGACCAGGGTGCCCTCGCCGTCACGGACCTCGCTGAGCACCTCTTCGCGCAGCGGCAGGCGGGGGTAGTAGGAGTCCCGGCGCAGCGGCCCGCCCTCCCGCAGCCGCTGCACCAGCTCGGCGGCGCGGTCGCGAGCGACGTCGGCGGCCTCGGCCATCGAGCGTGCCGACCACCCCCACACCCGCAGGGCCAGTCGCCGTCCGTCCGGTGTCTGCACGTCCTCTTCGGCCGTGGTCCAGTGCTGCGGGATCGGATCCATCGATCCATGGTGCCACCCCGGTGCTGGCCGGGTACAGGGGCCATCCCTCCGCGGCCGGCGCCCACCGGCAGAGACGACGAGACCCCCAGCCGGTGTCGGCTGGGGGTCTCGCTCTCGTAGCCCCGACCGGATTCGAACCGGCGTTACCGCCTTGAGAGGGCGGCGTCCTAGGCCACTAGACGACGGGGCCGGGCGACGATAGAAGATCGTACCGGAACCGAGACGGTGCTCGGGACGATCCTCGCTGGGGTACCAGGACTCGAACCTAGACTAACTGAACCAGAATCAGTCGTGCTGCCGATTACACCATACCCCAATGGGGTATCGCGCTGCGTGCTGTCGGCTTGTGGCCCGGCACGCAATCGCGCTACCGCCGGTTGACTCTACCGGAGCCGGCGCCACGGCCCAAAATCCGCGGCGTGGGCATCGTCACAGTGCCGGTCCCGGGGCTCAGGAGTCGGCCGCGGTGAGCTCCTGCGCCTCGGCGACCGAGGCCACCGGCGAGCCGGCCTCCTCCACGTGCGCCAGCGTCCTGCGGCCGGCGGTGATCAGCACGGCTGCGGCCAGCACCGAGACCGCACCGACCCAGAACGGCAGGTGCACGCTGACCTGCTCGCCGAGGTACCCGGCCAGCCAGGGCGCCACCGCTCCCCCGGCGAACCGCACGAAGCTGTAGGCCGCTGAGGCCACCCCGCGCTCGACTGGTGCGGCCTTCATCACCGTCTCGGTGATCAGCGTGTTGTTGATGCCCAGCGCAGCACCGGCCAGGATCACGCCGACGCCGAGCACCACCTTGTGGTCGGTGAACACTGCCATCAGCGCCAGGATGGTGGCGAACGTCAGCAGCGCCCAGGTGATCGGGCGCAGCGTGCCGAACCGGCGCTGCAGCCGCGGTGCGACCCACACGGAGGTGATCGCCAGCAGCGCGCCCCAGCCGAAGAAGATGCCGCCGATCTGCAGCGCGCCGAGGTCCAGCGGGAACGGGGTGAACGCGAGCAGGGTGAAGAAGCCGAAGTTGTACAGCAGCGCGGTCAGTCCGGTGATCAGCAGCCCGCGGTGCCGCAGGGCTGCCAGCGGTTCGGCCAGCGAGGTGGCACGCGGCGGCCGCGGTGTGGGAGGCACCAGGAAGATCGTGGCCACTGCGGCGATGAGCATCAGACCGGAGACGCCGAAGAACGGTCCCCGCCAGGACAGGTGACCGAGCAGTCCGCCGACCAGCGGACCCACTGCGATGCCCACTCCGAGGGCCGCCTCGTACAGGATGATCGCCTGGCCGACGGAGCCACGGGCCGAGGAGACGATCGTGGCCAGCGCCGTGGCGACGAACAGTGCGTTACCCAGCCCCCACACGGCCCGCCAGGCGATGATCCCCGCGACCCCGTCCTGCAGGCCCGCCATCCCGGCCCCGACGATGATCACCACCAGCCCCAGCAGCAGCGTCGTCTTCGCCCCGAGCCGGCTGGAGACCGCACCGGTGAGCAGCATCGCCAGCCCCATCACCGCCATGTAGCTGGTGAACAGCAGGGACACCTGGGAGGGGGTGGCCCCGAGCTCGTCGGCGATGGGTTTGAGGATCGGGTCGACCAGACCGATACCCATGAAGGCGATGATGCTGGCGAAGGCGACGGCCAGCACGGATCGGGGTTGACGCAGCATAGAGCTCCTTGTCTGGGGCTGTGGGCCCCGGTATCAGGATCCGTCCAGGAGGCGTTCGACGACGGCGATCGCCCGGGTGAGCACGTCCCGTTCCGTGGCGGTGAGCTCGTCCAGGCGGGGGGCGAGTGCGGCGGCACGGGCGGACCGGACGTCGCGGAGCACCCCCCGACCGGTGTCGGTCAGCTCGACCAGGCTGGCGCGCCCGTCACTGGGATCAGCGGTGCGACGCACCCAGCCGTCCTGCTCGGCGCGTTGCAGCTGGACGGTGATCGTCGGCTGGGTGGAGCTGTCCAGGCGGGCCAGGTCCGAGGTGCGGGCCGGTCCGATCTGCTCCACGGCCGCCAGCAGACGCGCCTGCGCGGCGGGGACCTCGAGCCCCGCGCGGGAGGTGGCCCACCGGTCCAGCCGGGCGATCACCGCCAGCAGGTCCGGACCGAGCGCGCCGGTTCCGGGAACGCTCTGGCGCTCAGGCGGACGCGGTACGGAGTCGGCGGGGGTCACGTGCTGCTATTTTACATAGGAGTCCTATGTATGTCGAGGTGAACGAGGCTGGTCGGCCACCTGATGGCGCCGACGGGGTCAGGCCTGCAGGATGACGAGGATCCCAGAGACGATCGCGAAGGCGAGCACCAGGTAGCGCAGCAGCGGACCATCCAGGCGGTGGTGGGTGAACCTGCTCGCGAGCGACCCCAGCACCAGGAACGGCAGGAGAACGACAGTAGCCAGGAGAGTGCCGCCGTCGATCTGGCCCCCGATGCCGAGCACCGCCAGGGAGACGACCTCGCCGACCAGGAAGCACGCCGCCACAGTGGCGCGCAGGGTCGGGCCGGACTGGTGCTGGTAGGCCAGCACGAGCGGCGGTCCGCCCACACCGGTGGAGGTCTCGGTGATGCCGGTGACCAGCCCCACAGCAGCGAGCCCGGTCCGGTTCGCCTGGAACGCCGGTGCGAGCAGCGCGACGACTGCGGCCAGCACAGTGGAGATCCCGATCAGCAGGGACAGCTGGTAGAGGCTCACCACGAGCAGGATCCACAGGCCGAGGAACGTCCCGGCGAAGCGACCGACGCTGATCCAGCGCACGCCGCGCCAGTCCAGCGCGCTGCGTTCCCGCCAGGCCACGTAGGCGTTCAGCGGAATCATCAGCACCAGCAGCAGCACCGGGATGAGGGTGGGGTCCAGCAGGCCGACCACCGGTGCGGCGATCATCGCGAACCCCATCCCGGCAGAGCCCTGCACGAAGGCGGCGACCAGCACGGTCACGCCGAGCAGCACGAACGCGGTGAGGCTCACCGTGGCAGTCCGCCTCTCCTGGTGCGCCAGGCGAGCAGGCACCGTCCGGGCCAGCGGTCCGGGCCCTCGCTCGTGCGGCTGGTCATCATGCTCCTTGGACGTTCCGGGCAGGCGCCAGTCTCCACGGTCTGGCGCCGTGCACAGAAATCGGTGCGCACCGCCGGACGGCGCAGGCCAGAGGGCAGTTGTCTGGACGGGGCATCATGGAGGCATGGTGTGGTGGAGACGAGCCCAGCAGCAGGACGAGAAGGCGGCACGCCGCATCGTGGTCAGCGGCATCGTGCAAGGGGTGGGTTTCCGGGCCGCGACGGTCCGGCAGGCACAGTCCGCCGGAGTGACCGGCTGGGTGCGCAACCGCCGTGACGGCAGTGTGGAGGCGTGGGTGGAGGGCGCCCAGGAGTCGGTCACCGAGCTGGTCGACTGGCTCGCGGACGGTCCGCGGCACGCGACGGTCACCGAGCACCAGGTGACCGAGGAGCAGCCGCAGGGCTACTCCTCCTTCGACATCGACCGCTGACCGCGCCCACCCCACCC
>DATGRZ010000465.1:0-2113 GCA_035303065.1 Ruania sp.
GTACCTGTCCGCCGGGGCGGTGGAGAAGAACATCTCCGCCATCTTCGCCAAGCTCGACCTGCCCACCGACGACGCCGCCCACCGCCGCGTGCTCGCCGTGGTCCGCTACCTGCAGCGCTGACAGCCACCACCCCTCTCCCCACTCGCCCCACCCCACCCACCACCGGTGAATCGATTCATGCGATACCTGGCACGCGAGGTAGTGCTCGCCGGTATCGCTCCGACGGGGAAGTGTCGCCGTCGGCGGGCCGGGTGGGCCGAGTGGGCCAAGCGGGCCGAGCGGGCCGGGCGGGCCGAGCGGGCCGAGCGGGCCGGGCGCGGTGGGGCTGTCCCCCGCCGAACGCTGCGGTTGTCCCCCACTGACGCGGTGGCTGGCGCCATGGTCGCAGCACCGCAGCGGTCGAAAACTGGCACGGACAGCAGATCCCCACCAGTGAAGGACCGTCGTGGCCAGCACGCTCGCCCCACCACCCCTGCAGGACGCCTCCTCCCCGCGACCGGCAGCCACCCTGCCGACCGCCGCCGGCCTCGCTGCGGCGACGCGCACCGGCACCGCGCGGACGGCAGCCCCGGTCCCGGCCACTCCCCCGCGCCGCCGCAGCACCCGCGACCCGTTCGTGGACCTGGTCCGTGCCGGCGGCACCCTCGGGGTGCTCACCGTGCACTGGCTGATGCCGCAGGTGGCCTGGGACGGGACCGCGTTGACGATCGGCAACAGCCTCAGCCACGGCGCCGGCTGGCTGGTCACCTGGGTGCTGCAGGTGCTGCCGCTGCTGTTCTTCGCAGCCGGCGCGGCGGCGGGCCTGGAGCCGGTGCGCCCGGTCGTCACGGTGCTGCGCCGCCGGCTGCCCCGGCTGCTGGTGCCGGTGCTGGCGCTGCTGGGCACCTGGCTGGCCGCCGCGGTGCTGCTCCCGCTGCTCGGCGTACCGCAGACGGCGGTGGGCCAGGCGGTCCGGATCGTTCCGCAGCCACTGTGGTTCCTTGGCGTGTACCTGGCGCTGGTGGTCCTCAGCCCGCTGCTGCGCCGCCTGGTCGGCGTGCTCGGCTGGGGCGCCCCGGCGGTGCTCACCGCGGTGCCGGTGGCCGTGGACCTGCTCCGGTTCTCCGGGGTGGCACCAGGCCTGGCGTGGTTGAACCTGCTGGCGGTCTGGGCGGTACCGTTCACGATCGGGCTGGCCTACGCCCGCCGTGGTGAGCCGCGGACGGGCGCGCGAACCTGGTGGGTGAGCTCCGCCGTCGCACTCCTGACCCTGGTGGCCCTGATCGGCGCTGGCCCCTACCCGATCAGCCTGATCGGCATGCCCGGGGACGCGATCTCCAACCTCGGCCCGCCCACCTTGGTGGCGTTGGTGCACGCGGTGCTGCTCACCTCGGTGCTGCTCGCGCTGCGCACCCCGCTCACCCGGCTCGCCACCGGCCCGGCGCGACACGCACTGGCCTGGGTCAGCGCCCGGTCGATGACCATCTACCTGTGGCACCTGACCGCGATGTTCACCGTGATCGGCGTGGGGCTGCTCGGCCTGGGCCTGACCGTCCCGGCGGCTGGCACGCTCGCCTGGTTCGGGCAGTGGCCGCTGTGGTGCGCGGCCGCGGCCGGTGTGCTGGCGGTGCTGGTGCGCGTCTACCACCGGTTCGAGCAGCGCCGGTGAGCGCCCCGGCGGGCCGGGCCCGCGTGGCCGCGCCAGCTACCAGGGCAACGTCTCCGGCACCGGCTCTCCGCCACGCACGTGCTGGTCGCAGAACGCTAGCACCGTCTGGTTCCAGGTGTAGGCGTTCGCCGGGGTGAGCACCCAGTGGTTCTCATCTGTCAGCTGCAGGAACCGGTGCGGCATCGTCTCCGGCTCCCCGTCCCAGGCGGAGACCAGGTCCCACCACATCCGCAGCGCCTCGCTGATCGGCACCCGGTAGTCGCGGTTGCCGTGGGTGATCAGCACCGGGGTGGTGATGGCGCCGGCGGCGTGGTGCGGGGAGAAGGCGCGGTACCAGTCGGAGTTCTCCTCCTCGTGGCCGTGCACCCGCATCTTGCCGGCGGCGGCGTCGGTGGTGCGGTGCTGCTGGTCCAGGGCCCACAGCCCGGCATGGGTGACGATCGCGTCGAACCGGTCGGTGTGGC
>DATGRZ010000466.1:0-3651 GCA_035303065.1 Ruania sp.
GCCACACCGACCGGTTCGACGCGATCGTCACCCATGCCGGGCTGTGGGCCCTGGACCAGCAGCACCGCACCACCGACGCCGCCGCCGGCAAGATGCGGGTGCACGGCCACGAGGAGGAGAACTCCGACTGGTACCGCGCCTACTCCCCGCACCACGCCGCCGGCACCATCACCACCCCGGTGCTGATCACCCACGGCAACCGTGACTACCGCGTGCCGATCAGCGAGGCGCTGCGGATGTGGTGGGACCTGGTCTCCGCCTGGGACGGCGAGCCGGAGACGATGCCGCACCGGTTCCTGCAGCTGACAGATGAGAACCACTGGGTGCTCACCCCGGCGAACGCGCTCACCTGGAACACCACCGTGCTCGCGTTCTGCGACCAGCACGTGCGCGGCGGGGAGGCGGTGCCCGAGACGCTGCCCTGGTAGCTGCGGCGACCGGGCGAGCCCCTGCCCGCCGGGGTGCTCACCTGCTCTGCTCGAACCGGTGGTAGACCCGCACCAGCACCGCCAGCACCCCGGCCGCGGCCGCACACCACAGCGGCCACTGCAGGAACCAGGCGAGCGTGCCGGCCGCCGGGACGGTCAGGCCCAGGCCGAGCAGCCCCACACCGATCACGGTGAACATCGCGGTCAGGTGCCACAGGTAGATCGTCATCGACCGGGCGCTGACCCAGGCTAGCGCGCGCCGCGCAGGGCCGGTGGCCAGCTGGGTCAGCGGAGTGCGCAGCGCCAGCAGCACCGAGGTGAGCAGCACGGCGTGCACCAGCGCCACCAGGGTGGGCGGGCCGAGGTTGGAGATCGCGTCCCCGGGCATGCCGATCAGGCTGATCGGGTACGGTCCGGTGGCGATCAGGGCCACCAGGGCCAGGAGTGCGACGGCGGAGCTCACCCACCAGGTCCGCGCACCCGTCCGCGGCTCACCCCGGCGGGCGTAGGCCACCCCGATCGTGAACGGCACCGCCCAGACTGCGAGCAGGTTCAGCCACGCCAGACCCGGCGCCAGCCCGGAGAACCGGAGCAGGTCCACGACCAGCGGCACCGCGGTGAGCACCGCGGGGGCGCCCCAGCCGAGCGCGCCGACCAGACGGCGCAACAGTGGGGTGAGGACCACCAGCGCCAGGTACACCCCGAGGAACCACAACGGCTGGGGAACGATCCGGGCTGCCTGACCCACCGCCGTCTGCGGTACGCCCAGCAGCGGGAGCAGCAGCGCGGCGGCCAGCCACGTGCCCAGCAGCGCCAGCACCGGTACCACCATCCGAGGCAGCCGGCGGCGCAGCACCTGGGGCACCGGACGGACCGGTCCCAGGCCGGCCGCCGCGCCGGCGGCGAAGAACAGCAGCGGCAGCACCTGCAGCCCCCAGGTGACCAGCCAGCCGGCGCCGTGGCTGAGGCTGTTCCCGATCGTCAACGCCGACCCGTCCCAGGCCACCTGCGGCATCAGCCAGTGCACGGTGAGCACCCCGAGCGTACCGCCGGCGCGGACCAGGTCCACGAACGGGTCGCGGGCCTGGCGGCGCGGGGGTGTGAGGGTCGGCGCCGGGGTCGGCGGCGGTGCGGTGCCGGTGCTCGTCGTCGTGGCGAGTCCGGTGGTGGTCGGCAGGGTGGCTGCGGGTTGCTGGGAGTGGGCGCCCTGCAGGGGTGGTGGGGCGAGCGTGCTGGCCACGACGGTCCTTCACTGGTGGGGATCTGCTGTCGGTGCCAGTCTTCGAGCGCGGCAGTGCGGCGACCATGGCGCCAGCCGCCGTGTCAGTGGGGGACAGCCGCAGCGATCGGCGGGGGACAGCCCCACCGCGCCAGGCCCGCCGGCCCGCCGAGCCGGCCGACGGCGACACTTACCCCGTCGGGGCGATACCGGCGAGCACTACCTCACGTGCCAGGTATCGCCTGAATCGATTCAAGCGTGGGAGGGGTGGCTGGGTCAGCGCTGCAGGTAGCGGACCACGGCGAGCACGCGGCGGTGGGCGGCGTCGTCGGTGGGCAGGTCGAGCTTGGCGAAGATCGAGGAGATGTTCTTCTCCACCGCCCCGGCGGACAGGTACAGCGACTTCGCGATCGCGGAGTTCGTGCGGCCCAGCGCCATCAGCTCCAGCACCTCCTGCTCCCGCGGGGTGAGTCGCTCCAGCGCAGCCCGCTCCGGGCTCGAACGCAGCAGCTGGCTGAGCACCTCCGGGTCGAGCACGGTCTGGCCGGCGGCGATCCGCTCCAGTGCATCGACGAAGTCACCCACGTCCGCCACCCGGTCCTTGAGCAGGTAGCCGATGGCGCGCGCGTCGCCGCGGAGCAGCTCGGTGGCGAAGCGGGTCTCCACGTACTGGGAGAACAGCAGCACACCGTGCTCCGGGTGCCGGGCGCGCAGCTCCAGCGCGGCGTGCAGCCCCTCATCGGTGAACGTCGGCGGCATCCGCACGTCGAGCACCGCCACATCGCACGGGGTGCCGGCCGCCACCTGCTCATCGACCGCGGCGAGCAGCTCGGTGCCGTTGTCCACAGCCACCACCACCTCGTGCCCCCGCCGGTGCAGCAGTGCGGTCAGCCCGTCGCGCAGGAGGCCTGAGTCCTCAGCGATCGCGATCCGCATGCCGGTCACAGTACCGCCGCCACGGCGCCGGGCAGCACCGGTCACCGGCTGTGCACCCGCAGCGGCAGGGTCACCGTCACCACCGTCGGCCCGCCGACCGGGCTGTCTACCTGTAGCGTGCCGTCCACGGCGTCCACCCGGTCCCGCAGGCCGGCCAGGCCGCTGCCGGTGCCGTCCGGTCCGGGCATGCCGATCGCCGCCCCACCGATTCCGTCGTCACGCACCCGCACCCACAGGTCCGCCGCCTGCTGCTCGACCAGCACGTACACCCCGGAGGCGCCGGAGTGCTTCACAGCGTTGGTCACCAGCTCGGCGATGCTGAAGTAGGCGATGGACTCGATCGACGGGTCCGCCTGCAGGTCCGCGGGCAGGTCCACGGTCACCGGCAGCGAGCTGCGGGCGGCGAGGGTCTCCACCGCCACCGGCAGACCCGCCGCCAGTGCCGGAGGCCGGATCCCGCGGGCCAGCTCGCGCAGCTCGGTGAGCGCCTCCTTGGTGGCCCGGTGCGCATCCTCGATCAGCTCGCCCGCTCCGGCCGGGTCGCTGGCCAGCACCTCCTTGGCCTCACCGAGCTGCATCGCCAGTGCCACCAGCCGGGCCTGGGTGCCGTCGTGCAGGTCCCGCTCGATCCAGCGGAGCTTCGCATCAGCATCGACCACCGTGCACCCGCGCGAGGTCTGCAGCCGCGCCACCTGCAGGCTGGACCGGGTGGGCCCCAGCAGCAGGGTGACCAGCGCCGTCCAGGCTGCGGCGAAGGCGCGGGCCAGCTGCGGCCAGAGGAACCAGAGCAGCAGCCCGACCACCGCATAGGCGCCGATCCCGGCGAGCGTGTCCATCGGGGTGCCGTCCCAGAGCATGCTGCCCCGGTGCCAGCTGCCGTCAGCGGCCTGCTGCAGCGGCAGGAACCGGTACCAGATCCCGTAGCTCAGGCATCCCAGCGCCGTCACCAGGACCACCAGCACTGCCACTGTGCTCACGATCGCCAGCGGCAGGGCGATCACCAGGAACAGCACAGCCCGCCACCCGGTGCCGTCCCCGATCGTCCGGCCCAGTCCGCGCCAGAAGCCG
>DATGRZ010000467.1:0-8191 GCA_035303065.1 Ruania sp.
GCCTGCTCGGCGGCGGACCGCACCTGGGCGTCGAAGTGCTGCTCCAGCTCGCGCAGATAGTCCACATCCGCAGCGATCCCGGCCTGCTCCATCCGCGCGAGCACTGCGGCCACCGGCAGCTCCAGGTCGGCGAGCAGGTCGGTGGCGTGCCGGTCGACCAGCTGCTCCCGCAACGACCCGGCCAGCTCGAGCACCGCAGCCGCACGGATCGCCCCGAGCTCGGCCTCCCCCGGCCCGTCCAGGACGAGCATCTGCTGGGCGCCGCTGTCCGCCTCGGTGCGCAGCTCCCGGCCGATGAACCGCACGGACAGGTCCGCCAGGCTGTAGGAGCGCTGGTCCGGGTGGCACAGGTAGGCGGCCACAGCGGTGTCGAACACCACCCCCTCGAGGACCAGGCCGCGCCCGTCCAGCGCGTGCCAGGCGCTCTTCGCCTCGTGCAGCACCTTCGGGGCCTTCGGATCGGCGAGCCAGGCAGCCAGGGCGGCCTCGTCCTCCGGGGTGATCTCGGCAAGGTCGATGCTGAGCACGGCACCGCCCTGGGCGGCCAGCGCCAGCGCCCAGGCATCGCCGCTGCCCTGCGCGGCGCTGCCGGCCACGTCCAGGCCGATCTCGCCGGAGGCGTGCGCGTCCAGCCAGGTCTGCGCCTGGCCGGCGGCCAGGGTGGTGATGTCCAGGTCGAAGGCTGCAGCATCGGCAGCCTCGGTGTCCTGGGGGTCCATCGCGAACAGCCGCTCCCGGAGCACCCGGAACTCCAGTGCGTCGAACACCTCGTGCACCCGTTCCCGCTCGTAGGGCCGACGGGCCAGGTCCTCCAGGGTGACCGGGAGCTCCATATCGGTGATCAGCTGGTTCAGCTGCCGGTTCAGCAGCACCTGGTCCAGGTTCTCCCGCAACGAGGCGCCCGCCTTGCCGGTGATCGAGGGGGCGTCGGCGACGATGCCCTCCAACCCACCGTGCGCGTGGATCCACTTCGCTGCGGTCTTCGGGCCCACCCCCGGTACCCCGGGAAGGTTGTCGCTGCTCTCGCCTACCAGTGCAGCCAGGTCGCTGTACTGCTGCGGGCCCACCCCGTACTTGTCGGTGACCGCCTGTGGGGTCATCCGGCTCAGGTCGGAGACCCCCTTGCGGGGGTAGAGCACGGTGACGACATCGTCGACGAGCTGGAAGGTGTCCCGGTCGCCGGAGCAGACGAGCACGTCGAACCCGTCCCGGCGGCCGGTGGCTGCCAGGGTGGCCAGGATGTCGTCGGCCTCGAAGCCCTCCTTGCCCAGCGTGGTGACACCCAGCGCAGCGAGCACCTCCTCGATCAGCGGGATCTGGCCGCGGAACTCCTCCGGGGTCTCGTCCCGGGTGCCCTTGTAGTCGGCGTAGGTCTCCTTGCGGAACGTGTGGCTGGAGACGTCGAAGGCGACCGCCACGTGCGTGGGGTCCTCGTCCCGGAGCAGATTGATCAGCATCGAGGTGAACCCGTAGACGGCGTTCGTGGTCTGCCCGGTGGTGGTGGAGAAGTTCTCCGCCGGCAGTGCGAAGAACGCGCGGTAGGCCATCGAGTGGCCGTCGATGATCAGGAGCCGGGGTCGCGCAGTGTCGGTCACAGGTGACAGCCTAGGCGCCATGACCGACATCCCTGAGCCAGCCCCCTCCTTCCCGTTCCCTGCCGAGGCGTTGCGCGGCACGCTGATCGAGCGGATGGGCATCGAGATCACCGAGGTCTCACCGGAACGGACGGTCGGCCGGATGCCGGTGGACGGCAACACGCAGCCGGCCGGGCTGCTGCACGGTGGCGCCTCGGCGGTGCTCGCCGAGACGCTCGCCTCGGTCGCCGCCACTGCGCATGCCGGTCCGGGCCGGATCGCGGTGGGGATGGACCTGAATGCCACGCACCACCGGTCGATGCGTGCCGGCTGGGTGACCGGTACGGCTACGGCGCTGCACCTGGGCGCGCGGGTGGCCGCCTACGAGATCGTGCTGGAGGAGGAGTCCGGGCGGCGGGTGTGCACCTCACGGTTGACCTGCATGCTGGTCGACTCTCGCTGACTCACCCGGTCCGCGAGCCGGCTCAGGTCCACTCCCCCGGCCGGCGTCTCCGGCAGCCCTCGACTGCGCCGTCGGCGGGCGATCAGCTCATCCAGGGCGCGTGGGCGGCGTTCCCGCATCCCCTTCTGCGGCTCCAGCCGGCGCATCAACGAGGCGGTCTCGGCCACCCGACGGGAGCCGGCCGGGGAGAAACCGAGCCCGGAGAGGAACCGCTGCTCGCTGCGGGCCCCGGTGAGCGGCATGGTGACCACTCGTTCCGCACCTGCACGGGCGGCCGCTAGAGCCACCTGGTGCACCATCAGCCGTCCAGCCCCGCGGCGGCGGTTACCCTGCACCACGTACAGCGCCTCCAGCTGCACATAGCTGATGTCGGAGAACAGGTTCGGCGGCACCATCTGGGCGAGGGCGAACCCGATCATGCTCTGGTCCTGTTCGGCGATCACCAGCGTGCTGCCGGGCATGCCGTACCAGGTGCGCAGCTGTGCGCTGAGCGTGCTGCTCGCCGGGTCGACGAACTGCGGTCCGAGTGGGGAGTCCGCACGCGCCGCCTGGATGACCGGGACTACGCCCTCGAGGTCGTCCTCAGTGGCCTGACGCGCCGACGCCGCACGACGAACTGCCGGCACGACACACCTCCTCACCTGTCACGGTGCTGCTCACCATACGCCGGGTGCCCAGACCAGTGTCCAGGAGCGTGGCTTACTTGGCGCCCACCTGGTCGATGACGGCGTCGGCCACCTCACGCATGGTCAGTCGCCGGTCCATCGAGGTCTTCTGGATCCACCGGAACGCCTCCGGCTCGGTCAGCCCCATCTTGGTCATCAGCAGACCCTTGGCCCGGTCTACCCGCTTGCGGGTCTCGAACCGGTCCGCCAGGTCGGCGACCTCGGACTCCAGCGCAGCGATCTCGTGGTGCCGGGACAGTGCGATCTCCAGTGCCGGCAGCAGGTCCGCCGGGGTGAACGGCTTGACGACGTAAGCCATCGCACCGGCGTCGCGCGCCCGCTCCACCAGCTCGGTCTGGGAGAAGGCGGTGAGCAGCACCACCGGGGCGATCCGCTCCTTGGTGATGCGTTCGGCGGCGGAGATGCCGTCCAGCACGGGCATCTTCACGTCCATCACCACGACGTCCGGTTCCAGCTCGGTGGCCAGCTTGACCGCGGTCTCCCCGTCACCGGCCTCGCCGACGACCTCGTAGCCCGCCTCCTGGAGGGTCTCCACCACGTCCAGGCGGATCAGGGCCTCGTCCTCGGCGATGACCACCCGTCGGGTGCGTCCGGGCTTCGACTTGGCCGGGGCCTGTGCCGTGGGCATCTGCAGGTCCAGCAGGCTCGCGTCAGTGCTGTTCGTCTCCGGCGCCTCGCCGGTCGGTTCGTCCGTGGTCACGATGTCTGATCCTAATGCTCTTGGCGTGTTCATGGGGAGCGGTCGACGGCGAAAGATGGCGAATGTGCCTAGAGTCACCACCTGCTGCGGTGCTCAGGCATAGTCTGCCGGACGCCGGTGCCCCGCCCCGGACTCGAACCGGGACGCCCGCGAGGGCAGCCGGGTTTGAGCCGACCGCGTCTGCCAATTCCGCCAGCGGGGCGTGCCGCTGCCGGCGCCCGTGGCGCCGCAGCGGATTCATCCTAACCTGGTCGCCGGGTGCGCCGGCGCGCCCGGGTCACTCCCAGCTGACCGGCGCCTGCAGGTACTCGTTGCCTTCGGTGGCCATCATCGCGGTGTAGTCCTCGGCAAGGTACTCCGCGGCGGTGACCGCCTCATCGGTGCTGCTCAGGGCGACGAAGCACTGCAGCAGGGTGCGGCTCTCCTCATCGTAGTCCGGCAGCTTCAGCCCGCACTCGTCACCGGGCCCGGCAAGGGTGACGTACCCGCTGGTGAGCCATTCGGCGTCGGTTCCGTCGGCGAGCATCGGGAACAGGTCGACAGTGTCCGGGTCCACGTCAGCGGGCAGGTCCTCGGCGAACTGGTGCTGGGTGACCACCAGGTATGGGGTGTAGCCGGCGAACTCCTCGGCGTTGTCGTACTCCTCGAACATCGAGGCATCGCCCGCTGCGATGTCGATGACGGTCACGCCCTGCAGCCCGGTGTAGTCCTCGGTGCCGGTGCTGAAGGTGTGCTCCAGCCAGGCGGGCTCGCCGAACGCGAGGGTCGCCCCAGGTTCGGTCACCTCGCCCGGTTCGCCGAGGTCGATCGGCTCGTAGTCATGGCTGTCTTCGCCGCAACCGCTCAGCAGCACACCGGCGGCCACCGCCAGCGCGGCGGCAGCCCGCACCCGTCCTGTCATCCTGTGCTGTTCTCCTCATCAGTCCGGCACACAGCACGGGTGTGGTCGAGGAGAGGTAGCGCTCGTCGAGAGTCCTGCTGCGCACCATCACGTCGACGCCGGTGCCGCTGTCCGCGAACCGGCCTGCCCCGGAAGCCTAGCGTGTCGAGCGACCGCCAGCAGACGAGCGTATGGGCACTGCTACCCATCCCGCACCGGCCACCTGCCCGGTTCAGTAGCCGACCGGGTCCCTCTCGATCGGGCAGGTCATGCAGTGTCCGCCGCCGCGGCCACGGCTGAGCTCTCCTCCGCGGATCTCCAGCACCTCGATGCCGGCGGCACGCAGCGCGGCATTCGTGGCGGTGTTCCGGTCGTAGGTCATCACCACTCCGGGTTCCAGGGCGACCGCGTTGTTGCCGCTGTCCCACTGCTGGCGTTCGGAGTCGAAGTCGTCCCCGCCAGTGGCGATCACCCGCAGCTCACTGAGCCCCAGCGCCTTGGCGACCTCCTGGACGAACGTGCCACGTCCGCCGTCCCGGACCTCCAGACCCGGTGCCTTGTCGCTGGGGTGCAGGGTGATGGTGTGGATGTTGTCCACGATCGCCGGGTACAGGGTGACGGCGTCCCGGTCGGCAAAGGTGAACACGGTGTCCAGGTGCATCGCCGCCCGCAGCTGCGGCATCCCGGCGACGACCACCTGCTCGGCGGCACCGGCCTCGAACAGCGCCTTGGCCACCTGGGTGATCGCCTGGCGGGAGGTGCGCTCCCCCATCCCCATCAGCACCACACCGTTGCCCACCGGCATCACGTCCCCACCCTCCAGGGTCGCTTGGCTCCAGTCCTGCTCGGGGTCACCCCACCAGATACGGGCCGAGGTGAACCGGGGGTGGAAGGTGTAGATCGCCTTCATCAGCAGCGTCTCGTCCCGCCGTGCCGGCCAGTACAACGGGTTCAGCGTCAGCCCGCCGTACAGCCAGCTGGTGGTGTCGCGGGTGTAGAGCATGTTCGGCAGCGGTGGCAGCAGGTACTCCCGGGCGCCGGCGGACTCCCGGGCCAGCGCCAGGTACGGGGGCCGGTACTCGGCGGGCAGGTCGGAGGTGGCCAGCCCACCGATCAGCACCTCGGCGAGCCGTGCCGGGCTGAGGCTGTGCAGGAACGCAGTGGTCGCCTCCACCAGACCGAGCCCGACCTTGTTCGCCGTCACCTTCCTGGACAGCACCCACTCCCGGGCGGCCGGCAGCGCCATCGTCTCGGTGAGCAGGTCCGCCAGCTCGAGCACCTCCACACCACGGGCACGCATGGTGGCGACGAACTCGGCGTGGTCGCGCTGCGCGCTGGCCACCCACATCACCTCGTCGAAGAGCAGGTCGCGGGCGGTGGACGGGGTCAGCCGCCGGTGCGCCAGACCGGGTGCGCACACGATCACCGTGCGCAGCCGGCCCACCTCGGAGTGCACACCCAGCATGCTCAGTCCACCGTGACGCTCTCCACCAGCGGGGTGCACGCGGGCTCGATGACCTCGCGGGCCGCCTCGTCGGTCCACTGGCAGTACACGTGCAGCAGCTGGGTCTGGGAGAACAGCCAGTAGCCGACGTAGCTGTAGTCAGCCAGGCCGATCTGCTGGGTGATCGCCGGCATCCCGGCCACCTCGGTCATCTGCGCCTCGTCCAGTGGCTCGGCGTCGATGTGCTCCCGGTACCGGGCGAGCTGCTCCTCGACCGCCTCCAGCGGCACCCGGTCACAGGCGTCGGCCAGGTCTCCCCAGTCCAGGCCGGTGTAGAGCACCACGTTCAGCACGTTCAAGGTCGGTAGTTCCGGTTCGGTCGGCACCGCGTACCAGGTGGTGTCCACCTCTTCGACCGGGTTGTCCTCCACGTACAGGAAGCTCTCCTCGAATCCTTCCGGCATCGACCAGGTGGCACTGGACAGGTCTACCTCGGCCAACTGCAGCTCGTCCGGGTCGGCCTCCTTCTCCCCGCACTCCAGCAGCTGCGAGGGGATCGTGGGGTGGTCGCCGCTGCCGGCCGCCCCACCGGACTCCTCGCTGCCGTCACCTGCTGGTGACCCGCCCTCCTCGCCCCCGAGCATGGTGCAGCCGGACAGCGCGAGCGTGCTGCTCAGCACCGCCGCGAGCAGCACGCCTCCCACGCGCCTGCCACGCACGCCCCCTGCGCGGGTCCTCATCTGCAGTCCTCCTCATCGCCTGCCCAGCGCCCTTGCCGCGGGGCTGCCTGAGTCATGGTAGGACATCAGCCTTCGCCCGCGGGCGTACCGCCGGGCTCACCCACCCGCACCGCCTCAGCCCACCTGCACCGTGGCGACCAGGTCGGCGCAGGAGGACTCGATCTCCGCCTGGGCGTCCTGGCTGGTCCACTGGCAGCCGATGAACAGCAGCTCGGTCTGGGAGAACAACCAGTAGCCCCGGAAGTCGTAGCTGGGGATGCGCATCGTCTGGGTCACCGCCGGCAGGCCACCCACCTCGGTGAGCTCGGCCTCGTCCAACGGCTCCGCGTCGAGCAGGTCCTGGTACTCCGCCACCCGCTCCAGCATCGCCTCCAGTGGCACCTGCCCGCACTCCTGGGCCAGCTGGCCCCAGTCCAGCCCGTCGTAGCCGAGCACGCCGACCAGGTCGAGCGTGTCGTAGCCCGGGGCGGTGGGCACATAGGTGTGCATGAACATCCGCTGCTCGTAGTCCAGGTCGTCGTAGTAGCCGGTGGCCGACTCATACCCTGCAGGCACGTCCCAGCTGGCGTCCGAGGCGACCAGGGCGTCGGTGAGCTCGACCGGATCCTCGCCCTCGGTCTCCTCGCTGTCGCCGCCCTTGCCCGCCGGGTCGCCGCACTCCAGCAGCTGCGGTGGGATGGTCGGCTGACCGCTGGGGTGCTCCCCCTGCCCGTCCGTGGGGCCAGAGCTGGGCGGCTCGGTCTCCGGATCGTCACCGTCGAGCAACGAGCATCCCGACAGCGCCAGCAGCAGCGACGCTGCCGCACCCCAGGCCACAGCTCCTCTGACTCGCACCGATCCTCCTCTCGACTGTCCGACCCGGCTCCCGGATCTGTGCGGCAACCTATCCCGGAACGATCCTGTCTCCGAGTCCGCGACACGGGGAGAACTCCCCCGAGCCCGGCGAGCGGCCGCTGGCGCCGGGGCCATCGCAGTCCACGCAGAGCAGCGCCGCCGCCACGCCGGCGGTGCTACGCCTGGTGACCTCCGCCGTCGGACGACGCCAGCGGCGCCTCACCGACCGGGGTAGGCCGGCTTCTCCCCGACGGTGTGCACCCGGATGGAGTTGGTAGAACCAGACACCCCCGGCGGCATCCCGGCCACCACCACGACCATGTCGCCCTCTTCACCGTGGCCGGAGCCGTTCAGCACCACGTCCACCTGGTTGATCATGTCGTCGGTGTGCTGCACCTGCGGCACGGTGAACGTCTGCACCCCCCAGCTCAGCGCGAGCTGGTTGCGCACCACCGGCACCGGGGTGAAGGCGAGCAGCGGGATCGCCGAGCGCAGCCGGGACATCCGCCGGGCGGAATCACCGGACTGGGTGAAGCAGGTCAGGTACTTCACGCCGAGGGTCTCCCCGATCTGGGCGGCGGCCTTGGTGATCACCCCGCCGCGGGTGTGCGGGGTGGCGCGCAGCTTAGCGATCCGCTCCAGGCCGTGCTCCTCGGTGTTCTCGATGATGCGAGCCATCGTGCGCACGCACTCGATCGGGTACTGACCCACGCTGGTCTCCCCGGAGAGCATCACCGCATCAGCACCGTCGAGCACGGCGTTGGCGCAGTCGGACGCCTCCGCGCGGGTGGGTCGCGGGGCGCTGATCATCGACTCCAGCACCTGGGTGGCCACGATCACGGGTTTGGCGTTGCGCAGGCACATCTCGGT
>DATGRZ010000468.1:0-12540 GCA_035303065.1 Ruania sp.
CCCCGCGTGCCCGGCGACCAGACCGTACCCGTGCCGTTCCCGGGCGTGGTCCAGGATCACCTGCTGGTAGAGCTGGGTCATCGCGTCGTTCATCACGGCCTCCCGAAGAACTCCTGGACCCGGGCGAGGTGGTCGGCAAAGTGGTCGATCTCCTCGATAGTGGTGTGCACACCCACCGAGGCGCGCGCCGAGGACTGTGCGCCGAGGCGGCGGTGCAGCGGCTGCGCGCAGTGGTGACCGACCCGGATGGCGATCCCGGCGGCGTCCAGCAGCTGGCCGACGTCGTGCGGGTGCACCCCGTCCACGACGAACGCGACGACGCCGATCCGGTCCTGCGGCGTGCTCGGACCAAGGATGTGCACCCCGTCGAGGGACTGCAGCCGGTCGAGCAGGTGCGCGGTCAGCTCGGTCTCGTGGGCGGCCAGGGCGGACATACCCAGCTCGGCCAGATAGGCGGCGGCCGCTTGCCAGCCCACGCTCTGGGCGACCATCTGGGTACCGGCCTCGAACCGGAGCGGGGGCGGGGCGTAGGTGGTGGAGGTCATCGTGACCACCTCGACCATCGACCCGCCGGTGAGCACCGGGGGCATCGCCTCGAGCAGCTCGCGGCGCCCGTAGAGTGCGCCGATGCCGGTGGGCCCGAGCATCTTGTGCCCGGAGAAGGCGGCGAAGTCCACGTCCAGTGCCTTGAGATCCACCGGCAGGTGCGGCACGCTCTGGCAGGCGTCCAGCAGCACGAGCGCGCCGACGGCGCGAGCAGCTGCGACCACCTCGGCCACCGGGGAGATCGCACCGGTCACGTTCGACACGTGGGTGAGGGCGACCAGCTTGGTGTGCTCGGTGATCACGTCCAGGCCGGCCGGGTCCAACCGGCCCTCGTCGGTGACGGTGAGGTAGCGCAGCGCAGCGCCGGTGCGGGCGCACAGCTCCTGCCAAGGCACCAGGTTGGCGTGGTGCTCGGCCTCGGTGACCACGATCTCGTCCCCTGGTCCGAGGACCAGCGGAGCAGAGGCCGGCGCGCCGCGCCCGGATGTGGCGTTCGACATGGCGTAGGCGACCAAGTTGATCGCCTCGGTGGCGTTCTTCGTCCAGACCAGCTCGTCGGCGTCCACACCGACGAACGCGGCGACCGTCTCCCGGGCCTCCTCGTAGGCGGTGGTGGCCTCCTCGGCCAGCGCATGGGCGCCACGGTGCACAGCAGCGTTCCGGCGCAGGTAGAAGTCCTGCTCCGCGTCGATCACGCACTCCGGCTTCTGGCTGGTGGCTGCCGAGTCCAGGTAGACCAGCGGCCGCCCGTCCCGCACGGTGCGTTCGAGCAGCGGGAAATCCGCCCTGACGGCGGCCAGCTCGGCCGCCGTCAGGGTGTGCTCCGCTGTGGTGGACATGCTCAGGCCGGAGTGAGGAACCGGTCGTAGCCCTCGGCCTCGAGCCGTTCGGCCAGCTCCGGGCCGCCCTGCTCGGCAACCCGGCCCGCCACGAAGACATGCACGAAGTCGGGGGTGACGTGCTGCAGGATCCGGTTGTAGTGGGTGATCAGCATGATGCCCACGTCAGTGGTGTTCCGCACCCGGTTCACCCCTTCGGCGACGACCCGCAGCGCGTCCACGTCCAGGCCGGAGTCGGTCTCGTCCAGGACCGCGAACTTCGGCTTGAGCAGCTCCAGCTGCAGGATCTCGTGGCGCTTCTTCTCACCACCGGAGAAGCCCTCGTTCACGTTCCGCTCGGCGAACACCGGGTCCATCCGCAGGTCCTTCATCGTGGTGCGCACGTCGGAGACCCAGTGCCGCAGGGCGGGTGCCTTCCCGTCGATGGCGGTCTTGGCGGTCCGCAGGAAGTTGGACACGGTCACCCCCGGCACCTCCACCGGGTACTGCATGGCCAGGAACAGGCCGGCGCGGGCGCGTTCGTCCACGCTCATCTCCAGGACGTCCTCCCCATCAAGGAGGATCTGGCCACTGGTGACCTCGTACTTCGGGTGGCCGGCGACAGCGTAGGCCAGGGTGGACTTGCCGGACCCGTTCGGGCCCATGATGGCGTGCGTCTCACCGCTGTTGATCGTCAGGTCCACTCCGCGCAGGATGGGCTTGGCCCCCTCGGGTGTGGTGACGCTGACGTGCAGGTCGCGGATCTCAAGGCTGGACATACGTTCTCTTTCCTTGTCTGTGGGTCAGTCAGTCTGCAGTGGTGGCGGGGGTGTCCACGTCCACCAGGATCTTGTCGCCGTCGTAGGTCAGCGGGTAGACCGCGACCGGACGGGTGGCGGGCAGGGACAGCGGTTTGCCGCTGTCCAGGTCGAACACGCTGCCGTGCAGCCAGCACTCCACCGTGTTGCCCTCGACCTCTCCCTCGGAGAGGGAGACCTGCCCGTGAGTGCAGACGTCGTTGATGGCGTGGTACTCACCATCCTCGGCGCGCACGAGGGCCACTTCCACCAGCGAGCCGTCGGCGGAGTCGAGCTCGAGCCGCAGCGCCTCCCCGGGTTCCAGGTCGTCGCGGGAGGCGACCAGCTGTGCGGTCACCGCAGCTCACCGGGCTCGACGGCCTCGATCGCGTCGATCACGGCCTGCTCGTCCTCGTTCTCGTCGTAGGCGCCGGTCAGGTGCCCGAGCACAGTGTCCAGCTCGGCGTCGATCGCGGCCAGCAGCCGCTCCTCCACCGAGGCCACGCCGATCTTGGTGATCATCTCGGCGAAGAAGCCGCGCACCACCAGGCGCCGGGCGGCCGCCTCCGGAATGCCGCGCGAACGCAGGTAGAACAGCTGCTCGTCGTCGAACCGGCCGGTGGCCGAGGCGTGCCCGGCCCCCTCGATCTCGCCGGTCTCGATCTCCAGGTTCGGCACCGAGTCGGCGCGGGCACCGTCGGTGAGCACCAGGTTGCGGTTCAGCTCGTAGGTGTCGGTGCCCTCGGCCTCCTTGCGGATCAGCACGTCACCGATCCACACGATGTGCGCCTCGTCTCCCTGCAGGGCGCCCTTGTAGGTGACCCGGGAGATGCAGTTCGGTACGGCGTGGTCCACGAACAGCCGGTGCTCCTGGTGCTGGCCGGCGTCTGCGAAGTACAGCCCGTCCATCTCCACGTCCCCGCCGGTGGCGGTGAACGCGGACTCCGGGGTGAGCCGGACCACATCACCACCGAGGGTGACGACCACGTGCCGCAGAGTGGCATCCCGGCCGATGGTGGCGCGGTGGCTGGAGGCGTGCACAGCACCGGTGTCCCAGTCCTGCACGGAGACCACCCGCAGGTGGGCGCCGTCACCGACGTGGATCTCCACGGTCTGGGTGAGCGCCGCATCGCCACGGTGGTCGAGCACCACGACCGCCTCGGACTGCTCCTCGGCGACGATGCTCACGTGCTGGGCGGCCGGGGTGGAGTCGGTGCCGGTGATGGTCACCAGCGTCTCCTTGCTGGCCACGTGCTGCCGGGGGATGGTCACCACGAGGGCCTCGGTGAAGGACTCCCAGGCGATCGCGGCGAGCCGGTCACCGGGAGCGCCGGCGGTACCGAGCCGCTCGTCCTCACGGCCCACGTGCTCGATCAGCACCTGCTCGTCGGCGTCCACCTGCACCTGCGGTGCGGCACCGGTGAGCACTCCCGACATCAGCGGGGCCAGGCGGTTCATCGGGGAGAACCGCCAGTCTTCCTCCCGGCCGGTCGGCGGTGGGAAGTCCGCCAGGGCGAAGGAGGTAGCACGGTCCCCGCGGGAGGCCTCCGGCACGACACCGTGGCTGTGCGCGCCGTCGGCGGCCGCCTGGGAGTGGTCGGTGCTCAGTGAGGTGTTCTCAGTTGTGGTGGTCGACATCAGCCGACGGCCCCTTCCATCTGCAGTTCGATGAGCCGGTTGAGCTCAAGTGCGTATTCCATCGGCAGCTCGCGCGCGATCGGCTCCACGAACCCGCGCACGATCATCGCCATCGCCTCGCTCTCGTCCAGCCCGCGAGACATCAGGTAGAACAGCTGGGCCTCGCTCACCTTGGAGACAGTGGCCTCGTGGCCCATCTCCACGTCGTCCTCGCGGACGTCCACGTAGGGATAGGTGTCCGACCGGGAGATCTGGTCCACCAGCAGGGCGTCACAGAGCACGTTGGACTTGGAGTGCGCGGCACCGTCGAGCACCTGCACCAGTCCCCGGTAGGAGGATCGGCCTCCACCACGCGCCACCGACTTGGACACGATCGAGGAGGACGTGTGCGGAGCCATGTGCACCATCTTCGAGCCGGTGTCCTGGTGCTGGTCGGCACCAGAGAAGGCGATGGACAGGGTCTCGCCGCGGGCGTGCTCACCCATCAGGTAGACCGCGGGGTACTTCATCGTCACCTTGGAGCCGATGTTCCCGTCGATCCACTCCATGTTGCCGCCCTCAGCCACGGTGGCCCGCTTGGTCACCAGGTTGTAGACGTTGTTGGACCAGTTCTGGATCGTGGTGTAACGCACCCGGGCGTCCTTCTTCACCACGATCTCCACCACGGCCGAGTGCAGCGAGTCGGAGGAGTAGATCGGTGCGGTGCAGCCCTCGACGTAGTGCACGTAGGAGCCCTCGTCGGCGATGATCAGCGTCCGCTCGAACTGCCCCATGTTCTCGGTGTTGATCCGGAAGTAGGCCTGCAGCGGGATCTCCACGTGCACACCCGGCGGCACGTACACGAACGAACCACCGGACCACACCGCAGTGTTCAGCGAGGCGAACTTGTTGTCCCCGGCCGGGATCACCGTGCCGAAGTACTCCTCGAAGAACTCCGGGTGCTCGCGCAGCGCAGTGTCGGTGTCCAGGAACAGCACGCCCTGGCGCTCGAGCTCGTCGTTGATCTGGTGGTAGACGACCTCGGACTCGTACTGTGCGGCGACACCGGCAACCAGACGCTGCTTCTCCGCCTCCGGGATACCGAGCCGGTCGTAGGTGGTCTTGATCTCTTCCGGCAGGTCTTCCCAGCTGTTCGCCTGCTTCTCCGTGGACCGCACGAAGTACTTGATGTTGTCGAAGTCGATCCCGGACAGGTCCGCACCCCAGTGCGGCATCGGCTTCTTGTCGAACAGCCGCAGCGCCTTCAGCCGGTTCTTGCGCATCCAGTCGGACTCATCCTTCATGTCCGAGATGTTGTTCACCACGTCCGCGGACAGCCCGCGCTGCGCGTTGGCCCCTGCGTCGTCGGTGTCGTGCCAGCCGTAGCCGTAGTTGCCGAGCGACGCGATGGTCTCTTCCTGCGTCATCGGCTCCTGGCCGGTCTGGGTGGTCGGTGTCGTCTCTGTGGTCATCGGGTCGCTCTATTCCTTTCCCCGGGTGGGGATCGTCACCGGGATGTGAGTGGTGCACACGTGCTCGCCACCAGCGAGGGTGGCCAGACGTTGGACATGCACGCCGAGCAGGTCGGCGAAGGCGCGGGTCTCTGCCTCGCAGAGCTGGGGGAACTGTGCGGCGACCTGCTGGACCGGGCAGTGCCCCTGGCAGAGCTGGACGGCGAAGCCGCCCATCGGTCTGGAGCTTGCAGCGTAGCCGTCCTCGCTGAGCGCGTCGGACAGCGCGGCGGCGCGAGCGTGCAGGTCCTCGCCGGCGGCTTCGACGCGGGCGGCATACCGGCGTCGCATCTCTGCGGCCCGTTCCTCGGCGAAGGCCTCCACCGCCTCCGGGCCCACCTGCTCACCGAGCCGCCCGAGGGCACGGACCGCCATCTCGGCGTAGGCTGCGCCGGCCTGCGGGTGGGCCGCCAGGGTGGCGATGTACCGCTTCGCCGGTCGCCCTCGGCCGCGTGGCAGAGCCGCGGACTCCTCGCGCACGGTCACCTGTCCAGTGCGTTCCAGTGCCGCCAGGTGGCGGCGGATCGCTGCGGACGTCAGCTCCAGCTCGTTGGCCAGCTCGGCGGCAGTGACCGGGCCGAGCTCGATGATCAGGCTGCGCACGCGCTCTCGGGTGGTGGCCTCGGCGTCATCGACCGGTACGGACGTCACGCTCTCACCTCCCTCACGCACATGGCCGCAGAACAGCGGCCATGAATTACTCAACATTGTCGTTACCCAAATGAGGATCTGCAAGCAAGGCAACCCTTAGAAGTGATATACCTCTCATCTGCGCCCCGGGCGCGTCGGAGCTGTGCAGCCGGCGGCCGGTGCCCGCCCGGTTTCGCATACCCTTCAGCCGTGACCTTCTGTGTGGAGCTGACCGGCGTGCACAAGGCCTTCGGGGCCACCCACGCCCTGGACGGGCTCTCCCTGACCGCCGAGCAAGGGCAGATCACCGCTGTGCTCGGCCCCAACGGTGCGGGCAAGTCCACGGCGATGGCGATCTGCGAAGGCCTGCAGCACGCCGACGCCGGTACTGTCCGCGTGCTCGGGCTGGACCCGGCGACCGCCAGCACACAGCTGCGCCCCCGGGTCGGGGTGATGATCCAGGACGGCGGGCTGCCGGTGATGGCCCGCTCCGAAGAGCTGCTGCGGCACATCTCCCGGATGTACGCCCGGCCCCGGGACGTCGACGAGCTGATCGGCACCCTCGGTCTGGCACCGTTCGCACGGACATCGGTACGGCGCCTGTCCGGTGGGCAGCGGCAGCGGCTGGCGTTGGCGATCGCGCTCGTCGGACGCCCGGACCTGGTGTTCCTGGACGAGCCGAGCGCCGGGCTGGACCCGCAGGCACGGCTGGCGGTGTGGTCGATGATCGAACAGCTGCGCACCGACGGTGTGAGCGTGCTGCTGACCACCCACCTGATGGACGAGGCGGCCCGCCTGGCCGACCATGTGGTGATCATCGACCACGGCCGGGTGATCGCCCAAGGAACGGTCGATGGGCTCACCGCAGCGGCCGGTGACGGCGCAGCCCACCCGGGCAGCGGGCCGCACCCGGGCGAGGTGGCACCCGCAGGCGCCCCGGGGACCATGCACCTGACCGGGACGTTCACGACCGAGGCGATCTCCGCCGTCGAGCAGCTCGCCCGCACCCACCAGCTCCAGGTACGCACCGACCCCGTGGGCGGCCCACCCGCACCAGAACGCACTCTGGAGGACGTGTTCCTCCAGCTGACCGGACGGAGCCTGCGATGACCGCCCACGCTGGGGCCAGCCCGTGGCCGGTGCGCGTGCTGTCCCACGCCGGGTTCGAGATGCGCAACCTGCTGCGCAACGGTGAACAGCTGCTGCTCACCCTGATCCTGCCGGCGATCGTGCTGGTGGTGCTGGTACGCACCGACCTGATCCGCCTGGACCTGGGCGGGCAGGACCCGGTCCAGGTCGCCACCCCCGGCGTGCTGGCGCTGGCGATCATGTCCACGGCGTTCACCTCCAACGCGATCGCCACCGGGTTCGACCGGCGGGCCGGTGCGCTGCGGCTGCTGGCCACCACTCCCCTGGGCCGCAGCGGACTGCTCGGCGGCAAGGTGGTGGGTGTGTTCGCCGTCGAGCTGGTGCAGATCGTGGTGCTCGGCGCACTCGCCGTGGCGCTCGGCTGGCGGCCGGTGCTGGGCGGGCTGCCGGTCGCCATCGGCGCCGTGCTGCTCGGCACGGCGGCGTTCACAGCGCTGGCGCTGCTGATCGCCGGCACGCTGCGGGCCGAGGCGGTGCTGGCCGGGGCGAACCTGCTCTGGCTGCTGCTGGTGGTCGGCGGCGGCGTGATCTTCCCAGCCTTCGGGGTGCTCACCTACCTGCCATCGGCCGCGCTCGGTGACGCGCTGCGGGCCAGTCTGGGCGGGACCGGCGGTGCGACGGGGCTGCTCGCCCTGGGAGTGCTGGCCGTCTGGACCGTGCTGCTCGGCGGGGCGACCGTGCGCTGGTTCCGTTGGCACTGAGCGGCCCGCCGCTGTTCGACGACCTGATCACCTGGTCGGAGTTGGTGGTGATCGTGGTGATCGTGGTGATCGTGCAGCTGGTGCAGCTGCTCGGGAACGTGCTCGCACGTCATCTGCTGCGCCGTTGAGCCGATACCCTAGAGGGGTGTCCGCACTGACCTATGCCCGCATCACCGGCCGCGTGATCGTGGCCAATCTGGTCGTCCAGATCCTGATCATCGCGACTGGTGGTGCCGTCCGGCTGACCGGCTCGGGGCTGGGTTGCTCCAGCTGGCCGAACTGCGCACCCGGCCAGTTCACACCGACGCTGCACGGTGAGGCCTCCTTCCACCCCTACGTGGAGTGGGGCAACCGGATGATGGGCGCGGTCGTGGTGGTGGTGGCGCTGGCCGTGGCGCTGCTGGTGTTCTTCGCCCAGCGTGGTGGGGTACGCCCCGCCCCCTCCACCCGGCTGCTCTGGTTGGCGACCACGCCGTTGCTGCTGTCGCTGGTGCAAGCAGTGCTCGGTGGCCTGACCGTGGTGCTGGACCTGCACCCGGCGTTGGTCGGTTCGCACTTCCTGTTCTCCGCGGCACTGGTGTGGCTGTCCACCTGGCTGGTGATCACCTGGTTCGCCCCCGGGCAACCGCGACCGGCCGTCCCGGCCCGGTTGCGCACCGTGGGCTGGCTGCTGGCCGCAGTGGCCGGCGTGGTGGTGGTGCTCGGCATGGTGGTCACCGGTTCCGGCCCGCACTCCGGGGACGAGGAGATGGGCTACCGGTTCGCCGTGGACCCCGTGCTGGTGGCAAGGGCGCACGCGGGCGCAGTGTGGGTGTTCCTGGCGCTGCTGGTGCTGCTGCTGGCCCTTGCCTACCAAGCATCCGACGACGGCGCAGGCCGGCTGCCGGTGGTGCGTCACCGGGCGCTGGTGCTGCTCGGGGTCACCCTCGCGCAGGGCGCGATCGGGTACGTCCAGTACTTCACCGGGCTGCCCGAGCTGTTGGTCGGGATCCACATGGTCGGCGCGGCGGTGCTGCTGGTGACCACCGCGTGGACGGTGGCCGGGATGTCCGAGCGGGCATCGCGGGCGGATCTGACGGCGGCCGAACCCACAGTACCCGTGACCGCGGAGCACTGATTGCCGCCAGCTGGACCACGCCCCGCCGCGAAGGCGATGGCTCCTGCGCCCACTGCGGAGGCGATGGCTCCCGCCACCCACTGCGGAGGCGACAACTCCTGCGCGGGGGCGATACCCGGGAGCACGACCCGGCGGGCCAAGTATCGCCTGAATCGTTTCAGCGCGGGGTGCGGGTGGGTCAGCGCGGAAGGGGGTCGGCGGCGTCCGCGGGGCGCAGCGACTGCCAGCCGGTGGCGCGCGCCGCGTGCGCCGCGAGGATGCCGGCCACTGCCGAGGGGTTGTGGATCCGGCCGGCCAGCACCGCGGCGTGCGCCTCGTCCAGGTGCACCCAGGTCAACGGCATGTCCAGCTCTTCGGCCTCCCGGGCGAACCGGTCCGCCTCCGGCACCGCGGTCAGGTCCCGGGCGAGGAAGATGCGGATGCGTTCGTCGCTGCCACCCGGGGTGGTGCAGAAGTCCACCAGGGTGTGCCACGTGGCCGCGCGCAGGTCCGCCTCCTCGGCGAGCTCACGCTGGGCGGCTGCGAGCAGCTCCTCACCGGGCACGTCCAGCAACCCGGCAGGCACCTCCCACAGGTACGCACGGACCGGGTGGCGGTACTGGCGCAGCAGCGCCACCCGCTCGGCCTCGTCCAGGGCAACCACGGCGACCGCCCCGGGGTGAGCGAGGAACTCCCGGTACACCTGCCCTCCGGCGCCCAGGTCGACCTGCTCCCCCACCAGGTCGAACACCTTGCCGGCGTGCAGCACCTCGCGGCCGGTGACCGGCAGGTCGGCCCGCTGGTCCTGCACCGCCTGGTGCTCGGTGCTGGGTTCAGCCACGGGCGGCGGGCTCCACCTCGAGCAGCCGGGTCTCCCGCTGCCGCTCCAGCGCAGCAGTGATCAGCCCGATGAACAACGGGTGCGCGCGGGTGGGACGGGACTTGAACTCCGGGTGCGCCTGGGTGGCCACGTAGTAGGGGTGCTCGGTGCGGTCCAGCTCCACGAACTCCACCAGTGAGGAGTCCGGGGACCGCCCAGAGATCTGCAGGCCCGCCTCCGCCAGTGCGTCCCGGTAGGAGTTGTTCACCTCGTAACGGTGCCGGTGCCGTTCACAGGCCCGTTCGCTGCCATACACCTCGGCGACCAGGGAGCCTGGTTCGAGTACGGCTTCGTAGGCACCCAGCCGCATCGTGCCACCCAGGTCCCCGGCCCCTTCGACGATGCTCAGCTGTTCTGCCATGGTCGCCACCACCGGGTCGGCGCTCGTCGGGTCGAACTCGGTGGAGGACGCCTCGGGCAGGCCGAGCACGTTGCGGGCGTACTCGATCACCATGCACTGCAGGCCCAGGCACAGGCCCAGAGTGGGTACCTGGTGCTCTCTGGCCCAGCGCAGGGCGCCGAGCTTGCCCTCGATACCGCGCACACCGAACCCGCCGGGGACCAGCACACCGTCCACCCCGCGCAGCGCCTTGCTGGCGCCATCCTCAGTTGCGCAGTCGTCAGCCGGGACCCAGCGGATCTTCACCCGGGTGTTGATGTGGAAACCGCCGGCTCGCATCGCCTCGGTCACGGACAGGTAGGCGTCGGGCAGGTCGATGTACTTGCCGACCAGAGCCACCTCCACCTCGTCCACCGGGTGGTGCACCCGCTCCAGCAGCGTGTGCCAGGTGTCCCAGTCCACGTCCCGGAACGGGATGGCCAGGCGGCGGATCACGTAGGCGTCCAGACCCTCGCTGTGCAGCACCTTCGGGATGTCGTAGATGCTCGGTGCGTCCACACAGGTGATCACTGCCTCCCGGTCCACGTCACACATGGCGGCGATCTTCGCCTTCACCGGGTCGGGGATGTCTCGGTCCGCACGGCAGACGATCGCGTCCGGCTGGATGCCGATGCTGCGCAGGGCGGCCACGGAGTGCTGGGTGGGCTTGGTCTTCAGCTCTCCGCTGGGGGCGAGATAGGGCACCAGGGAGACGTGCACGAACAACACGTTGTCCCGCCCCACGTCCTGGCGAACCTGACGAGCCGCCTCGAGGAAGGGCTGGGACTCGATGTCCCCGACAGTGCCGCCGATCTCGGTGATGATCACGTCCGGACGTGGTCCGGGGCCGGCAGCCTGGGCGCGCATCCGGCGCTTGATCTCGTCGGTGATGTGCGGGATGACCTGCACTGTGTCGCCCAGGTACTCCCCGCGTCGCTCCTTGGCGATCACAGTGGAGTAGACGACGCCGGTGGTCACGTTCGCGCCGGCGTCCAGGTCCACGTCGAGGAATCGTTCGTAGTGGCCGATGTCCAGGTCGGTCTCGGCACCGTCTTCTGTGACGAACACCTCACCGTGCTGGAACGGGTTCATGGTGCCCGGGTCCACGTTCAGGTACGGGTCGAGCTTCTGCATCGTCACCCGCAGCCCGCGTGCGCGCAGCAGGTGGCCGAGGCTGGAGGCGGTCAGTCCCTTGCCGAGCGAGGATGCGACCCCGCCGGTGACGAAGATGTGCCGCGGAACGCTGACGAGTTGCCCGGAGTGCCGGTCCGAAGAGATCACCACGGGCTTCTACGCTATCACCCTGGCGTAGATTCCGAGGGTCTGTCGTAGCGCGTCGGCGAGCGTGGGGAGCTCACCGGCCCGACGCAGCCCGGCGGTGCGCAGCTCGTCGGCGAGGTCCGCGTCCCGCAGCACGGCGGTGATCTGGGTGGTGAGCGCGTCCGGGTCCGGGTAGGGCACCAGCCGGGCCGCCGCACCGGTCACCTCGCCGGTGCCGCCGACGTCGGTGGCCACCACGGGCACCCCGGCGGCGAGCGCCTCCTGCACGTTGATCGGCTGTCCCTCCCATGCGCTGGTGGAGACGAGCACGTCGGCGCTGGCGAGCAGGTCGGGGACGTCGTCGCGGCGACCGAGCAGGATGACCGGCAGGTCCTCGCCGAGCACCTGGTCCGCCAGGTCGTCCAGCAGCGGGCCGCCACCGGCGACCAGCCATCGTGCTTCCGGGACCCGGTCGGCCAGCAGAGCGGCACTGTCGGCGAGCAGGCCGAGTCCTTTCTGCGGCGCCAACCGGGCGACGGTGAGCACCAGCCGGTGCTCCGGGCTGAGGCCGAGCGCACGCCGCGCAGCCCCGTGCAGCGGGGTGCCCGCCCTGGTCTGCGGGGCCGGGACCAGGGCGCGCTCGGTGAGCCGGGCGCCGTGCTGGGCGGCCCAGTCCACCAGGTCCGAGCTCACCCCCAGGACGGCGTTGGCACGCGCGGCGATCGCGCGCAGCAGGCCACCGGCGATGGTGCGCACGCCTCCGGAACCGACCGGGGCGTTGTGCAGGGTGACCACCAGGGCAGTGCGGGACAGGGCAGGTGTGCTCAGCGCGAGTGCCGCGAGTGCCCCGGCCCGCAGACCGTGGGCGTGCAGCACGTCCGCACCGCGGGCCACGGTGCGGATCCGGGCGAGGTTCCGGGCGTCGGAGACCTGCGGCCGGTCGGCGATCTCGATCTGCACCGGGTGCACCCTGCCACCCGGTGCGGCGACCACGTCCGCTGGCCCGGCCAGGATCACCCGGTGGTCTGCGGACAGGGCGACGGCCAGGGAACGCGCGTGGCGGCCGATACCGCCGGCGGTGCTGCCGGTCAGCTGCACGATGCGTAGATCAGGCACGGGTCCTCCTCAGGGTGATCAGGATGCCACGGTCAACGAG
>DATGRZ010000469.1:0-4542 GCA_035303065.1 Ruania sp.
CCTCGATGTCGGCGAACAGGAGGTCCCGCACATACCCGCCGCGCTCGGCGTTGGTCTTGATCCGCAGCGCCCGCTGCAGGTCCGGGCTGGACATCTGGCACCGGTAGGCGACGACGTCAGCCACTCCCCCGCTGGCCTCGCTGCCCACAGTGACCCCGCCGTGGCCGGCGCGCATCCGGCAGTTCCGGACCACCACCCCGATGGTGGCCTGGTCGGGGTGCCACCCGTCCGGGCCCTTGCCGGACTTGATCGCGATGCAGTCGTCGCCGGTGTCGAACGTGGAGTCCTCGATGAGTACGTCCCGGCAGGACTCCGGGTTGCAGCCGTCGTTGTTCGGTCCGTGGCTGTCCACGGTGATGCCGCGGACCGTCACGTTGGTGCATCGCAGCGGGTGCACGGTCCACATCGGTGACCGGCGGAAGGTGATCCCGGAGACCAGCACGTTCTGGCAGTCCACCAGCTGCAGCAGGTTAGGGCGGAGGTGGTGCCCGTCGCCGAACACCCGCTCCTGCACCGGTACACGCGCCGCGGCCGCTGCCAGCAGCCGCTGCTTCGCCGGGCCCTCGTGCGGTGCGGGTGCCTTCACCCAGCTCCACCAGTGCTCCGCGTCGGCGCCCCCGTCGACCACCCCACGACCGGTCAGGGCGACGTTGCGCCGACCGTTGGCGTACAGGAACGGGGAGTAGTTGTAGCAGTCCATCCCCTCGTACCGGGTGCGCACCGGTGGCAGGTAGTCGTCCGGGTCCTGGCTGAACGCGAGCACCGCACCGTCGGCCAGGTGCAGGTCTACGTCGTCGAGCAGGTGCACCGCCCCGGTGTGGTAGCGGCCGGCGGGGACCAGCACCCGTCCACCCCCGGCTCTCGAGCACGCCTCGATCGCTGCTGCGAGCGCGGCGGTGCAGTCGGTGGTGCCGTCGCCGACCGCGCCGAAGTCGGTGATGTCCAGCACCCGGTCGGCGAACGTCGGTGCCGCCACGCGGGCAAGGATCTGGGCGGCGCGTTCCCCGACGTTCTGCGGACGGGCCGGGCTGACAGGACTCATCGGTCTCCCTTCGCACGCTCTTGACGCGCAGTCTGCGCAATAACCCTAGCCTGGAATGCGTATAATGCGCAGGGCGTGCCGGTGCCGTGTCCTGTCCAGGACCGGCCCGGAGAAGAACCTGGCACCAGGGTGGTGAGGAATGGCCGACGTCCAGCTGTCTCCGACCGGCACCAGGGTGTGCGTGGACACACCGCTGCGGCTGCGCTTCGACCACCCGGTCCGGCTCGGCAGCACCGGGCGGCTGGAGGTCCGCAACGAGGACGGCACCCTGGCGGCACACGTGGACCTGGCCGACCCCCGGGTGGGTCGGCGCACGATCGGCGGGGCCCGCTCCGACCACGGCGAGCTGCACCTGTGGCACTACCACCCGGTCCTGGTCGACGGCGGTGAGGTCACCGTGGTGCTCCCGGTCACCCTGGAGCCGGAGCAGCACTACACGGTGACGGTCGACCCGGGGTTCGTCATCGGTCACCGGGGGGTGGCCGCCGAGGACGCCTGGTCGTTCCGCACCGGCACGCTGCCGGCACGCGATGTGACCACCCTGACCGTGGATGCCACCGGCGCCGGGGACTTCTGCACGGTGCAGGGGGCGGTCGACCACGTCCCGGAGCAGAACCAGCGGCACGTGCTGGTGCAGATCGCCGCCGGCACCTACACCGAGATCGTGTACGTCCCGCAGACCAAGGGGAACCTGACCCTGCGCGGTGCCGGCCGCCGTCGCACTGTGATCGGCTACGCCAACAACGACGTGCTCAACGGAGATGCCGCGATGCGCGGCGAGCCGATCGAGAGCAGCTGCTGCCCGAAGCGGGCGATCCCCTCCTCCGACCGGTTCAACTGCTGGCGCGCAGTGCTGGGCATCGACGCCGACGACGTGACCGTGGAGCAGCTGACTATCCAGAACACCACGCCTGCTGGCGGCGGGCAGGCCGAGGCGCTGCGCGGCAACGGGGAGCGGATCCGGGTCCGGGACACGCGGCTGCTCAGCCGGCAAGACACGGTCCGCCTGCAGGGCTCCTGCTACCTGGCGGACAGCTACGTGGAGGGCGATGTGGACTTCGTCTGGGGCTCGGGGGCGCTGTTCGTCGAGCGCACCGAGCTGAAGGCGGTCGGGCCTGGTTACTACACCCAGCTGCGCAACGCCGACGGCGGTCCGGGGGCAGTCTTCGTGGACGTCCGGCTGACCAGGGCTGCTGAGGTCCCGGACGGGGCCAGCTGGCTCAGCAGGGTGGAGCTCTCCCGGTTCGGCGGGAGCCAGGTGGTGTTCATCGACGCGGCGATGGACGCGCACATCGCACCGGCCGGCTGGCTCGCCACCGACCGGAGCGAGCAGTGGGACACCTCGCGCCTGCAGCTGGCCGAGCACGGCAGCACCACGCTCGACGGGCAGCCGCTGGACCTGTCCGGCCGGGATCCGATGGCTCGTCCGCTCACCGCCGACGAGGCCGCCCAGCTCCGGGATCCGCGCCGCCTGCTGGGCGGCTGGGACCCGCGCTGAGAGCAGCGCGCTCGGCCAATCTTGCACGTCCATTCATTCATGCATAGGCTTGATGCGATCGGTGGCCGACAGTCGTGCGCGGCCACGCGAAGGAGCATCGATGAGCGTCGTGACCGCGGTCTACGAGATCGAGACCGCCCTGGAACCGGAACGTGCCGCCGCAGTGATGGCCGGTGAGCAGTCCAGCGGCACGTTCGTGTCGGTCGCGCGGGAGACCGACGAGCTGAAGCGCCGCTTCGCCGCCCGCGTCACCGACATCACCGAGGTGCCGCTCAGCGGGCAGTCCCCGCTGCCTGGTGCCTCCGGGGACTGGGCGCAGGCCCGCCGGGTGCGGGTGAGCATCGAGTTCCCGCTGCACAACTTCGGTCCGTCGGTACCGAACCTGCTCGCCGCGGTGGCGGGCAACCTGTTCGAGATCCGCGACGTGGGTGCACTGCGGCTGATGGACCTGGACCTGCCCACCGAGTTCGCCGAGGCCTACCCCGGGCCGCAGTTCGGCTGGGACGGCACTGCGGACCTGGTCGGCCGCACGTCTGGTCCGCTGCTGGGCACGATCGTCAAGCCGAGCATCGGTCTGACCGCCGAGCAGCTCGGTGAGCTGGTCACCGAGCTCGCCGACGCCGGCATCGACTTCATCAAGGACGACGAGCTGCAGGGCAGCTCCCCCACCCTGCCGCTGCCGGTCCGGGTGGAGGCGGTGATGGACGCGCTGCACCGTGCTGCGGACCGCAACGGGCGGATGCCGATGTACGCGTTCAACATCACCGACGACATCGACCGGCTGGGCCCGAACCACGATCTGGTCCGCGCTGCCGGCGGCACCTGTGTGATGGTCTGCGTGAACACGGTCGGCCTGGCCGGGCTGCAGTACCTGCGCGCCCGCTCCGAGCTGCCGATCCACGGCCACCGCACCATGTTCGGGGCCTGCTCCCGCTCCCCGCAGCTGGGCATCGACTTCCAGGTGTTCCAGAAGCTCTCCCGCCTGCTCGGCTCCGACCACGTGCACACCAACGGGCTGAGCAACAAGTTCTACGAGACCGACGAGCAGGTGCTCGCCGCCATCGCCGCGGTGCGAACTCCGCTGCTCGGTGGGTACGACGCCATCCCGGTGCTCTCCTCCGGGCAGACGGCGGCACTCGCCAGCCGTACCTACCAGCAGGTGGCCTCCGAGCGTCTGCTGGTGCTGGCCGGCGGCGGTATCCATGGCCACCCGGACGGGTCGGCCGCTGGGGTGCGCGCGATGCGGGAGGCCTGGTCTGCTGCGCTGGCGGGGGTCGAGCTGGCCGAGCGGGCCCGCGAGGTGCCGGAGCTGGCGACAGCGCTGGACACCTTCGGGCCGCCGCGATGAGGATCGGCTTCTACGGCGACGACTTCACCGGTTCGGTGGATGCGTTGCTGCAGCTGCGGCGGGCCGGCCTGACCGGTGTGCTGGCCACCTCGGTGGAGGACGCTGCGGCGATAGCCAGCGATGCCGAGGTGGTGGGCATCGCCGGTGTCGCCCGTTCGCTGCGCACTGAGGAGCTCACCGCCGAGCTGCGGCCCGTGCTGGACTGGTTCGCCCGGCAGCAGGCACCGATCGTGCAGTACAAGGCCTGCTCCACTGCGGACTCCTCACCGGAGCAGGGCAGCCTGGGCCGGGTCCTGGAGCTCGCCCGGGAGGTGTTCGGGACCGCTCCGGTGCCAGTGGTCTTCGCCCAGCCGGACTTCGGCCGGTACACGTTCTTCGGCCACCACTTCGCCCGGGACGGGGACCAGGTGTTCCGCCTGGACCGGCAGCCCACGATGCGCGCCCACCCGAGCACCCCGAGCACCGAGTCGGACCTGGCCCGCCACCTCGGGGCGCAGACGTCTCTGCCGGTGGGCACGCTCCCCTGGACGGAGTACGAGCCGGGCGCCGCTGGGCGCCTCGCAACGCTGCTGGCCACCTCGAGCGATGCCGCTGTGGTGTGCGACGCCTTCACCGACGCCCACCTGGACCTCCTCGGCCTGGCGATCACCCAGG